>NZ_KV830556.1:109887-515558 GCF_001836795.1 Neisseria sp. HMSC061H08 | reverse complement strand
TGTCTTGGTGGGAATTTAGGGGATTTTGGGGAGTTTTGCAAAGGTTTCCATTAGCCAAATACTTTTTCCAAGTGTGCTTGGTAATCAGTTAAGTATTGTTCTACTTGTGGATTTTTGATCACATCGTTACATAAGAATGTCGGCAGACGGGTCAAACCGATGAACTCATTGAGTTTGTGGAAGTGCATGTATAAAGCATCCACGCCTTTACCTTCGAAGAAATCGCCTTCGCGAGTGAAGGCTTCAATCGGCGCATTCCAAGTAAGTGAGAGCATGTGTTTTTTGCCTTGTAATAAGCCACCTGTACCGTACCCTTCGGTTGGATTGACACGATGGCGGCCATCACTGTGGTAAAGCTTGCCGTGTCCGGCGGTTAATACTTCGTCTATGTATTTTTTCACTGTCCAAGGTTCGTGCATCCACCAACCTGGCATCTGCCAAATCACGGCATCCATCCACAAGAATTTTTCGATTTCTGCTTCAACATCGTAACCAGCATCAATCACGGTTTCTTTTACATTGTGTCCAAGTGCGGTTAAAACTTCTTTCGCTTTTTTGTGAAGTGTGTGGTTTAACTCGCCATGTGAATGGCCGAAATCTTTACCACCGTCTAGTAATAAAATATTCATCTTTTTGCTCCTACAACAAATAATTCTGAAAAATGAGGGCTTAAATTATGCCTTTTTACTGCATCTTTTAAAAGGGAGCTGTACTAGATTAGCCCTAAATTTCACACCAATCCCGCAGAATTTTAAGCTGTTGAGACGGTGTGCCGAAGTTAAATCGAAATTCGCATTCTTTCAAGAACAGCGGGAAGGATTTGCGATCGATTCCGTTGTATTTGCGTAAGACGCGTTTTGCCTGATTCCAAAAATTCTCAATGCCGTTAATGTGGTTCTGACAGTCGGCAAATTCCTTGGAATGGTTGATGCGGTAATGGATGAAACCGCTCACGTCCAACTTGTCGTAGCTGCTCAGGCTATCCGTGTAAACAATGCTGTCCGGCATGATTTTCTTTTTGATGACAGGGAGAAATGTTTCAGGCTTGGCATTATCCACCACAACAGTATAGACCCGTCCGTTGCGTTTCAGAATGCCGAAGACAACCACTTTTCCTGCCGCGCCGCGACCACGTCTGCCTTTACGCCGTCCGCCGAAATAGCTGTCGTTCAGCTTGACAGGGCCCTCGAAAACCTCATCGGCAGCCAAGGCCAAATGATAGTTGATAACCGTGCGGATTTTACGGTAGAACAGTGCTGCTGAATTGGGATGGATGCCCAAAATATCGGCCGCAGAACGGGCGGTAACTTCCAATACAAAAAAACGGAGCAGTTCTTTCTGTACTTTTTTCTTTAATTTGCAGTGCGTTATCTTCATATTTCGAGGGTAACATATCTGCTAATCTAGTACAGCCCCAAAAATAAATATATTAAATATATATGTAAATAATTAGAAGTGCTATAATGAATACTATATAAATATCAATTTATGCATATCTTATGAATAAAGAAATTTATCTTCCTCGAGTTTTACATGATACTGATGGCAAAGAATTTAATGAATCTGAATTGCTTTTATTTAAGAATAAAGTGATTATTGTTCTAGCTGAGCCAGGAGCGGGTAAAAGTTGTTTATTGGATAGTTTGTCAGAGCAATTAGAAATCAAAAAAAGTATTGCCAATATATTTATTCATTCGAATCCACAGCAATGTTCTTCGCTTGCTATTGATGGTTTTAATGAGTTAGTAAAAATTGGTCCATCAACGGTAACACAAGCACTAATAATGGCCTGCAATACTTCGGCTAAAAGGATCATTTTATCTAGTCGTTCTAGTGAAATGGTATGAGGGTTATACACAACAGTGTAGGAATATTTTTAGTGAAGAGCCTTTGTTAGTTTATTTGAAACAACTTAATGAACAAGAACAAAAAGCACTATTTTTATACCATTATCCAGGTCAAAATGTAGAAAAATTTTTAGAGGATGCAGCTAGTATTGAGTTAAGCCCTCTATTATCTAATCCTTTATTTCTGAAATTATTTTCAAAATCCTATGTGGAAAATAATCAATGTTTTGAAAATCGTCATTCTGCTTTTAAGTTGACTATTGAAGGATTAGCAAAAGAAAATAATAGTGGTTATTCTTATGATAGAAATATATTACCAGCATCTAAAAAAATTGAATTAGTAGAAGATGTTTTTACTAAACTGATGCTATCAGGTTCAGAAGGTGTGAGTTTAAGTGATTCTGCATCTAATCGTTTCTACCCGCATATTGTTGCTTTAAATTCAGATAAAAATATTAATCAAATTTTATCTACACAATTTTTTCTTCCTAGTGATGGAATAGAACAACACAGGCCTGTTCATAGGATTGTTGCAGAATATTGTGCTGGTAATTATCTTGCTAAAAGATTGACCTCAATAGACAATCCATTATCACTGCTCAAAATCTTATCTATTATTGCTCCGAATAATATTGTACGTGATGAATTACGCGGTTTGTTCGCTTGGATGACTGTATTATCAGAAAATCAACGTATTCAGGAAGAGCTAATTGATTTAGATCCTTATGCTATTTTATCGAATGGAGACCCTGCTTTATTATTACCCTTCTCAAAGAAAAAACTACTATCCAAATTAAAAGTTTTAAATCAAGAAAATCCTTATTTTCGCCGTAGCGATAGATGGCGAAGTTTCAGTATCTCTGGATTTTTCACAGATGAATTGATCGATGAACTGAAAAGTTTGTTATCTCCAGATAATTCTGATGGGGATTTACAAGGACTGTTATTAGAACTATTAATAGATTCTCCAATAGTTTCAAAACTAACTAATGAACTAAAAAGCATTGTTTGTAACATTAGCGTTGAATCTAGATATGAATATAACCGAAGATTGGCAGGAAAGTGTTTAGCAAAAATTAAAGACTCTAATTACCGAGAGATTTGGGAATATCTAATTGAAGCTAGAGATAATACCTCACTTGCTATCGTAGCAGATATGATGACCAAATCTAATACTGAATTTGAAATAGATGATTATATTAAATTTTTAAGAATTTGCTCCGAGTTATATCCTACAGATTATCGTATTGAAAGAGTTATTGGTGAACGTTTCTTTATTAAACGATTTATTCAAAAACTGAGTTTTGCTCTAGTTATACCATTGTTAAATGAGTTATCTGCTAATTTATCTTGTTCTTATCAAAAAAAATATGATTGCCAGTGCAGAGTTGGTATTAGCAAGATTATTAGTATGTTATTAGATCGCTATTTTGAACTAGTTCAAGAACCTTGGGAGCCTGAAAAAATTTGGGAGTGGACTAAAAATCTATATTTTCAGAATGCTGCAACAAAAAAAGAAAGTTTATCGGTAAAAATTTTATCTGAAAATGATGAATTAAGACAGAATATTATTAGAATTGCATTTAAATATATATTTGATAATAAATCTATTCATGAAACTAAATTTTATATATTTGAACAAGGCCATTCCGGCTTAAATTTCCAATCGCAAGATTACAAATACATTGTTGATTTAGCCTTTGATACTGATGATGTTGAATTATGGTCGTACTTTATGGCTAGACATAATTTCTATGGCCATAAGGGACCTAATCAATTGCGTCAATACATGCGTATGCAAGCATTAAAAAAATATGAGTTCTTGCGTATTTGGTACAGAACGAATATAGAAGATAAAAATAATTACAAATGCAATGTTTTAAGATGTCGACGTAAGAGGAGATATCGAGAAGATAATAAAAGACAAAAAAATATTCATTATAGAAATATTCAATTTATTCAAGAAAATAGACAATTAATAGAAAGCGGGAAACACTGGAAATCTCTTTTACATTTTTCTCAAACTCTTTTATTCTAACCTAATAAAATTGTAGAAAAATTTGGAGATGAGCAACTGGTTAGGAATGCTCTCTATAACTGTTTAGATTATATACAGCCGAATATCCCAAGTTTATCTAAATTAGCAGAATTACAATGTCAATCTAAATCTTTAAACCTTGAGTTCATTTTATATGCCGCGTGTTTAGAGATTTTAAAACGAGATGGGGCATTAAATTCTGTATCAGCTGAAATATTAACAGCTTTACGTACTAATTTATCTACTTATTGGCTAGGTGTTAATTCTGATGATAGAGATCGACTAAAACAAGAAGTGGATAGATGTCTATTCTCTAATCCTGCCGATACAGAAAATTTTCTACACAAGTATATTGAGCCACAATTGGCTTGCATGGAGTGTAAAAGTGCACAAGTAAATTGGCTGGCAGATGATGAAACATTTAAATTTTTGCAAACCACTCTTCCTTTAGAGTGGTTGGAAGATTTTCCTGATATGAATTTTTCAGCACAAAAGGAATTATTAAAGTTAGCTATTCAGTTTGGTGATCGCGAAAAACTTAAAGAGATCGTGCAGCAATACTGTGAAAACTTACTCAATATAAATCCTACCTTAGAAGAGGAAGATATTAAATCTAAAAGAAATTTTTGGTTTGCTCACGCTTTTTATCTATTAGATGAAAATTATGAGATTTTTTGGCAAGAGTTAATTAAAGATGTTAATAGTATCTTTATTTTAGAAGAGCATTTTGGCAGTTTTGGTGATTATACAAAATGGATAATGCTTTCGCCTGTCAAAATTGAATTAATTCTGAGTGCTTTTATTGGAAAATGGGAAGAAGTGTATTTACCTACCTCTTATGGCTCGGATAGTCCAGATTCAGAAAAAGCTTATCGTTTTTTAAGTGAACTAATTGGTAAATTAGGAGATAGTTATCAAGATAATCCAATACCTGTTCTAGATCGCTTATTAAATAATAGTCAATATAGAAATTTTTATAATAGTTTAAAAAGTATTCGATTTAATTACTTATGTAAATTATCAGTCCAAAATTTCCAAATGCCGACGGCTGATCAAGTGGTTAATTTTTTAGATGAGAATGAAATAATTAGCGTCGAAAATTTACGCACAGTTATATTGGAAGAATTACAAAATTATCAAAAGGATTTAGATGGACATGATATTACTTCAAAGTCAATATTCTATCATGACAAAATAAATATCCAGAATCGAGTTAATGAAAATACTGCAACACAGCGCATAGCAGATCGTTTAAGAATATGGCTTGAACGTTATCAAGTGAATCTTATCCGTGAAGGATATATGAAAGACGATAATCGATGCGATCTTGTTTTTTCTAAGTTAATTAATGGTAAAAGAAAAATTTTACCAGTTGAAGTAAAAGGACAATGGCATTCGGAACTTTATTCTGCATTCGACTCGCAGTTGAATCGTTTATATGCTACTCATCCAGATGCTGATGGACAAGGTATTTATTTAGTATTGTGGTTTGGTGCAAATGAAAAGGTAGCTAATCGGAAAACTCATGGAATAAATAATGCCAAAGAACTATATTTTGATCTTCAAAAGCACATGTCTGAAGAATTGAAAAAAAGGCTAGATGTTTTTGTTTTAGACTTATCAGTTGATTAAATAATATTCCTAGGGTATTTCTTGAAAGGCAGGCACTCTAATTAATATCCTAGACGCTCTTTTTCATTTCAAAGTGCGGTCAGATTTCAAAGCGTTTTTATAAATCGTCTTCAAAATCTGACCGCTTGTAAGCAACCTATTTTTTGTAAAACCTCTGCTAATACATCTAATTTTACCGTATCCAAACCTGCTTCGTAACGTGCTTTTTGAAAAGCGCGTAAGGCTTCAAATTCACGCGTAGACTCGGTGATTTTTTCCTTTTTATCCTACTAAAACCGACGTCATGCTGAGCGATCCCGCAATCAAATTATCGTTGAAAAACGTAATATCGTCTTGCGGTTCGCGTAATGCCATGATGTACAGCAACGGCAAGTAATGATCCGGCGTTGGCACAGAAAGCTCGGCCTTTTCGCCTAGCTGCTCATAATGCACCAAAGTTTCATCATCTCGTGTTGCAATCGCCTGATTGACCGTTTCGCGGAACGCAAACGCCCAATCATACCCTGCACCGATTTGGTCGATATTCTCCCAGCTTATCGCCCTCAGATTATGCACAATGTTGCCACTGCCGATGATTAACACACCCTGTTCGCGCAAGACAGATAATTTTTTCGCCAAATTGAAATGCCATTCTGCCGATTGCAAACGGTTAAGGCTAAGTTGCACCACGGGAATATCGGCTTCGGGATAGAGAAATTTCAATACCGCCCATGCGCCATGATCAAAACCACGCATTGGGTTCAGCTCGACATTTTCCGGCCGTAATAATGACCGCACTTGCTCCGCCAACTCAGGTGAACCAGACGCAGGATATTGCACTTGGCTGAGTTCATCGGGGAAGCCGTAGAAATCGTAAATCATTTTAGGATGTTCACCAGACGTAACCTGCAAACGGCTGCTGTACCAATGCGCTGAAATCATCAAAATGGCTTTTGGTTTGGTAAACTTTTGCGTAATTAGACTGAAATTCTGATTGAACACGTTTTCTTTATCCAACACATTCATCGGGCTGCCATGCCCAACAAACAATACAGGCATTTTTTTCATGTTCTGCTCCTCGTTATCTGATCCAGCAGATTGTACGGATAAATTTTTATTCAAAACATACCGGTTTACGAACAACATCTTTTACTGATAAGAAATCATGACTGGTAATGTTAGATATAGTATTGATGCATTTAGAAGAGTTCATTCAAAAGGCCGTCTGAACACTTTACTTCAAACGGCAAAATTTTTTTTATTTCTGTATTGACAGAAATAAAAAATGGAATAGAATATCAACACTATGAAACTGAATCCGACCACTGAAAAATTTATCCTCCATTGGGGAGAAATGGGTACCAAATGGGGCGTAAACCGTACCGTTGCACAAATCCATGCCCTGCTCTACATCTTAGGCAGACCGATGAACGCCGAAGAAATCACTGAAACGCTCGGCGTAGCGCGCTCCAATGTCAGCAACAGCATCAAAGAGCTGCAAAACCTGAGACTGGTACATACCGTGCACATTCTGGGCGACAGGCGCGATCATTTTGAAACTTCAGATGACGTTTGGACTTTGTTCCGCACCATCGCAGAAATGCGTATGCAGCGTGAAATCGAACCGACGCGGCAATTTTTGCAAAGCCTGATCGACAGCCCTGAGTTTAGTCAGGAAAACGAAACCGCCAAGCAAAGAATCCGACAAACCCATGATTTCATCAATACGCTGACCATGTGGGCAAATGAAATGTTGAAGCTTTCTACTTCAACCATGGTGAAAATTTTAAAAATAGGTGCCGGAATACAAAAATTTTTCCGTTGATCGCAATGGGCATTTGTTCAATAATTCAATAAATAGAGCCGATGCTATTTTGAAATATGGAAACATGCTCATGGCAGCTTTGTATGGGCATGTTTATCTGAAGCTTAATGTTCTTTGGTAGATTTTGAATCACTGGATATAGATTTCCCACCTAAAGAAACAATCCCGAAGCCTATCTAAAATTTTTTACCCTATTATTTCTCTTTTAACAGAAATTATAGAAATTACAGATAACATATGCATTTAAACACTAAAACAAATTAGGAAACCAGCATGTCCGACAACACTACGCACAATCTCCCCGCCTATCTGTCTTACTCGATGGGATTGCTATGGCTCTGGAGCGGTACCCAGCCTCTGCTTTTCATGCCTGAAATGTCATTGGATTTGCTGCATTCGGTCGGTATTCCCAATCCGTTGCAATGGCCAACATTAATTACCGCTTCACTATTGGATACCAGTTTTGCCTTTTTATGCTTCAGCCGCTTTCGCTCCCGCTCTGCAATATGGCTGCTGCAATTGATAACCGTCGCGGCATACAGCCTGATCATTGCTTTCAGACTGCCCGAAATGTGGGCGCATCCATTTGCGCCTTTGTTAAAAAACCTGCCGATTATGGCTATTTTGTTTTTCCTGTATCAATCCGTAGGAGATAAAAAATGAACACTTATTTAATCGTTAAAACCCTGCACATCATCTCGGCTACCTTAATGGTCGGCACCGGTTTTGGTACAGCGTTTTACCTCTTTTGGGCAAACCGCAGCGGTTCGGTCGCCGCGCAGTCGGTCGTATCGCATTGGGTCATCAAAGCAGATTGGTGGTTTACGACTCCCGCCGTCATTTTCCAACCCTTGTCCGGCTTATGGATGCTGTACGAACGTGGCTATACCGTTTCCACCATGCTAGAACAAAATTGGGTATGGATGACGATCGGTTTATACATCCTTGCAGGCATTTGCTGGCTGCCCGTTGTCTGGCTGCAAATCCGTATGGCAAAGATTGCCGAACAAGCGCATAAAGAAAACGCAGACACCATTCCAGAACCCTATTGGCGTTATGCCAGACGCTGGGAATTGCTGGGCTATCCCGCCTTTTGCGCCACTATCGTGATTTACTTCCTGATGGTGATGAAACCGATTTAAAGATTTTCAGACGACCTCAGCAACACCATAAAGAAAAACCATGAACATCATCATTTTCGGAGGCAGCGGCTTCATCGGCAGCCGTACCGCCCAAATCTTAAAAGAACAAGGTCACCAAGTTTACACGCCCGACCGCCGCGCCTTCGATTTTCTTCATCCTGACGAAACCGCCGCACGCCGTTTATTAGAGGGGCAAGACGTCCTCATCAACTGCATCGGCATCATGAACCGTCATGCCGAAATACTCGAAACCGTACACCACCGTACGCCCAAACAACTCGCCGCATGGGCAAAAACAGCAGGCATAAAACACTGGGTGCAACTATCCGCACTGGGTGCCGACCCATCTCAATCCATCAACTTTGTCGGCAGCAAAGGACGTGGAGATGATGCCGTCGCCCAAAGCGGCATCCCGATTGCCATAGCCAGACCATCCGTCGTTTACGGGCGAGGAGGAACCAGCTGCGAACTGTTCATCAAATTAGCCCGCCTCCCTTTGCTTCCCCTGCCGGAAGGCGGCCGCTTTCATTTGCAGCCCGTCCATCTTGCCGATGTTGCCGAAGGCTTGGCAAAACTTGCCGCCCAAACCGACACCGACCATAGCATCATTAACATGACCGGCAGCCAAAACCTGACCTTGGCGGAATACCTGACCACCCTCCGCCAAACTCTGCACCACAAACCGCCGCAACACATCCTACCCGTTCCCCTGCGCCTGATTGACCCAGCATTGCCGTTGGCCAACCTCCTCAGCAACAGCATCATCAGCCGCGACAGCTTTGCCCTGCTCAAGCAAGGTTCATGCGCTGATTATTCTGATTTTGCAGCTTTACTAGGCAGGAAACCATTAGCCGCAGAAAACTTTGCCGGTTGCCTATAATTTGTTTAGTTTTAAAATGACAAAACAAAGGCCGTCTGTTGTTCAGACGGCCTAAAGCTTTTATAAAATACTTTATTGCAAAACAATTCAGTTCATCAGAAGCTTATTGCTTCTACCTACCCAACTACAAAGGCTGGGCCAAATCATTTTCTGTGTTGTAGCTGATAAAATCCTGCTCATGAGGGAAATGGACAAACCGCGCGCGCTGTTGCTGCAACCAGCCGCGGATGCTGCGCATTCCTGAATAAAGGTATGGCACGGTGCTTTGCAGGATTTGCGGACGGATGAACATCACGCTGTAATGCGGTCTGGCAGAGGTCTCCACATAAAACGCATTACACAATGGCGTGCGCCGCGCGATGGTTTCAAACTGGGAAACCAAGTTTTCCGGCAAACGCGGCATATCGCAGGATACGATAAGCAGCCAATCGGCAGTGGCAATTTGTAAATCGTTGGCGGCAGTGCACAAAGCGGCTAAAGGGCCGTAATGCTGCCATTGGCGCGCATCGGAGAAAACGTGCGCGCTGCGTTGGGCGTAGGATTCGAGATTGCGGTTGGCACTGATGGCGATATGGCTGACTTGCGGGCGGATTTTTTCGATAACGTGGTCTATCAAGGCTTTGTTGTGCCACTGTACCAACCCTTTATCGACACCTCCCATCCGGCTTCCCTGCCCGCCGGCCAATATCAGTGCGAAAATTTTCATTTTGGTAGTCCTTTGCGAAGCAGAGTATGGAGTGTGGTTCAAGATGTTGTGTTTATTGGATAAGTTTCAAGGTTTCAGGCCGTCTGAAACCTTATTTTCATGATTTAATTCACTTGAGATGAATTTTATCATAACATGATTTTACATTAAACCCCTGTTTTTTCTTATCATAACCATACAATTATTTTAGACAGGTTGTTTATAGGCCGAAAGAATGATATTTTTATAAGATTATCGGATTAGTTTCCCTGCGTGTATTATGCGTTTATTCTCCGGATCTTCAGACGGCCTGAGCCTGTCTTCGCGTTTAAAACTGCTGACTTTTTTATGGGTCAGTTCGGCGTTTTTGTCGATTGTTTTTACCCTGCTGCTTTCTTGGCGTTTGGAAAACGCGGCCAAAACGATTGAAGATGCAGGCAGTTTGAAAATGCAAGTGTATCGGTTGGCTTATATGGCAAGCGTCCGTACGCCCAATGCGCAAATTGACAACCAAATCAAAGAATTTGAGCGTACGCTGGCCAGTGTGACGCAAAGCGATGCCATTCATCCGCTGATTCCGTCCCAAATGCCGCTGGCTTACGATTTGATCCAATCGATGCTGTTGATCGATTGGGAATCCAACATCAAGCCTTCTTTGCAACATTACGAGCGCCCGACCCAAATCGGCCTGTACCGTTTTGCCGGCAATATCGAGCTGTTTTTACAGGCGATGGAAAATGCCAACGAGCAAAATACCTTGTGGCTGCGCCGCTTTCAAATGGCCATGATGCTGATGATTGTTGTGGCTGCAGGCTTGATGATTGTTTGGCATTATTCATGGATTATCCGCCCCTTGGAAAAACTGCGCGATGGTGTAGAAACCATCAGCAAAGGGCATTTCGGCGTTCAAATCGAGACAGACCAGATTCGTGAGTTTGCCCAAGTAAGCAAGGGCTTTAACCAAATGAGCCGCCGTCTGCATACGCTTTATACGGATTTAGAAGGACAGGTTGCCCAACAAACCCAAGACTTGGCCCGGCAAAACCGTGATTTGACCCTGCTCTACCAAACTACGCGCAACCTGCACCAAACCTTTACGCCGCAACAGGCGGCAGAAGAATTTTTAACTCAGATTCTGCCGGCGTTTTCAGCCTTAGGCGGTACGGTATATCTTTCCGATGAGGAGCGGAAACGTTCTGATTTGGCGGCAAGCGTCGGTGAAACCGAAGAAGGAAATCGTGTAGAATTTCCGATCGTTTATCAAGACGAACAGCTCGGCGTACTGACCCTATATTTTTCAGACGGCCATATGCCTGACGAGCAAGACGAAAAACTGCTGCATACTTTAAGCGGACAGCTGGGCATTTCCATCGCAAGCAACCGCATGGAACAAGAGCGCCGCCTGCTTGCAGTCTTGCAGGAGCGTAACTTGATTGCGCAAGGTTTGCATGACAGCATCGCGCAAGCTTTGACCTTTTTGAATTTGCAGGTGCAAATGTTGGAAAGCGCGTTTGCTTCAAACCAACGCGAGCAGGCTGAAGAAAACATCAGCTTCATTAAAGACGGCGTGCAGGAATGCTATGAAGACGTACGCGAACTTTTGATGAATTTCCGCACCAAAATCAGTAATAAAGATTTTCCTGAAGCGGTAGAATCGCTGCTGGCGCGTTTTGAACGACAAACCGGTATTCCAGTTGATTTAAAATGGCAGGACGACGGGCAGGCTTTGAATTATGATGAGCATTTGCAAATCATCTTCATCTTGCAGGAAAGCCTGTCCAATATTCGGAAGCACGCGCGTGCGCAACATGTCAGCGTCGAAATTGCCAACCACGGCGATTTTGTCATGACGATTCGTGACGACGGCGCAGGCTTTAATAAAGAACACTTATCAGACCGGCCTTCAGGCGAACATGTCGGCTTGGGCATTATGCAAGAACGGGCCCAACGGATTAACGCAGAATTGGCCATTACATCGCAGATTGGGCAAGGTACGGCGGTTATGCTGACTTTGCCGCAACAAATGAGAACAGCATCATGACGATTAAGATTACCCTTATTGACGACCACACCCTATTTCGCAGCGGTATCAAGGCCTTGCTTTCACGCCAGCCTGATTTTGAGGTCGTCGGCGAAGCTTCAGACGGCCTGGCCGGCGTAAAAATGGTTGAGCAGCTCAAGCCTGATGTGGTCTTACTGGACTTGGATATGCCGGTCATGAATGGCCGCGAAGCATTGGCTCAAATTTTAAGTATCAATCCGCAACTGACCGTCATTATGCTGACCGTTTCCGAAGACAGCGATGACTTGACCGAATGTATGCGTATGGGTGCAAAAGGCTTTTTGCTGAAAAACATCAATGCCGACTTCCTCTTAGAAAGTATCCGCAAAGCCGTCGATGGCGACAATGTCTTCTCTCCAGAAATGACCAGCCGCTTGGTGCAATCGCTGATTTCCCCTTCTCCTTCCCGCTCCGACCACCTGCTGGCGCAGCTGACCCCGCGCGAAATGGAAATCTTGGGCTATCTTGCCGCCGGACACAGCAACAAAATCATTGCCCGCCATTTGAACTTGGCAGAGTCAACCGTCAAAGTGCATGTGCAAAACCTGTTGCGTAAGTTGAACCTAAGCAGCCGCGTTCAAGCAGCGGTTTATGCGGTGCAACACAAAGTACCGCAACCGGTATTGTCTTAATCAGGCCGTCTGAAACCTTCTTTTTAAAATGTTTCAGGAAAAGTGTTTATTCGCTATAATCACGCCGATTTATATGCAGGGTTGTCTGATTCTTTCAGACGGCCTTTTTATTTGATTTCTCACTGATTTAAAACAACATGTCCGAAAACATTCCAGAAAATACACCCGAAAATACCGTTCCTGAAGAACACAAACGCAGCATCCGCAGTTTCGTCTTGCGCCAAGGCCATATGACCGCTGCCCAACAGCGCGCCATCGATACGATGTGGCCGCAATTTGGTGTGGACTTCCAAGAAGCCCCTTTGGATTTGAACCGCACTTTTGGACGGGACAACCCTAAAGTTTTGGAAATCGGTTTCGGTATGGGTGTTGCAACGGTGGAAATCGCCAAACGTCTGCCCAATACCGACTTTTTAGCGATTGATGTTCACGGCCCGGGCGTGGGCAATATCTTGAAACTGATTGAGGAGGAACACATTTCCAACATCCGCGTAATGCGTCATGATGCAGTGGACGTAGTAGAAAAGATGCTGGAAGACGGTTCTTTAGACGGCATTCATATTTTCTTCCCTGACCCTTGGCACAAAAAACGCCACAATAAACGCCGCTTGGTACAAGTGCCGTTTGTTGAAAAGCTGCTGCCCAAACTTAAAAGCGGCGGCTATGTCCATATGGCAACCGACTGGGAAGAATACGCCGTGCAAATGCTGGAAGTTTTGAGCAGTTTCGACTCTTTGCAAAACACAGCTGCCGATTACGCCCCTACGCCTGATTATCGTCCTGAAACCAAATTTGAAGCTCGAGGCAAACGATTGGGTCATGGCGTTTGGGACTTGGTGTTCCGTAAGAAATAAAGCCGAACATAAAACACAAGGCCGTCTGAAAAATTTCAGACGGCCTTTTATCTTACTGATTAAGCCAAGAAAAGTTTATAAGCCGGATTATCAGTTTCTTCTTTATAAACATAACCCAAGCTCTCCAAAAAGTCGGCAAAAGCCTCATTGTCGCTGTCAGGTACATCGATACCGACCAAAATACGGCCGTAGTCCGCACCATGATTGCGATAATGGAACAAAGTAATATTCCATTCGGCGCGCATATGGTTCAAGAAACGGGACAACGCACCCGGGCGCTCCGGGAATTCAAAGCTGACCAAGCGTTCGCTGGATACTTTTTCCGTACGTCCGCCGACCATATAACGGATATGGATTTTGGCGATTTCGTCATTGGTCAGGTCAACATTGGGCAAGCCTGCGTCAGCCAGTTGTTTGCTGATGACGGCCAAGTCTTGCGCACCGGCGGTTTGCAAGCCGACAAAAATATGCGCATTTTTATCGCTGCCGTAGCGATAGTTGAACTCGGTAATATTCCGACTACCCAAGACATTGATAAACTTAAGGAAGCTGCCTTTTTCTTCAGGAATGGTAACGGCAAAAATACCTTCGTTGCCCTCGCCCAGTTCACTGCGTTCAGAAACATGGCGCAGGCGGTGGAAGTTCATGTTGGCGCCACTGGTGACGGCAACCAGGTTTTGACCTTGAATATTGTTTTTCGCAACGTAAGCCTTCAGGCCGGCAAGTGCCAATGCGCCCGCAGGCTCGGTAATGCTGCGCGTATCGTCAAAAATATCTTTAATCGCGCCGCACAACATATCCGTATTGACCGTAATAATTTCGTCCAACAGCTCTTTACACAGGCGGAAGGTTTCCTCGCCCACCACTTTAACCGCAGTACCGTCTGAAAACAGGCCGACATCTTTCAAATGTACGATTTCACCTGCCTCTACCGATTGCTTCATACAGCAAGAGTCATCGGTTTGCACGCCAATCACTTTAATCTCAGGGCAAACCTGTTTGATAAATGCCGCTACGCCTGCTGCCAAACCGCCGCCGCCAATCGGAACAAAAATCGCATTGATATTACGGTGTTGACGGAGAATTTCCATGCCGACAGTTCCCTGACCGGCAATCACATCAGGATCATCAAAAGGCGCGATATAAGTCAGTTTTTCCTTTTCTGCCAACTCCATCGCATAATCATAGGCATCGTTGTAAGACACGCCTTTCAATACCACTTCGCCGCCTCGGCTCTTGACCGCATCAATTTTGATTTTCGGCGTAGTTTCCGGCATCACAATCACCGCACGGCAACCCAAATACTGCGCCGACAAAGCCACACCCTGTGCATGGTTGCCCGCACTGGCAGCAATCACGCCGCAATCCAAGGCTTCTTTAGGCAGTTTCGCCATTTTGTTGTACGCGCCGCGGATTTTGAACGAAAACACCGGCTGCAAATCTTCACGTTTGAGCAAAACCTGATTGTTCAGACGGCCTGACAGACTGCGCGCCAAATCCAAGGGCGTTTCTACGGCCACATCATAAACGGAAGCGGTCAAAATACGGGTTAGATAATCAGAAAGAGGAAGGGAATGGTTCATGGTATTTTAGTGTTCGGAAATAAATTGCAATTCGGTCAAATCGACCGGAGGAAAAAGTTAAAACCATACCCCTGAGGCCGTCTGAAGGCAAGAAAAATCTTAGCAAAGCCTAAATGAGACGGTATAATGTCCGCTTAATATCTATTTAATATGCCAAACTGTTTACTTTGAAACAGTGTCCACTCATATTCAAATCCACACATAATGATGAAAAAAACGCTACTTAGCTTAATTTTTGCTGCCCTCCTGAATACTCCTGCCCTTGCTGCAGACCCGGTTGCTTCCGCACCTGCCGTACAAAGCGAGGCTCAAACGCAGCCGCTGCTGCGCAGCATCAACAGCCCGACAACACCGCCGGAAATTGCGGCGACTGCCTACATCGTTACCGACCTGCACAGCAAGCAAACCTTGGCATCCAACAATGCAGACACGCCTATCGAGCCTGCTGCATTGACGCAAATGATGACAGCCTACCTTGCCTTTAAAGCACTGGAAAACGGTACGCTTCAAGCAGATCAAATGCTGACTGTTTCAAACGTCGGCTGGAAAGTCGAAGGTTCGCGTATGTTCCTCGACCCCAAAGTTCCTGTCAGCATCAGCGATTTGATTAAAGGGACAACCATCCAATCGGCCAACGATGCCGCCATTACCCTTGCCGAAGCCATTGGCAACGGCTCTGTCGACGAATTCGTCAAACAAATGAACGAAGAAGCCAAACGCTTGGGCATGAAGCACACCCACTTCAACAACCCGACCGGCATTTCTTCTAACGGCCATGTTTCAACCGTTGGCGACCTTGCCATCTTGGCCGCCGCACTCATTAATGACTATCCGAAATATTATCCATTATTTGCAAACAAATCTTTCAAATACAATAATATCGAGCAGCCCAACCGCAATCTCCTGCTCTATCGCGACAGCAGTATCGACGGTTTGAAAACCGGCTATAGCGAAGGCGCAGGCTACCATCTCGCCGCTTCCAGCAAACGCAACAACCGCCGTATTGTTTCCATTCTTGCCGGTGCCGAATCCACCGAAGCGCGCGCCAGCGAAAGCAGCAAACTGCTCAACTGGTCATTGCAGGCATTTGATACGCCTAAACTTTACAACGGCGGAGAAGTGATTTCCCAAGTCAAAGTTTACAAAGGCAGCACCAAAGCCGTAGATATCGGTTTCTTGGACGATGTTTACATTACCATTCCCCACGATACCGGCAAAAACGTCAAACCAATCTTAGAAACGCTTCAGCCCGTCCTCGCCCCGATTGAAAAAGGCCAAGTATTGGGCAAGCTGAAAGTCATGAAAGACGGTAAAATTATTGCCGAAAAAGACGTTGTCGCCCTGACCGGTGTGGAAGAAGGCAGCTGGTTGCGCCGTATGTGGGACGCGATTGTGTTGTGGTTTAAAGGTTTATTCAGTTAATCCTCTTTCTATCAAAACATAAATTAAAGGCCGTCTGAAATTTTCAGACGGCCTTTTGTATATCTGTTTTATGGCTTTAATAAAAATTCCTAACAAGAAATTTATCCATTTTAATTTTAGCAGTTTCAGTGATTGCCAATATGCAACGCTTCCAAAAAATGCCGTCTGAAAACATAAAGATTTTCAGACGGCATTTCAATACCTTAATAGGCTATCAGTATGGGCTTAAACTAAGCCTTTTTTCTCCAGATAGCTTTCGTAATCACACGTTTTATATCCACCTTTGTCATCTAATTTGATAAATTATGTGGCATCTACTACGCGTTAACTTACACTTAGACTACCTGAAACCTTGATTTACTGCAACTTATCCTTCTGCCATGCTTGGTATGAACGAATGGCTAAAAACAGGCAGACAATCCAAATTATGCCCAAGAAGCCCCAAACACCGGGTGCCCCGAACTCGTTAAATAACCAAGCAACTGCTCGGCCTTTACGAGAAGCGTGTTCGGTAGCGACAACATTTACAGTGTCTCCAAACGTAATGTACCAGCCCAGCACTGGCAATACGATTAGTGCAAACAGATTTTGTAGCAGTTTTTTAAGATTTGCATTCATATTGTTTCCCTACAAAACTCCTTTTTTCTCCAGATAGCTTTCGTAATCGCCCAAGTAGTGTTCATATCCGCCTTTGCCATCCAATTCGATGATTTGGGTAGCCAATGAAGATACAAACTGACGGTCATGCGAGACGAAAATCAGCGTGCCGTTGTATTTTTCCAGCGCCATGTTCAAGGATTCGATGCTTTCCATGTCCATGTGGTTGGTCGGTTCGTCCATGACCAAAACATTGGGTTTCAACAACAACAGTTTACCGTAAAGCATACGGCCTTTTTCGCCACCGGAGAGGACCTTCACTTTTTTCACGACATCGTTGCTGCCGAAGAGCAAGCGGCCCAAAGTGCCGCGGATGACTTGTTCGTCATCGCCTTCCTGGCCCCATTGGCGCATCCATTCAGTCAAATCCATATCAACATCGAAATCGTTTTCATGGTCTTGCGGATAATAGCCGACACTGGCTTTTTCCGCCCATTTGATGGTGCCTTCGTCCGGCAACAGGCCGTCTGAATATTCGGGGTTGTACGCGCCGGCCAAAAGTTTCAGCAAGGTAGATTTACCTGCGCCGTTCGGGCCGATGATGGCGAGGCGTTGACCGGCTTCAAGAATGAAGTTCAGGTTTTTAAACAACTGGGTTTCAAAACGTTTGGCCAGTTTTTCAACTTCCACAGCCTGACGGTGCAACTTGGCTTTTTCATCAGCTTCAAAACGGATATACGGGTTTTGACGGGTAGAAGGTTTGACTTCGACCATCTCCGATTTGATTTTGTCTGCTTGTTTCAGACGGCTGGTTGCCTGACGGGCTTTGGATTTGTTCGCAGAGAAGCGGGCGACGAACTCTTGCAGCTCTTGCAGTTTCTCTTTGGCTTTGGCGTTGTCTTTCAGGGCGCGCTCACGCGATTGGGCGGAAGCGAGCATATAGTCGTCGTAGTTGCCCGGATAGATGGTGATGGTGTTGTAGTCCAAATCCGCCATATGGGTGCAGACTTCGTTCAAAAAGTGACGGTCGTGCGAAATAATAATCATGGTGGAATCGTATTGGTTCAACACGCCTTCCAACCAGCGGATGGTATTAATGTCCAAGTTATTGGTCGGTTCGTCCAAGAGCAATACATCAGGTTTGGAGAACAGGGCTTGCGCCAGTAATACACGCAGCTTGAAGCCCGGGGCAACTTCCGCCATGGTCGCATTGTGCAAATCTTCGGAAATACCCACGCCGCTCAACAATTCGGCAGCGCGCGCTTCTGCGGTGTAGCCGTCGTATTCGGCGAACTTGGCTTCCAGTTCGGCGGCTTTCATGTAGTCGTCTTCGGTAGCTTCGGGGTTGGCGTAAATCGCATCACGCTCGGTCATCGCCGCCCACATTTCTGTATGACCCATCATCACCACATCCAGCACGCGCATGTCTTCGTAGGCAAACTGGTCTTGGCGCAATTTACCCAAACGCACGCCGTTTTCAATCGCCACTTCACCGGCAGTCTGTTCTAAATCGCCACCGAGGATTTTCATGAAGGTGGATTTGCCTGAGCCGTTGGCGCCGATCAAGCCGTAACGGTTGCCTTCGCCGAATTTGACGGATACGTTTTCAAACAGCGGCTTTGCGCCGAACTGCATGGTGATGCCGTTGGTAGAAATCATTATTCGTAAAACCTTTATAAATAGAATGTTATAATCGGACGCGATTGTAGCATATTTTTGCAAAGACCTCAGGATTGAGGCCATGGCAAATGTGCCCAATACCGATGCAAGATGAAAACAGGCAACGCTTCACGCAAAAATGCGTTGTAGGCAGCCTTTCAGGCCATCTGAAACGGAGAAACGATATGGAAACGCACAAAATCTATTACGCCGTGATTATTTTGGTATGTGCCGCCTCCATGCTGCTCAGCCCGTTTTTCTATATCCGCCGCACGCGCTCAGGCTCCGAATTGCGGCGCGCGCCCAGACAGTGGAAACCCATCCTCTTCGCCAACATCATCATGATTGTGGCTTTGTTTGTTTGGTGGAAATGGTTTTAAGGAAAAATAAAAAATGAACAAAATTTGGTTCAGCACATTACTGCTCGCTTTGACAACTGTGGTTTCCGCCGCGCCTATTTTTGAATGTACCGATTCTGCCGGCCGCAAAGTCTATACCCAAGCCGGCGGCAAAAACTGCAAAGCCAGCAATATCGGCAAACTGTCCATATATACTTCTGCGCCTGTTTCAACACCGGCAACGCCGACTTCCCCAAGCAAAACCGAGCAGGCGGAAGAAGCTGTCGCCCCGGTCAATCCGGCTGATGTCGGCGCGGCCAAGCGTGCTTTGGATACCGCCAAGAAAAATTTGGAAGAAGGCAAAAAAGTGCGTTATGGCAATGAACGCAACTATGCCCGTTATCTCGAACGGATCAACGGTTTGGAAAAAGCCGTCCGCTCGGCTCAGGAAAACTACGATGCAACGCAACGCCAGCCTGCCTCTCAAGATCCTGTTGCCTATTAATCCTTATCACACCAGCAAGGCCGTCTGAAATATGATCGTTCAGACGGCCTTTTCATGTCTTCAATATAACAAAATCGTCTTTATACCAAACAAAGCATTCTTTCCAGTTTCCAGACGGCCTTGTTAAAGTAAGCGTGTATTAAATTCTGACGGTTGCCATTATGTTGTTACTCAAAACACCCTCTGTATTGCCGGGTTTCAAGCTCAGCCTGGGTTTGACGGTTTTGTGCCTGTCGCTTTTGGTGGTTTTGCCGTTTGCGATGATGGCGGCCAAAGCGGCGGAAATCGGCTGGAGCGGATTTTGGAACACGATTACCGAACCCAATGTCTTGGCGGCCGTCTGGCTGAGCTTGCGGATGTCGTTTTATGCGATGTTGACCAATATCGTGTTCGGTACATTGGTTGCCTGGGTATTGGTGCGCTATGAATTTCCGGGCAAAGGGTTGGTAAACGCTTTGGTCGATTTGCCGTTTGCGCTGCCGACGGCGGTAACAGGCATTGCGTTGGCAACCCTATATGCGCCCAATGGCTGGATAGGCCGTTTTTTCGAGCCTTTGGGCATCAAAATCGCCTTTACGCCTACCGGCATCTGGATTGCGCTGATTGTCGTCAGCCTGCCCTTTATCGTCCGCGCCGTGCAGCCGGTATTGGAAGAATTGTCGGGCGAGTATGAAGAAGCGGCGGCAACTTTGGGCGCAAGCCGTTGGACTACGTTCCGCCGCGTCCTTTTGCCTGAAATCACACCGGCACTTCTGACCGGTGCAGGCATGATGTTTGCCCGCTCTACCGGCGAATACGGCTCGGTCATCTTTATCGCAGGCAATATTCCGATGGTGTCTGAAATCCTGCCCTTGATTATTACCGGCAAACTGGAGCAATACGATGCTCAGGGCGCGTCTGCCGTTGCTCTGTTTATGCTGATGATTTCGTTTGTCATCCTGCTGATTTTAAACATTATGCAATGGACTTTAAGCCGCCGCGCCGGAGCGAGGGTTTAACAAACAACAGGCCGTCTGAAACATCAAGCAAACATTTTTCAGACGGCCCGAATAGATACAAGAATAAATCGAGACTACCCTACCATGAAAACCCATTCCACCAATCCAAATTTGAGCGAACCGCGTTGGCTGCGCGTATTGCTGACCGCTACCGCCTTGGGCTTTCTGCTGCTGATGCTGGTCGTGCCTTTGGTTGCCGTATTCTATGAAGCCTTAAAAGGCGGTTGGGATTTGTACCTGCAATCCTTGACCGATCCCGAAGCATGGTCTGCCATCAAATTAACACTGATTACCGCGCTGATTGTCGTTCCCATCAATGCCGTATTGGGCGTGGCGATGGCGTGGCTGCTGATCCGTTTTGATTTTCGCGGCAAGCAGTTGCTGACCACCCTGCTCGATTTGCCGTTTTCCGTATCGCCCGTGGTGGCCGGTTTGATGTTCGTCTTATTGTTCGGCGCGCACACTGCATTGGGCGGATGGCTGGAAGCACAAGGCATACAGATTATCTTCGCCATCCCCGGCATTATTCTGGCGACCTTATTCGTTACCTTCCCCTTTGTCGCACGCGAAATCATTCCTTTAATGCAGGCACAAGGCGACAGTGAAGAACAGGCCGCGCTGATACTCGGCGCAAACGGCTGGCAGATGTTTTGGCGCGTTACCCTGCCCAACATCAAATGGGCGCTGCTCTACGGCATCATTCTTACCAACGCCCGCGCGATGGGCGAGTTCGGCGCGGTCAGCGTGGTATCGGGGCACATTCGCGGCGAAACCAACACCATCCCGCTTTTGGTCGAAATCTTCTACAACGAATACAACTTCACCGGCGCATTCGCCCTCTCCGGCGTATTGGCACTTTTAGCCTTGGCCACCTTGCTGGTGCAAAACATCATTACCAAATTACAAGATAAAAAACTCGCCGCCGCCGAAAGGAACGCAGCATGAGCATCACCATCCAAAACTTAAACAAACACTTCGGCAACTTCCACGCGCTGAAAAACATCAACCTCAACGTCCCCACCGGCAAACTCGTTTCCCTGCTCGGCCCTTCCGGCTGCGGCAAAACCACGCTCCTGCGCATCATCGCCGGACTGGAAAACGCCGACGGCGGCCAAATTCTCTTTGACGGGCAAGACGTCACCGCAAAACACGTGCGCGAGCGCAAAGTCGGCTTCGTGTTCCAACACTACGCCCTCTTCCGCCACATGAACGTATTTGACAACGTCGCCTTCGGTTTGACCGTATTGCCCAAGTCCGAACGTCCGTCCAAAGAACAAATCCGCGCCAAAGTCGAAGAATTGCTGAAACTCGTGCAGCTCTCGCATTTGGCAAAATCCTATCCGCACCAACTCTCCGGCGGCCAACGCCAACGCATCGCCCTTGCCCGTGCGCTTGCGGTCGAACCGAAACTCCTGCTTTTGGACGAACCCTTCGGCGCGTTGGATGCCAAAGTGCGCAAAGAATTACGAACTTGGTTGCGCGACATTCATCACAACTTAGGCGTAACCAGCATTCTGGTCACACACGACCAAGAAGAAGCCCTCGAAGTTTCCGACGAAATCGTCGTCATGAACCACGGCCAAATCGAACAAACCGGCAGCGCCGAAGCCATTTACCGCAAACCAGAAAACGCCTTCGTTACAGAGTTCCTCGGCGAGACCGACGCATTTGAAGGACGCATCGAAAAAGGCATTTGGCATTACCACGGTTTCGAATGGAAATTGGACGCGCAATACAAATGGCAGGAACAAACCGCCATCGGCTATATCCGTCCGCACGAATGGCAGCTTGCCGCCGAAAACGAAACGCCGATGATTCGTGCCAAAATCGAAAAAATCCACGCCGTCGGCGCATTGACGCATATTCTGGTGAAGCACGACAAACAAGACGTGCATATCACGCTGGCAGGCAGCGATGCCGCGCGTTACCAAATTGCCGAAGGCAAAGAATTGAAGCTGATTCCGAAACAGGTTTATGTCTTCTCTCAAAACGAGCTGATTGAATATTCGATTTGAGACTAAATCATAAGGCCGTCTGAAAATCTGCTTTCAGACGGCCTTTCATCTTATTTAAACCTGCCAATCAATCGGCTCTAGACCATGTGCCTGCAAATAAGCGTTTGCCTGCGAAAAATGTTTGCAGCCGAAAAAGCCGCGATATGCCGATAAAGGCGAAGGATGCGGCGCGGTCAGCACCAAATGACGGTTGCGGTCGATGAACGCGCCTTTCTTCTGCGCATGGCTGCCCCACAGCATAAAGACCAAATGCTCGCGTTCCCTATCCAATTGTCGGATGACTTCATCGGTAAACGCCTCCCAACCGAAGGTCGCATGGGAATGCGCCACACCGGCACGGACAGTCAACACCGTGTTCAACAGCAACACGCCCTGTTCCGCCCAATGCTGCAAATAGCCGTGTTGCGGAATCTGAAAGCCTTCAATATCCGTAGCCAGCTCTTTATAAATATTGACCAATGACGGCGGCACCGCAATTTCAGGCTGGACGGAAAACGCCAAACCATGCGCCTGACCCACGCCGTGATACGGGTCTTGCCCCAATATCACTACTTTTACATTTCCGAATTCAGTCGTCCGAAAAGCATTGAATACGTCGCGTTCAGGCGGATAAACGGTTATCCCCACCTGCCTTTCATGGCGCACCTTCTCCAAAATCGTTTGAAAATACACCTTTTCTTTTTCCGCACCAATTGCCTCGTGCCAAGTCTGCATTATTTGCCGCTCCGTATTTGAACGGACTTATTATAACTGAAATAAATTTCAACCTTAGCCTTTTCATTTCAAGCTGTTGCCATTATGATAAGGATTATCAAAAGATTATTAAAAGGATATGCCGCATGACGATATGGTTTGTTGCCGCCGCCGTTGTTCTGATTGTCGAATTATTTATCGGAACGGTTTATCTTTTGGTGGTCAGCGTAGCGCTGGTCGCTGCTGGAATCATGTACGGATTAAGCGGACACTTCTCTGCCTCCGTTTTGACCGCGACCATCATCAGCGCATTCGGTATCTGGCTGGTACACGGCCGTCTGAAAAATCAGTTGACTCCCCAAGCACTCAACGATGATTTGGATATTGGGCAAAACGTCCGCATCCTACGTCACCTGCATGACAATATTTACGAAGTCACCTACCGCGGTACACACTGGCAGGCACAAGCCGAACGGCCTCAAGATACTTTTCAGACGGCCTCAAGCGCAGTCATTACTGCCAAAAACGGTAATCTGCTGATTATCCGCACACTCTCCCAACCATCATCATAAGGAAACATTATGGAATTTCTGCTCAGTCTCCCCGTCCTACTCCTCATCGTCGTTGTTGTTTTTGGTTTCAAATCCTTTATCGTTGTACCACAGCAGGAAGTTTATGTGGTCGAACGATTGGGCCGTTTTCACAAAGCGCTGACTGCAGGTCTGAACATCCTTATCCCATTTATCGACCGTGTCGCCTATCGTCACTCGCTGAAAGAAGTTCCTTTGGATGTTCCCAGCCAAGTCTGTATTACCCGCGACAACACTCAGCTGACTGTGGACGGCATCATCTACTTCCAAGTTACCGATCCTAAACTCGCGTCTTACGGCTCCAGCAATTACATCATGGCGATTACCCAGCTTGCGCAAACAACTTTGCGCTCTGTCATCGGCCGCATGGAATTGGATAAAACCTTTGAAGAACGCGATGAAATCAACAGCATTGTTGTTGCTGCTTTGGACGAAGCGGCAGGTGCATGGGGCGTGAAAGTCTTGCGTTACGAAATCAAAGACTTGGTTCCGCCACAAGAAATCCTCCGCTCAATGCAGGCGCAAATTACCGCCGAACGTGAAAAACGCGCGCGCATTGCCGAATCCGAAGGCCGTAAAATCGAGCAGATTAACCTTGCCAGCGGTCAGCGCGAGGCAGAAATCCAACAATCCGAAGGTGAAGCGCAAGCCGCCATCAACGCGTCAAACGGTGAAAAAATCGCCCGCATCAACCGCGCACAAGGTGAAGCCGAAGCCCTGCGCCTGGTGGCAGAAGCCAACGCCGACGCCATCCGCAAAATCGCCGAGGCTGTCCGCTCAGAGGGCGGTGCTGAAGCCGTTAACCTGAAAGTTGCCGAGCAATACGTTGCCGCCTTCAGCAATTTAGCTAAAGAAAGCAACACGCTGATTATGCCCGCCAACGTTGCCGACATCGGCAGCTTGGTCTCTGCCGGTTTGAAAATCATCGACGGCAACAAGCCTAAAGCGTCATAATAGCATTCTGAATCAGGCCGTCTGAAAACCCAATACGGCTTTTCAGACGGCCTTTTTATATCGTTCGTTTTTTATATGAATACACAAACCATAAAAACCTATCTTGTCGGCGGCGCCGTCCGCGATCATCTGTTAGGCCTGCCCGTCAAAGACCGCGACTGGGTAGTCGTCGGTGCAGATGCGCAAACCATGTTGGCTCAAGGCTATCAGCCGGTCGGCAAGGATTTCCCCGTCTTTCTCCATCCGGACAGCCACGAAGAATACGCCCTCGCCCGTACCGAGCGCAAAACCGCCAAAGGCTATGCCGGATTCAGTTTTCATGCCGATAAAGACGTTACGCTGGAACAAGATCTGATGCGCCGCGACCTGACCATCAATGCCATGGCTCAGGATTCAGACGGCACGATCATCGATCCTTTTGGCGGACAACAAGACTTGGCGGCCGGCATCCTGCGCCACGTTTCTCCTGCCTTTGCCGAAGACCCCGTACGTATTTTGCGTATTGCCCGTTTTGCCGCGCGTTATGGTTTTCAAATTGCCGATGAAACCATGTTGCTGATGCGACAAATGGTAGAAAACGGCGAAGCGGATGCCTTAGTTGCCGAACGCGTCTGGCAGGAATTGGCTAAAGGCTTGATGGAGAAAAATCCGCGCAAAATGATTGAAGTTTTACGCGAATGCGGCGCACTCAAAGTCTTGCTGCCCGAACTTGACGCCCTTTTCGGCGTACCGCAACGCGCCGACTATCATCCCGAAATCGACAGCGGTATCCATACACTGATGGTTGTACAACGGGCCGCCGAAATGAATCTGTCCCTTGCCGAACGCTATGCCGCCCTATTACACGACTTAGGCAAGGCAAAAACACCGGCCGATATCCTGCCGAAACACTACGAACACGACATCAACGGCGTCGAACCCGTCCGCGAAGTCAATCAACGCCTGCGCGCGCCCAAACACTGCGCCGAGCTTGCCGAACTCGTCTGCCGTTGGCACATCATGCTCCATCAAGTCGGGCAATTCAAAAGCAAAACCATTTTGAAGGTTTTGAAAAAAACCGATGCATTCCGCCGCCCCGAACGTTTTCAGACGGCCTTAAACGTCTGCGTGGCTGACAAACGAGGCCGTCTGAATCTTGAAGACACCCCCTATCCGCAACGCGAACACTGGCTGGCCTTACTTGAGGCTGCCAACCAAGTAGATGCAGGCAAAATTGCCGCCGAGTGCCACGCACAGGGCAAAGCCCATTTGATTGCCGAACAAATCGATCATGCCCGCTTGGCGCAAATTACACCGCTGCAAAAAGCGTATCAGGCTGAAAAATAGGAGGCTATTGATGGTATAGACAAGCTTTGAAACATCCGCCACAATATCCGCTATAATCTGCATCTTGACCATCTTATTTCAACAATAAAAATCATGACTATCCAGACCGATTTACTTTACGAAAAAATCAGCAATGAAGATTATCAACGCCTCATTGTCAAACACAGCGAATCTTTCAGCGAAGGCGAAATCCTCCTATTAAACGAAATCCTTGAAAAATTCCGCTTTGATGTCGTACAGGCTCAAGCTTTGGCGCAAGCCATCATGCAGCAGGTGCGCTTCGATCCAAACGACTACCATATCGACAGCGACGATGAAGACACAACCGGCATCTGTCCGCACTGCATCAATCCGCCCATGCCACCCCTGCGCGATTATTTGGTTTGGCGCGAAACACGCGGCTGAAAATTTTCCTAATCGATTTTGATAAGTTATTAAACATTCACTATCAAACAAGGCCGTCTGAACAGGTGTCATCGTTACATTTGTTCAGACGGCCTTTTGTAAATAAATGTTCATGACTAGGATAAATCAGTATAATCTGCGCCGTTTGAATTTTCTTCGGAGCTTTTATGAACCAGCTTAAAACGGCGGTAGCCGGTGCGCAGATTTTGTTTGTCGCATTCGGTGCCATGGTGCTTGTGCCGCTTCTGACGGGACTGAACCCGGCTTTGGCATTATTGGGCGCAGGCTTGGGCACCTTGTTGTTCCAATTGGTTACCAAACGTAAAGTGCCGATTTTCCTCGGCTCTTCTTTTGCCTTTATTGCACCGATTATCTACTCCATCGGCGAATGGGGCCTGCCTTCTACCATGTTCGGTCTGTTTGCGGCAGGTTTCATGTACTTTGTTTTTGCCGCTCTGATCAGATGGCGCGGTCTGGATGCGGTACACAAGCTGTTGCCGCCCGTGGTTATCGGTCCGGTAATTATGGTAATCGGCTTGTCCGTGGCCGCTGCAGCCAGCAGCATGGCCATGGGTCAGGCAGATGGAAAACAGGTCATCGACTATATCGACTCGCTGATTCTCTCCGGCTTTACCTTTGCGGTAACCGTCATTGTTTCTGTCTTCGGCAGCAAGATGATGAAGCTGATTCCGATTTTGATCGGCGTGGCTTCTGGCTATGTGTTGGCTTTGATCATGGGCTTGGTCGATACCAGTGCCATCATCAACGCTCCTTGGTTTGCCGTCCCTCATTTTGAAACACCTCAAGTCAACTGGCAGGCTGCCTTGTTTATGTTGCCTGTTGCCATCGCCCCGGCCATCGAACACATCGGCGGCATTATGGCCATCGGTAATGTAACCGGCAAAAACTACACTAAAGACCCGGGCTTGGACAAAACCCTCGCCGGCGATGGCTTGGGCGTGTGCGTGGCCGGTTTGATTGGCGGCCCTCCTGTGACCACTTACGGCGAAGTAACCGGCGCGGTGATGATTACCAAAAATAGCAACCCCGTCATCATGACTTGGGCGGCAATTTTTGCGATTTTCATGGCGTTTTTCGGTAAGTTCAACGCGTTTTTGGCTTCGATTCCTATGCCGGTTATGGGCGGCATTATGTTGCTGCTGTTCGGTACAATCGCCTCTTTGGGCATCAAAACATTGATTGATGCGAAAGTCGATTTGATGCAGCCGAAAAATCTGGTTATCGTCAGCTCCGTATTGACGACCGGTATCGGCGGCATGATTATCAAAGTAGGTACTTTGAGCTTCGCCGGTGTAGGTTTGTGCGCCGTATTGGCGATTATCCTGAACTGCGTTTTGCCCAATACCAAATCAGAAGAAGCGTAAATAGCTGGCTCATAAACTCAAAGGCCGTCTGAAAATAAGATTTCAGACGGCCTTTTTATTACGCTTTATACAATGAAAAATGCCGGAGACTTAACCATCTCCGGCATTTTTGAATAAGGTGGCGAGCCGAACCCCCGGCACTGGCTCATCAGAGTGGGCTGCTGGCTTCCGCCCCTGACCCGGTGTTCCGAATTACCATGCGGGGAGACCCGCCGTAGAAGAGACGCATTATAGCGGTTTTACAGAAAAACTCAAGCGATAAAATCTATCAGGCCATCTGAAAACCATTTACACGACAAGATTGTAAACAATATTGCCTAGTTGCAAATCATTCCCATTGAAATGTTTATTGTCTTTTCCGTTGAAAAATATCGAAAATTACACTACATTAACACTTTACGCCATCAAGAAGAAATTGCATTTTTCAGGCGGCCTTTAATATAAAAACATTACATCCATCAACGGAACACGACCATGACCACGACTACTGCCCCTCAGCGTATTCGAGAAATTCCCTATAACTATACTTCTTATACCGACCGCGAAATCGTCATCCGACTGTTGGGCGACGAAGCATGGCAAATCCTGCAAGACCTGCGCGGTCAACGCAAAACAGGACGTTCGGCACGAATGCTGTTTGAAGTATTGGGCGATATTTGGGTGGTCGTGCGCAATCCGTATCTGGTCGATGACTTGTTGGAGCACCCGAAACGCCGCGCCGCGCTAGTGCGTGAAATGCGCCACCGCTTAAATGAAATCCGCAAGCGCCGCGACGACAATCAGCAAGTGGATGTCTTGGTTGCCGCAGCAGAAAAAGCAGTCGAGCGTTTTGATAGCAGTTTTGATGAAACCATCCAAAAACGCCATCAGATTTTGGAACGCTTAAGCAAAATTACCAAGCCGCACAACATCATGTTTGACGGATTGGCTCGCGTAACGCACGTTACCGATGCGACCGACTGGCGCGTGGAGTATCCGTTTGTTATCGTCAATCCTGATACCGAGGCAGAGATCGCGCCTTTGGTGCGCGCCTTAATCGAATTGGACTTGGTCATTATCCCGCGCGGCGGCGGTACTGGTTATACCGGCGGCGCAGTACCTTTGGATGCAAACAGCGCAGTCATCAATACCGAAAAACTCGACAAGCATCGCGGCGTCGAATACGTTGAGCTGGCAGGCTTGGACGGCAGACATCCGATTATCCATTGCGGCGCAGGCGTAGTAACCCGCCGAGTGGAAGAAACCGCGCATCAGGCAGGTTTGGTGTTCGCCGTCGATCCGACCTCCGCCGATGCGTCTTGCGTGGGCGGTAATGTGGCGATGAATGCAGGCGGTAAAAAAGCCGTACTGTGGGGTACTGCCCTGGACAACCTCGCCTACTGGAACATGGTCAATCCTCAAGGCGAATGGTTGCGTATCGAACGTGTGCATCACAATTTTGGCAAAATCCACGATGAAGAAACCGCCGTGTTTAACGTACATACGCTGGATTCAGACGGCCGCAATATTGTCAATACCAAACGTTTGGAAATCCCCGGCCACAAATTCCGCAAAGTCGGTTTGGGCAAAGACGTTACCGACAAATTCTTGAGCGGCCTGCCCGGCGTGCAAAAAGAAGGTACGGACGGCATCATCACCAGCGTTGCCTTCGTATTGCATAAAATGCCGAAATACACGCGCACCGTGTGTATGGAGTTTTTCGGCACGGTCGCCACCGCAACGCCGTCTATTGTCGAAATCCGCGATTTCCTGCTTGACCATGAAAGCGTACGATTGGCCGGTTTGGAGCATTTAGACTGGCGTTACGTCCGCGCCGTCGGTTATGCCACCAAAGCGGCAGGCAAAGGCCGACCTAAAATGGTCTTGCTGGCAGACGTGGTTTCCGACGACGAAGCCGCCGTACAGGCAGCCGCCGAACATATCTGCGAACTCGCCCGCGCACGCGACGGCGAAGGCTTTATCGCCGTGTCGCCCGAAGCACGCAAAACCTTCTGGCTCGACCGCAGCCGCACCGCCGCCATCGCCAAACACACCAACGCCTTTAAAATCAATGAAGACGTGGTAATCCCACTCGAAAGACTCGGTGAGTATTCAGACGGCATCGAACGCATCAACATTGAGCTTTCCATCCAAAACAAGCTCAAACTCTGTGCCGCCTTGGAGCAATATCTGTCCGGCAAACTCCCCATCGACAAAATGGGAACAGACCTGCCAACCGCCGAACTGTTGGGCGAACGCGGCAAACACGCCCTGGCCCACGTTTCCGCTGTCAAAGCGCGTTGGGAATGGTTGCTTGCTAACTTAGACGCACCACTTGCCGACTATAAAGTCCGCTATGGCGCAGCCGTCCACGCCGCGCCCGAAGCCAAAGACAATGAAAGCTGCTTTATTGCCTTCCGCGATTTCCGCCTGCGCGTGTCTGTCAAAGCAGACGTAATGAAGCCACTTTCTGAAATCTTCAGCGGCAAAACCGACACCAAAATCATCGAAGGCTTGGGCAAAATCCACGCCAAAACCGTACGCAGCCGCGTCTTTGTCGCCCTGCATATGCACGCCGGCGACGGTAACGTTCACACCAATATTCCGGTTAACTCAGACGATGCCGAAATGCTTCAGACGGCCTATCGTTCGGTCGAACGCATTATGAAAATCGCCCGTTCGCTCGGCGGCGTAATTTCCGGCGAACACGGCATCGGCATTACCAAACTCGAATTTTTGACCGATGAAGATTTACAACCGTTTTGGAACTACAAAAACCAAGTCGATCCGAAACACACCTTCAACCGTCACAAACTGATGAAAGGCTCGGACCTGCGCAACGCCTATACGCCGTCCTTCGAGCTTTTGGGGGCGGAATCGCTGATTATGGAAAAATCAGACCTCGGCACCATCGCCGATTCCGTCAAAGACTGCCTGCGCTGCGGCAAATGCAAACCTGTTTGCTCTACTCACGTCCCGCGTGCCAACTTGTTGTACAGCCCACGCAACAAAATCCTCGGCGTGGGGCTCTTGACCGAAGCCTTCTTATACGAAGAACAAACCCGTCGCGGCGTTTCCGTCAAACATTTTGAAGAACTGATGGACATCGGCGACCACTGTACCGTGTGCCACCGCTGCGTTAAGCCCTGCCCTGTCAACATCGACTTCGGCGACGTTACCGTAGCCGTCCGCAACTACCTTGCCGATTCCGGCCACAAACGCTTTGCGCCTGCGGCTTCAATGGGCATGGCATTTTTGAACGCCACAGGCCCAAAAACCATCAAAGCCCTTCGCGCCGCCATGATACAGACCGGCTTCCCTGCGCAAAACTTTGCCTACAAAATCGGCAAACTTCTTCCAATCGGTACCCAAAAGCAAAAAGCCGAACCCAAAGCTACGGTCGGTACTGCCTCAATCAAAGAACAGGTTATCCACTTCATCAACCGTCCTTTACCCAAAAGCGTGCCTGCTAAAACTCCACGCTCCATGCTGGGTATAGAAGACGACAAGAGTATTCCTATCATCCGCAATCCGGCTTCTCCGGAAGATGCCGAAGCCGTGTTCTACTTCCCAGGTTGCGGCTCTGAGCGTCTGTTCAGCCAAATCGGACTTGCCGTTCAAGCCATGCTCTGGCATGTCGGTGTACAAACCGTCCTGCCGCCCGGCTATATGTGTTGCGGCTATCCGCAAGACGCTGGAGGCAATAAGGCTAAAGCCGAAGAAATGAGCACCAACAACCGCGTGGCTTTCCACCGTATGGCAAACACCCTCAACTACCTCGACATTAAAACCGTCGTCGTCAGTTGCGGTACCTGCTATGACCAACTGGAAAAATACCGTTTTGAGGAAATCTTCCCAGGCTGCCGTATCATCGACATCCACGAATATCTGCTTGAAAAAGGGGTGCAACTAAACGGCGTAAAAGGCCAGCAATACCTCTACCACGACCCTTGCCATACCCCGATCAAAACCATGAATGCCACCCAAATGGCCAGCAGCCTGATGGGACAGAAAGTCGTCTTAAGCGACCGCTGCTGCGGCGAGTCCGGTATGTTTGCCGTCAAACGGCCAGACATTGCCACTCAGGTCAAGTTCCGCAAACAAGAGGAAATTGAGAAAAACCTCAAAGAGCTGCCGCAAGGCGAACCTGTCAAAATGCTTACCTCCTGCCCAGCCTGCCTGCAAGGCTTGAGCCGCTACTCCGATGACAACAATATGCCTGCAGACTACATCGTCATCGAAATGGCGAAACACATCCTCGGCGAAAACTGGCTGGATGAGTTTGTGAAAAAAGCCAATAACGGCGGTGTAGAAAAAGTATTGCTCTAAGGACTTAGACAAAAACTTGTGGATGTAATAAAGGCCGTCTGAAAATCTTTCAGACGGCCTTTTTATTCAAAAGAATCAAAATACAATAATCAAATCAAATCAAATGCCTTTGCAAATAGCGATGCTACACCAGCAGTATTTAATAAAAAATAAAACCTGAGGCTTTTATCCCCCAGGTTTTATTTTCAAGCCTTATGCTTTTTCTTGCTGACGTTTTCTTTCTGCCATCATCTCATGCAATGTTTGTTTGGCAGGTTTCATCGGAACATGGTTATTGGTCCAGCTTAACTGCTTGCTTGGCGTCAATGCACGGAATTTGGTAGCAGCCCAGCCGAATGCTCGATAAGCTTTACTGCCGCTGAAAATACCGTTAAACGTACGCCATGCCATTTGTTCGCCAAAAGTATGCGATGCACCTTGACCACGGATAGGATGTGGAACGGTTTCTGTTGGCGAACGTTGCGCTTCAACACGCAGACGTTGCATTTGTTCGGTAATCGGAATACGTACCGGGCAAACTTCGACACAGGCGCCACACATGGTACACGCAGTCGGCAGATCGCGTGTCGCATCCAAGCCCAACAAATGCGGAGAGATAATCTCGCCAATCGGACCGGGATAAGTCGTGCCGTAAGCCGCGCCACCGATACGGGTGTAAACCGGACAGTGGTTCATACACGCGCCACAACGGATACATTGCAAGGTACGGCGCATTTGATCTTCTGCATAGGCTTGGCTACGGCCGTTATCAAGCAGTACCAAGTGCATTTCTTGAGGACCGTCCAGCTCTTCGCTACGGCGAGGGCCGGTAATCATATTGAAATAAGTGGTAATGTTCTGACCGATGGCGGAGCGTGGCAGCAGGCTGTACAAAGGCGGAACATCCGACAACTTCGCAACCACTTTTTCAATACCGGTAATGGCGATGTGCACAGGCGGCACAGTGGTACTCAAGCGGCCGTTGCCTTCGTTTTCGACCAGACACAAAGTACCTGTTTCCGCGACGGCAAAGTTCACACCGCTCAAACCGACATCGGCGGTACTGTAAATATCGCGCAATGCTTTACGCGCAAATCCGGTCAGCTGGTCTACGTCGTCCGTTAATGGAGTACCAAGATTTTGATGGAAAAGCTCGCTCACCTGCTCTTTGGTCTTGTGAATGGCAGGCATCACGATATGGGTTGGTTTCTCACCGGCCATTTGAACGATAAACTCGCCCAAGTCGCTCTCAACCGCTTTAATGCCTTGGTCTTGCAGATAATGATTCAGCTCAATCTCTTCGCTGACCATAGATTTGCCTTTCACCATTAGCTTACCGTTTTTATCAGTAATGATGTTGTGAATGATTTGGCAGGCTTCGGCAGGTGTTTCCGCCCAGTGAACTTTAACGCCCAGCTTGGTCAGGTTTTCTTCCAATTGTTCCAGCAATGCAGGCAATTTGGACAACGAACGTTGACGGACATGCTCACACAAGTCACGCAGGCTTTGCAGCTCTTCTTCATCTGTCAAAACGGCTTTGCGCTTGGTCATCAGCATATCCATCGCTGTGCGCAAGCTTTTACGCAGAGGCTTGTCTTGCAAAGAAATCGCGGCGTTTTGCTTGAATGTTTCCGGCTTCATATGGAATTTAATGGTTTGGGAACTCATGCTTTTTCCTCCAAATCGGCAGGGGAAATATGATCAGGCAGGACGGCCAAAACCACCAAATCGCGCGGGCCGTGTGCACCATAGGCCAAAGTCAATTGAATATCGGCAGTCTTAGACGGGCCGGAAATCAAAATAACGTTGGTAGGTATGCCTTTTTCTACCAGTTTTTCACCTTCAACAGCATTATGGAATTCGTTGTACATCTTGCTGGTGTCAAACAGGCAGAAATGCACAGGCGGAACCAAACTCAGGCTGCGCGGCTCAACAGGGCTGGACTCCAGCATAATCGTACCGGTACGGGCAATACCGCATTTAGAGCCGCTAAAACCAGCCTCAATATCGGTAAAGAATTCGTTTTTCCAGTCGTCGATTTTTCGCTCAAAACCACGCGCTTCAATATCAGTATCGGCCAAAGCTGCACGGGCCAGCTGACCATGTTCTGTTTCCAATGGGAGCAGAATGTTTTTCAAGCCTTTGCCTTCGGCTGCTTGGCGGAATACTTGCGGCCAGTTGGATTTGGTAACCCAATAGATTTCAGTTTTGACGGCACGCATGGCAGCCGCCCAATGTTTCAAACGCTCGACATCGTTTGCCCAAGAAACACCCATTTCACGGTAATAATCGAAAACCGGCGGCTCTTCCATCGGCAAGGCATCGGCTTTTTTCAATTTCGCTAAAATATTTTCGCGCGCACTCATGCTTTACCTCCGGTACGTTCCAACAGGAAAGATGCAATATGTTTCGGACGTGGCATATTGGGTTCGTCTTTGGCAATTTTGCCGCCGATATTCATCATACAGCCACAATCCGCGCTGATGATTTCAGTTGCGCCTGTTTCTTTCAGGGCTGCGACTTTGTCGGTTACCATCGCGCCGGAAATATCAGCCTGTTTCACAGAGAATGTACCGCCAAAACCGCAGCACTCGCTTTCATGGTCATGAACGATACGTTCAACATTTTCCATACCGTCGATCAGCTGCCAGCCTGACACATGGACATTCATCTCACGACGCGCCGCGCAGGAAGTATGAACGGCTACTTTAACCGGCTCACCTTTATCTTCAGGTTTGTAACCAATCGCCAGCAGGAAGTGGGTAAATTCAATGATACGATTGGCGCAATCAATGGCTTTTTGTTCGTACTCGGTACCTTTAAACAAAGTCGGCCAGTGGTGTTTCATCATGCCGCCGCAAGAACCGGAAGGCACGACAATCGGCCAATTTTCAGGGAATAAATCCAGTTGCGCTTTGGCAACATCAAAGGCTTCTTTAGGATGACCTGACGAATAGGCCGGTTGGCCACAGCAGCTTTGCTCCATAGGATAATGGACGCGGATACCCTGTTGTTCGATTAAAGTGATGGCATCCATACCGGCTTCAGGCATGAAAAGGTCGAGAACGCAAGTACCGAAGAAATAAGCATCGGTTGGCTTGCTGTCGAATACGGTGATTTGTGGTGGTTTGATTGCGCTCATTTTTTTGGAACGGGACAACCCGTTTTCTTGTGTAAAAATAAGATGGATACTTTAAGTAATTGCTTGTAATGGGTCAAGTCTAATTTTAAAAAATAATATTAAACAAGCATGACAAATCAGACAGAGGGCTTTCCCTTATTAACTTGATAATCTATATAATAACCACTATCAATAAGAAAACTAATGAATTCATTTTTTTAATAAATGAAATTTAACTACTCCCTCTCTCTCTTCAAATCAGAATAACTATCTCTTTATTGAATCTTGATTTACATCAGAAGTCATGAATTTAATCGCTATGACACGTTTTTAGACGAAACAAGCAACCCGCTATGCTGTACATATGTTTCAGACGGCCATATTGGAATAAAAAGATATCTAAGATAATAAAAATAAAAGTTTTTCTCACAAACTCAGCCCCTCTGAAAGATAAGTTCGTCAAAAGTCCACTTTCCGTATGCTCAACCCTACTTTTAATCAAAATCAAACACTTGAAAAATCATCGTTCCTAACCTTGAAAACCCTTTGCACACTCAAGCACTTCCAGTATCATTGAGACAGTTTCTTGACGCAAAATTACAGTCTTAGCCGCCCACAATCGGCATGGATTTGCAAAAGAAGTGAAACCAAGCCTCAAAACAATTTCACCTTAATTTCGGAGTAGGCATTATGTTGACCCAGACTCAACAGGTTGATTTGACCTTGCATCACCTTAAAGAACGCACCCTATCGATATACACTCCCGAACAGCGTGCAAGCATCGAGGCATCTGAAGACTGGAAACAGTTTGACAGACGGCTTGAAGAACACTTTCCCAAACTGATGCACGAGCTGGACAACGTTTACAACAACAACGAAGCCGTCCTCCCCATGTTGGAGCAACTGATTGCCCAAGCATGGCAAAGCTATTCCCAACGCAACGTATCTTTAAAAGATATCGATATCGCACGCGAAAACGATCCTGACTGGATTTTGTCCAACAAACAGGTCGGCGGCGTGTGCTACGTCGATTTGTTCGCAGGCAATCTGCAAGGTTTGAAAGCCAAAATCCCTTATTTCCAAGAATTGGGCTTGACCTATCTGCACCTGATGCCCCTGTTTAAATGTCCCGAAGGCAAAAGCGATGGTGGCTATGCGGTCAGCAGCTACCGCGATGTCAATCCGGCTTTGGGTACGATAGACGACTTGCGCGATGTCATTGCCGCTTTGCACGAAGCAGGCATTTCCGCCGTTGTCGATTTCATCTTCAACCACACTTCCAACGAACACGAATGGGCAAAACGCTGCGCCGCCGGCGATCCGCTCTACGACAATTTCTACTACATTTTCCCTGACCGTTGGATGCCCGACCAATACGACCGCACCCTGCGTGAAATCTTCCCCGACCAACATCCGGGCGGTTTCTCGCAATTGGAAGACGGCCGCTGGGTATGGACAACGTTCAATTCCTTCCAATGGGACTTGAATTACAGTAATCCTTGGGTATTCCGTGCCATGGCAGGCGAAATGATGTTTCTTGCCAACTTGGGCGTTGATATTCTGCGCATGGACGCCGTTGCCTTTATTTGGAAGCAAATGGGCACAAGCTGCGAAAACCTGCCTCAGGCACACGCTCTGATTCGTGCGTTTAACTCTGTAATGCGTATCGCAGCGCCAGCCGTCTTCTTCAAATCCGAAGCCATTGTCCATCCTGACCAAGTTGTCCAATACATCAGCCAAGACGAATGCCAAATCGGCTACAACCCTCTGCAAATGGCATTGTTGTGGAACACGCTTGCGACACGCGAAGTCAACCTGCTCCATCAAGCACTGACCTACCGCCACAACCTGCCCGACCACACAGCATGGGTCAACTACGTCCGCAGCCATGACGACATCGGCTGGACATTTGCCGATGAGGATGCATGGCAGTTCGGTATTCACGGCTATGACCACCGACAATTCCTCAACCGCTTCTTCGTCAACCATTTCGACGGCAGCTTCGCACGCGGCGTACCGTTCCAATACAACCCAAGCACAGGCGACTGCCGTGTCAGCGGTACAGCCGCAGCATTGGTCGGCTTGGCTCAAAATGATCCGCATGCCGTTGACCGCATCAAACTCTTGTACAGCATTGCTTTGAGTACTGGCGGCCTACCGCTGATTTACCTAGGCGACGAAGTCGGTACGCTCAATGACGATGACTGGTCGCAAGACAGCAACAAGAGCGATGACAGCCGCTGGGCACACCGTCCTCGTTACAATGAGGAGTTGTACAACCAACGCCATGACGGCTCGACCACTGCCGGTCAAATTTTCCAAGGTTTGCGCCATATGATCTCCATCCGCCAAAGCAATCCGCGCTTTAATGGCGGCAGATTGGTCACCTTCAACACCAACAACAAACACATCATCGGCTATATGCGCAACAACGCGCTTTTGGCATTCGGCAACTTCAGCGAACATGCGCAAACCATCAGTGCGCACACCCTGCAGGCCATGCCGTTTAAAGCGCACGATTTGATCAGCGGTCAAACCGTTTCTCTGAATCAGGATTTGGTCCTGCAACCCTATCAAGTCATGTGGCTTGAAATTGCATAAGCTGAATTTTTTATACATCATTCAAGGCCGTCTGAACAAATCAGCGTTCAGACGGCCTTTTAAGGCATAAGATGTATTTTGTATTTTGGGCAGTTTCGCTTAGAATGCACGCTTTAATACTAAATGACACACTTAAAGTCAGGAGTAAAAATCCATGTTGAAAAAATTCGTACTTGGCAGCATCGCTGCAGTAGTTTTGGCTGCTTGCGGTGGAGAAGGTAGCAACTCAGCTTCTTCTGCTCCGGCACAATCCGGTGCGGCCTCAGGCTCATTGATTGAGCGTATCAACAACAAAGGTACCATCACTGTCGGTACGGAAGGTACTTACGCACCATTCACTTACCACGACAAAGACGGCAAATTGACCGGCTACGATGTCGAAGTAACCCGCGCAGTTGCCGACAAACTGGGTATCAAAGTTGAATTTAAAGAAACACGTTGGGACTCTATGATGGCAGGTTTGAAAGCCGGCCGTTTTGACGTGGTCGCCAACCAAGTCGGCCTGACCAGCCCTGAACGTCAAGCGACTTTTGACAAATCCGAGCCTTACAGCTGGAGCGGTGCCGTATTGGTTGTACGCAAAGACAGCAACATCAAATCCATCGATGACATCAAAGGCGTGAAAACCGCACAATCCCTGACCAGCAACTATGGCGAAAAAGCCAAAGCGGCAGGAGCTGAACTCGTGCCGGTAGATGGTTTGGCGCAATCTCTGACTCTGATTGAACAAAAACGTGCCGACGCAACCCTGAACGACGAATTGGCAGTATTGGACTATCTGAAAAATAAACCTGATGCTGGTGTAAAAATCGTTTGGTCTGCCCCGGCTGACGAAAAAGTCGGCTCCGGCTTGATTGTCAATAAAGGCAATGATGAGGCATTGGCCAAATTCAGCACAGCCATGAACGAACTGAAGGCCGACGGTACGCTGAAAAAACTGGGCGAACAATTCTTCGGAAAAGACATCAGTGTTAAATAATTTCCTTGCCTCTCTGCCGTTTATGACGGAAACACGCGCTGATATGCTCATCAGCGCGTTTTGGCCTATGGTCAAAGCCGGCTTTATAGTATCTCTTCCTCTGGCGATTGCTTCTTTCGTTATCGGTATGATTATTGCTGTAGCCGTTGCTTTGGTAAGAATCATGCCACCTGGTGGAATTCTTCAAAAAATTCTACTTAAAGTGGTTGAATTCTATATTTCTGTCATTCGTGGAACACCGCTTTTAATACAACTAGCAGTGGCCTTCTATGGTCTGCCATCTGTTGGTATTTATATCGACCCGATTCCTGCCGCCATCATCGGCTTTTCGCTCAACGTTGGTGCATACGCTTCCGAAACCATACGCGCGGCAATTTTGTCCGTACCTAAAGGTCAATGGGAAGCTGGTTTCTCCATCGGTATGACCTATATGCAGACATTCCGCCGCATTGTCGCTCCGCAGGCATTCCGCGTTGCCGTACCGCCTTTGAGCAATGAATTTATCGGTTTGTTCAAAAATACCTCGCTTGCAGCAGTTGTAACGGTAACTGAATTATTCCAAGTTACTCAACAGATTGCTAATCGCTCCTATGACTATCTACCGGTTTATATCGAAGCCGGATTGGTTTATTGGTGTTTCTGCAAAGTGCTGTTTTTGATTCAGGCGCGTTTGGAAAAACGTTTCGACCGCTATGTCGCCAAATAAGGAGTTGTCATGATTAAAATCCGCAATATCCATAAGACCTTTGGCGAAAATACCATTTTGCGCGGCATCGATTTGGATGTCGGCAAAGGACAAGTGGTTGTTATCTTAGGCCCTTCCGGCTCAGGCAAAACCACGTTTTTACGCTGTTTAAACGCTTTGGAAATGCCTGAACAAGGTCAAATCGAGTTTGACAATGCGCAGCCGTTAAGCATCGATTTTTCCAAAAAACCAAGCAAACACGATATTTTGGCACTGCGCCGCAAATCCGGCATGGTGTTCCAACAATACAACCTCTTTCCGCACAAAACTGCGTTGGAAAACGTCATGGAAGGACCGGTTGCCGTACAAGGCAAGCCTGTCGCTCAAGCGCGTGAAGAGGCTGTCAAATTGCTTGAAAAAGTCGGTTTGGGCGATAAGATTGACCTCTACCCCTACCAGCTTTCCGGCGGTCAACAGCAGCGTGTCGGCATTGCCCGAGCATTGGCGATTCAGCCTGAATTGATGCTGTTTGACGAACCGACTTCCGCGCTTGACCCTGAATTGGTGCAAGATGTTTTGGATACCATGAAGGAATTGGCACAAGAAGGCTGGACCATGGTTGTCGTTACGCATGAAATCAAATTCGCCTTAGAAGTGGCAACCACGGTCGTCGTGATGGACGGCGGCGTTATTGTCGAACAAGGCAGCCCGCAAGATTTGTTCAATCATCCCAAACATGAGCGGACACAAAAATTCCTGCGCCAAATCCGTGCGGACAATGCCGATCTTCAAATTTAATTGAAACGACAGACAATTTGAAAGCATTTCCGACCGTCATTTCATAAAGGCCGTCTGAATTAAGTGAAATAGAAATCGTTGATTTCGTTTTCATACTTGTTCAGACGGCCTTTTATATATCTTTTCAGGTAAAATAACGCCTTTCGTTTTACTCATCCCCTTGCCTGCCATCATGATAGAAATTAAAAAACTCACCTTACAACGCGGTTTGAAAGTCCTACTCGATAAAGCCGATGCCGTAATCAACCCCGGCCAACGCGTTGGTTTAATCGGTAAAAACGGTACAGGCAAATCCAGCCTGTTTGCGCTGATAAAAGGTGAAATCACACAAGATGGCGGCGAAATCCTTATTCCCAAAACATGGCGCCTTGCTTCCGTCTCTCAAGAAACGCCTGATTTAGATATTTCCGCTTTAGACTACGTTTTGCAAGGTGATGCCGAATTGCAGGCTTTTCAGACGGCCTTAGCCCAAGCAGAAGCACAAAACGACGGCATGAAGCAAGCCGAATATCACGCCAAACTTGAAGAAATCGATGCCTATACCGCTCCTGCACGCGCCGCCAAACTACTTAACGGCTTGGGTTTTGCACAAGAAGAACATACCCATCCCGTCAAATCTTTTTCCGGCGGCTGGCGTATGCGCCTCAACCTTGCCCAAGCGCTGATTTGCCGTGCCGATTTGCTGCTTTTGGACGAACCGACCAACCACTTGGATTTAGAAACCGTGTTGTGGCTGGAAAACCATCTCGCTTCCCTGCCTTGTACGCAAATCATCATCTCCCATGACCGCGACTTCTTGAATGCCACCACAACGCAGACCATCGAACTGTCGCAACAAAAATTGACCCAATACGGCGGCAATTACGATTTCTACCAAGCCGAACGCGCCCAACGCCTGGCGCAACAACAAGCCGCTTACGTCAAACAGCAGGCGCAAATTAAACATCTGCAATCCTTTATCGACCGTTTCAAAGCCAAAGCCACAAAAGCCGTACAAGCTCAAAGCCGCATGAAGGCATTAGCCAAACTTGAGCGCATCGCTCCTGCGCATTTGGATAGCGAGTTTTCCTTTGAGTTTGCCAATCCGACCCATCTGCCTAATCCATTATTGAAACTCGACCATGCCGACTTAGGTTATGGCGACAATACCGTTTTACACGATATCACCTTGTCTTTGGAAAGCGGCGCACGTTACGGCCTGTTAGGTGTTAACGGCAGCGGTAAATCCACATTTATCAAAGCATTGGCAGGAAAAATCGATTTACTTTCCGGCAGCATCGTTCGCTCCGAAAAGCTCAATATCGGCTATTTTGCCCAACACCAACTGGATACTTTACGCGCAGACCAAAGTCCGGTTTGGCATATCCAACAGCTTTCGCCCGAAGTCCGCGAACAGGAAATCCGCAACTTTTTAGGCGGTTTCAACTTTGTCGGCGATATGGCGGTTCAAAAGACCGAGCCGTTCTCCGGCGGGGAAAAAGCGCGGCTGGCCCTTGCCATGATTATCTGGCAAAAGCCTAATCTGCTGTTGCTTGACGAACCGACCAACCACCTAGACTTGGATATGCGCCACGCCCTGACACTTGCACTGCAAAGTTTCCAAGGTGCATTGATTGTCGTTTCGCACGACCGCAGCCTGCTTGAAGCGACTACCGACAGCTTCCTATTGATTGACAAAGGCCGTCTGAACAACTTCGACGGTGATTTGAACGACTACCGTCAATGGCGGTTGGCACAAGAAAACGCAGCTGCTGCCCCCGCCGCTTCTGCACAAAGCCAAAGTCGCAAAGACACCAAGCGCATAGAAGCACAAATCCGTCAGGAAAAAGCCAAACGCAGCAAACCGATTCAGCAGAAAATCGACAAAGCCGAAAAAGAAATCGCACGATTGACTGATATTCAGACGGCCTGTGAAGCATTTTTGGCACAAGAATCTGCTTATTCAGAAGAAAATAAACCCAAATTGCAAGAGACACTCGCACAATTAACAGAAACTAAAGTAAAATTAACGCAACTGGAAGAAAAATGGCTGCAATGGCAGGAAGAGCTTGAGCAAATCCAAGTTGATGTCGAAGCCGAGTTTTCCCAATAAAAATAGAGCCATCAGGCCGTCTGAAATAAAACACAATACGGAAAAACATGACTTCAACCATCAAACAAGCCGGGTACTTCTTCGTATCCTCTTTCATCTTGGGTATTTCTCTTCACGCTACCGCCGCAGTTTATTCCTGCGGCAACGGCAGCTATACTTCCGAACCCAAATCCTCCTGCGCACAGGCCGAATTGCCTAAAATCAGCGGCCATCAAGGCAGCGGTTACCACCTCAACATCCGCAGCCTCAATGCCTCTGATGAACGCGCAAGTGCAAAGCCTAAGAAAAAGGCACGCGCGGAAAAATCGGATAAACAAGAGAAAAAAGCCGACAAACCGAGCAAAAACAAAAACGGTGCAAAAGCCAAAAAACAGCAGCCCATGCCGTCTGAACAAGAATAAAATGCTCAACTGCAACGAATCAGCCCTACCTGAATCATGAAAAAATATCTGCTTACCCTATCCCTGCTGCCGCTTGCCATTTTCAACAGCCAAGCCCATGCCGCAAAAATCTACACCTGTGAAGTCAACGGCTCAATTGTCTATACCTCGCGCCCAAGCGGCAACTGCCAAGCCGTCAACGATTTGCCGATTGTCGGCAAATACAGCAGCAGCCGATACGACGCCCCGGTCAGCGATACGCCGACACTCAATGCGCCGACATCACAAATAGCTCCGGCCAAAAGCAAAAACACAGCGACAAAATCCAACCATAAGGCAACGCCCAAACCAGCTCCTGTCCGCACCGCTTCTGAAACAGCTCCTCCTCCGGTTCCAAAATCCTCCGGCGTCAACAGTCGCCGTTCTATTTTGGAAACCGAGTTATCCAATGAACGCGCGGCTTTGGCCGATGCCAAAAAGCAACTGAGCCAAGCGCGGACGGCCAAAGGTGGCAGCGTCAATCAACAGGCCATCAGTACGCTGCAAGGTGCGGTTTTGGATAGAGAGAAAAACATTCAAGCCCTACAACGCGAACTGGGCAGAATGTAAGTCCAAATCAATCAAAACATCAGGCCGTCTGAATAGGTGGAAACGAAATCCAAAATTTTCGTCATGCCAAACAGACGGCCTGAATCCTATAATGATTACGCCCGTTTCAATTTCTTGTGCCTAGTAAATACGGTATAATTTGCCCTTTACGCACATTACCTCCGGTCTTTTCAGACGGCCTTTATCTCATGACTGCAAAATCTTCTAAAACCCAAACAAAAAAACGCGTCTCTACCAAACCGGCAGCCAAACCGACCACACGCAAATCCACCAAAGCACAAACTCAAGCCGACAATAAAGTCTCCCAACGCCTCAAGGCCGCCAAAGAGCTGCAAAAAAACGAAGAAAAAAAAGCGCGTCCCGAGCATGTCGTCAACTTGATTAATGATGCTTTATGGCTGTTTGGCTTGGTTATCACCATTTATCTGGCCATTTCCCTGGCCAGCTTCAGCATGGACGACCCTGCATGGTCGCGCAGCGTTCCCAAAAGCAACGATGTCGCCAACCTCGGCGGCCTCTTTGGCTCCTATCTTTCCGATGTCGGATATTATCTGTTCGGCCTATCGTTTTGGTGGTGGATAGCTGCCTCTTGCGTTTTCCTCTACAAAAATTTCCGCCCCATGAAAAAGCAGGAAAACCACAAGCCCTACAATCACAGCGTAGCCGCTTTGGCATTGTTTCTCCTGCTGGTGTGCAGCCCGATTATCGAACATTTCCTGTTTGACAATGCATTGAGCGAATCCCTTCCCGTCGGTGCAGGCGGCTTGGTCGGCTTGCTGGCGGGTTCAGGCTTGGCTTGGCTGTTGGGTAAGTCGGGCAGTCTGTTGATTATGCTGGTGATGTTGCTTTTATCCATTTCCCTGCTGGCTCAGGTGTCATGGTTGGAAGTCATGGCCAAATCCGGCAGCCATATGGGTGGTCTGTTTGGCAACCTGATGAAAAAACTGTCTCAGTTCCGAAATAAAAAAGAAGATGTCTGCTCCGAAGCTTTGGAAACCCAAAATACGCGCCGCATGGTTAAAGAAGCCAAAACCATTACCGCCACTCCGGTTACTCCGTTGGCAGGCAGCAGCAGCAACCGTAAAACCGTTGCCGTATCCGTTGCGCCGCCCCCTAAAATCCAAACTTCCCTGTTTGACGATACTGAACCTAAAAACAACGGCGAATACCACAAACCCAATATGAACCTGTTGCGTATGCCGTCTGAAGAACCGGTTGCCGTCAATCCGGATGAATTGCAACAAACCGCAGAATTGATCGAAGCCAAGCTGGCTGAATTTGGCATCGGCGTACAGGTTGTTTCCGCCACTTCCGGCCCCGTGATTACCCGCTACGAAATCGAACCGGCACAAGGTGTCAAAGGCAGCCAAATTGTCGCCTTGTCCAAAGATTTGGCGCGCTCGATGTCCCTGCAAGCCGTACGCATTGTTGAGACCATTGCCGGTAAAAACACCATGGGGATTGAATTGCCCAATGAGAAACGCCAAGACGTGATGTTGAGCGAAATCCTCTCTTCACCCGTGTTTACCGACGCCAAATCCAAACTGACCGTTGCCTTGGGTAAAGATATTGCAGGTACGCCCGTGGTCGGCGACTTGGCAAAAATGCCGCATCTTTTGGTCGCAGGCATGACCGGATCGGGTAAATCTGTCGGCGTAAACGGCATGATTATGTCCATGCTCTTCAAAGCCACGCCCGATGAAGTCCGATTCATCATGATTGACCCGAAAATGCTGGAATTGAGCATTTATGACGGCATTCCGCACCTGCTCTGCCCGGTTGTAACCGATATGCGCGAGGCAGGACAAGCGTTAAATTGGTGTGTTGCCGAAATGGAAAAACGCTATCGCCTGCTCTCACACGCCGGCGTGCGCAATCTGGACGGCTTCAACCAAAAAGTCGAGCAGGCCAAAGCGGCAGGCAAACCATTACTCAATCCGTTCAGCTTAAATCCTGACGATCCTGAGCCTCTGGAAAAACTACCGTTGATTGTGGTCGTCATCGACGAGTTGGCAGACTTGATGATGACCGAACGCAAATCCGTTGAGCAACAAATCGCACGCCTTGCCCAAAAAGCGCGTGCAGCAGGCATACACATGATTGTCGCCACCCAACGCCCAAGCGTTGATGTGGTTACCGGCCTGATTAAAGCCAATATCCCGACACGCATGGCCTTTACCGTACAAAGCAAAATCGACAGCCGCACCATTCTTGACCAAATGGGTGCAGACGAATTGCTCAAATACGGCGACTCATTGTTCCTGCAACCGGGCAGCGCAGAACCGACACGCCTGCAAGGTGCGTTTGTTTCCGATGATGAAGTGCATCAAGTCGTCAATTTCATTAAAGAACAAGCGCCGACCAATTATGTGGAAGGCTTGCTCAGCGGTGAAGCGGCCATCGAAACCACCAATATTGTCAATCCGAACGCCAACAGCGATGAACTGTTTGATCAAGCCGTTGCCTTCGTATTGGAAAGCCGGAAGACTTCCATCTCCTCCCTGCAACGCCAATTGCGCATCGGCTACAACCGCGCCGCCAATTTGGTAGATGCTCTTGAAAATGCCGGTGTGCTTTCTCCGGCAGACATCAACGGCAGCCGACGGATTCTGGCGCAAAAAGACCAGCTTTAAAAAACAATGTCAAAGCAAAAAGGCCGTCTGAAAAGAATTTCCTACTTTTCAGACGGCCTTTTTATGTTATTCGTGAAACATTGTGTTATACTAAGCAGCTAAATTTTGACCTTATGCATATTCCCGGAATCCTTCGGGGGATTAAGCAGAAGGATAACCGTTTAACACAACAAATTTAAGGGCTTACGATGAGCGTAACTGTTGAAACTTTAGAAAATCTGGAACGCAAAGTAGTATTGTCTCTGCCTTGGTCCAAAATCAACGCAGAAACTGAGAAAAAACTGAAACAAACCCAACGCCGTGCAAAAATTGACGGCTTCCGTCCGGGTAAAGCACCGTTCAAAATGATTGCCCAAATGTATGGCGCAAGCGCACAAAACGACGTTATCAACGAATTGGTACAACGCGAATTCTACGATGTTGCCGTTGCTCAAGAATTGAAAGTTGCCGGTTACCCACGCTTTGAAGCCGTTGAAGAACAAGACGATCAAGAGTCTTTCAAAGTTGCCGCTATTTTTGAAGTCTTCCCCGAAGTAACCATCGGCGACCTGTCTGCCCAAGAAGTAGAAAAAGTAACTGCAACCGTTGGCGATGCCGAAGTTGACCAAACCGTAGAAATTCTGCGCAAACAGCGCACCCGTTTCAACCATGTTGACCGTGAAGCACAAAACGGCGACCGCGTCATCATCGACTTCGAAGGCAAAATCGACGGCGAACCTTTCGCCGGCGGCGCGTCTAAAAACTACGCTTTCGTATTGGGCGCAGGTCAAATGTTGCCTGAATTCGAAGCCGGTGTCGTCGGCATGAAAGCCGGCGAAAGCAAAGATGTTACCGTAAACTTCCCTGAAGACTACCACGGTAAAGATGTTGCCGGTAAATCTGCCGTATTCACCATCACTCTGAACAACGTTTCTGAAGCTACTTTGCCTGAAGTTGATGCAGACTTCGCTAAAGCTTTGGGTATTGAAGACGGCGACGTTGCCAAAATGCGTGAAGAAGTGAAGAAAAACGTTGGCCGCGAAGTTGAGCGCCGCATCGGTGAACAAACTAAAGAATCTGTCATGAACGCCCTGCTCAAAGCAGCCGATTTGCAAGTTCCTGTTGCTTTGGTCAACGAAGAAGCCGCTCGCTTGGCAAACGAAATGAAACAAAACTTCGTTAACCAAGGTATGGCTGACGCTGCCAACTTGGATCTGCCTTTGGATATGTTCAAAGAACAAGCAGAACGCCGCGTTTCTTTGGGTCTGATTTTGGCTAAATTGGTTGAAGAAAACAAACTTGAGCCAACTGAAGACCAAATCAAAGCCGTTGTTGCCAACTTCGCTGAAAGCTACGAAGATCCTCAAGAAGTTATCGACTGGTACTACGCAGAGCCTTCCCGCCTGCAAGGCCCGACTTCTTTGGCAGTAGAAAGCAACGTTGTTGATTTCGTTCTGAGCAAAGCTAAAGTAACTGAAAAAGCGCTGTCTTTTGACGAAGTAATGGGCGCACAAGCTTAATTGCTCCAAGGCCGTCTGAAACAGACAATCAAAAGCACCGAAGCGCTTTAAATGCTTTGGTGCTTTTCCATCATTAACAGGAGACAAAAATGTCCTTCGATTTCAATAATTACCTTGTCCCTACCGTTATCGAGCAAAGCGGTCGCGGCGAGCGCGCATTCGACATCTACTCACGCCTTTTGAAAGAGCGCATCGTTTTCTTGATCGGCCCGGTGACAGACGAATCTGCCAACTTGGTTGTTGCGCAATTACTGTTCTTGGAAAGTGAAAACCCTGATAAAGATATCTTCTTCTATATCAACTCTCCGGGCGGTTCGGTTACTGCCGGTATGTCGATTTACGACACCATGAACTTCATCAAGCCTCATGTTTCTACCTTATGCTTGGGTCAAGCAGCAAGTATGGGCGCATTCCTGTTGTCCGCAGGCGAAAAAGGCAAACGCTTTGCCCTGCCAAACAGCCGCATCATGATTCACCAACCGCTCATCAGCGGCGGCTTGGCCGGTCAGGCTTCCGATATTGAAATTCACGCTAAAGAGCTGCTGAAAATCAAAGAGAAACTGAACCGCTTACTCGCCAAACATTGTGATCGCGATTTGGCTGACTTGGAACGCGATACCGACCGCGACAATTATATGTCTGCCGATGAAGCTAAAGAATATGGTTTGATTGACCAAGTTTTGGAAAACCGAGCCTCTCTGCAAGCCTAATCTTTATCGGTTTTAAACTAAAAGGCCGTCTGAAAAGTATATATTCAGACGGCCTTTCTTCAATTTTACTTCGTGTTGTCTTTATTATTCACTTGAACCGGATACAGCAAAATCAAAGGATTAGCTTTCACTTGACTCCAGAAGCTCTTCAGCAGATTACGCATACTGCCCAAACGCGTGCCGCGAGAACGGAGCGCAACAGCCAAAGCTAAAGAAAAGCTGACCACCAGATTCACCATACCGATTGCCAATACACTTGCCAAGCCAAGCATAAAAGTGAATATATCTGCATGACCGCTAATCGTGGCATAACCCAAATTTGCCGAAGAAAATGCTACATGGCGAATATCCAGCGGCAAGCCGAAAAGATGGCCGAAATAGCCGGTCATTCCCAAAAGCATACCGAAAATAAAATTGCCCATAAGCGAGCCGTAATGCTTATGAATATAAGCAGCCAAACGGCGGCGCGGCTGCGGACGCATGATTTTTCGTAAAAACGGATTAAACGGCAGGCGCTGACGCAGGTTCAGATAATCGGAACGGTTGTCAAAAAAGCCGGCAATAATACCCGAACAAAACAACCATACGCCGGCAATAGCGGCATACCATAAGGTCGGTTGGGTAAAAATCTCAATGGATTTGAACTGATAGGCCGTAACTGCCTCATTCAGCAAGGGCTGACCATGCGTATGGGCATAGCCAAAAGCAATCCCTGCCGCCAACAATACCGCAATCGATACATTGCCAAACACGGCGACACTTTGCGAACGGCATACGTCAATCAGCAGTTTTGCCAATTTGTTGTCCACCGCTTTGCTGCCTTCATTTGAGTCCACCTGCTCGGCAAAACTTGCCGCCGTCATGGCAGGCTGCTTGGTTGCAACGGTACAGTGCAGCATATGAATCAGCATAAAGCCTAAGCCGTAGTTAAGTCCGGCAAGGAATGAAGTCGTAAACTCACCGAATCCCAAAGACGCAATATGGATTTTATTCAATGCCATCAAAGCAATAATTACGCCACCGCCTGCTGCGGAATAAAACATTTTGAAATATTCGCTACGGTTGCGCGTAATGTAATGCTCACCATGATGGCTTTTGTTTTCCGTAATACTGCGCGCCAGCATTCTGATACTGCTTTTACGCAAGTGGCTGGTACTGTATTGCTCTACCGCCGCATAAATCATCGCATTCATCAGATTGATGGTTAAGCGGGTGCGGCTGCCGGTTTCAATTTGAATATTGGTCAACAGTTTCAGGCGGTCTATGGTTTGTTGCAGGCGTTCGAGCAAGTGGGCAACTTTTACTGACGAACCAGACCCGGCTCCGGTACCACGACGGCGCAAATAGTCAATTTGCTTTTCACACTGGTCAAACATAACCTCCAAATGCGCCGTGTCATAAGTTTCTTCACTATGGCGATAGTGTTCCACCATCTTCGCAATTTCGCGTTGTAAAGCGACAAATGCAGAATCCGCTTCCAACAAACGGGGGGCAATCCGTATTAAATCCGGCTCAATCGCTTCGGAAGCAATCCAAATAGACAACATTTCCACCGCTCGCAAACGAGCATCCGCCAACTGTCGGCTGGCCGTCTGAAGCAAAGCAGGATCGGCTTTGCTCTGCAACAATTCATACATGCTCAACCATTGGCGCAAACTCAGGGTTTGCAACCATTTATCATCGTTTTTCGAATGAAAAAGATATAAAAACACTTCGCGCAAGTTGGAAAAATCTTTATAAGACGGGCTGAAACGTTCGTAAATCCGTATGCCCATCTCCCGAGTAAAACTATGGCGCGAGAAAATACCCAGCTTAATCAGCGCAGGATAGATGTGAACTTTGGACAGCCAGGCATAGAAGCGCAGGCTGAATTGACGACATAGAGCATCGTCTTGTTTTAAAGTAGATAAAATCAAATCAAAACGTTCGGAAGCCTGTTTTTTGCCTCCTCGGCGCAAAAATTTGATTAATGCATTGAGAATAAGAACAAAGTCGGTATCATTTAAGCGCTCCGACAAAATAATGTGAAGATTTTGATTAGTCAGTTTTTGCATTGTAGTATTATTACACAAAATGAGATATTTAGCAAGAACTTCGGCAAACAGGTCGGATTATATCGCATTCTTTATCAATCCACGGCACAAGATTTTCAATTAATATTCTCTAAAATTCAATGAATAATCAAATTACATAACAAATATATGATGTGAATCAATAACTAGGAAAGGCCGTCTGAATTCCTTCAGACGGCCTTTTACAACAGCATACTACATTATTTTAAACTTATGCAAACAAGAGCTTACCACCCTCTTCTTTAACATGGATTGTGCTATCGGGCGCATATTTGCCTTCAAGCAAGGCTTTTGCCAGCGCATTTTCGATTTCAGACTGAATAGCGCGTTTGAGCGGACGGGCACCATACACAGGGTCGAAACCGGCTTTAGCAATCAGATCCAAGGCAGCATCATCGACTTTCAGATGCAGATGTTGTGCTTCCAAACGTTTTTCCAAACCTTTAAGCTGGATTTTCGCAATGCTGCGGATATTGGCCTGATCCAAACCGTGGAACACGACTACTTCGTCAATACGGTTGATCATTTCAGGACGGAAATGTTCTTTCACATCCTCCATCACAACTTCTTTTACCGCTTCATAGTCTTGAGTACCCATTTGTTGGATATGTTGGCTACCAATATTGGAAGTCATCACGATAACGGTATTTTTGAAGTCCACGGTTCGACCTTGTCCATCGGTCAAGCGGCCGTCATCCAATACTTGCAGCAAGATGTTGAACACGTCTGGATGGGCTTTTTCCACTTCATCCAAAAGAATCACGCTGTATGGTTTGCGGCGGACTTGCTCAGTCAGGTAACCGCCTTCTTCGTAGCCGATATAGCCGGGAGGCGCACCGATTAAGCGGGCAACAGCATGTTTTTCCATGTATTCGGACATATCGATACGAATCAGATGGTCTTCGCTGTCAAACAGGAAGCCTGCCAAAGCTTTGCACAATTCGGTTTTACCCACACCGGTCGGGCCTAGGAACAGGAAGCTGCCGTAAGGCTTGTTTGGATCGGCAAGGCCTGAGCGGCTTCGGCGGATAGCGTCGGACACGGCACGCACGGCTTCATCTTGACCAACCACGCGGCGGTGCAATACTTCTTCCATCTTCAGCAGCTTATCGCGTTCACCTTCCATCATTTTTGACACAGGAATGCCGGTCATACGGGAAACAATTTCGGCCACTTCATCCGCGCCGACTTCAGTACGGAAAAGTTTGTTTTGTTTTTTGCCGTCGGGGTTACTTTCCGCAGCTTGCAACTGTGCGCCCAATTTCGGTAACTCACCGTATTCGAGTTCGGACGCACGGGCAAAATCGCCTTGACGTTTGGCCTGCTCGATTTTGACTTTGATGTCGTCCATCTGTTTTTTGATGTCGGCAGTGCTGGAAGAGGCGGCTTTTTCTGCTTTCCAGATTTCGTCCAAATCGGCGTATTCTTTTTGCAATCCGTCGATTTCTTCGTCTATCAATTCCAGACGTTTCTTGCTGGCGTCATCGCTCTCTTTGGCAACGTGCATTTTTTCCATTTTGAGCTGGATGATGCGACGGTCGAGTTTGTCCATTTGCTCGGGTTTGCTGTCCAACTCCATTTTGATACGGCTGGCAGCTTCGTCAATCAAATCAATCGCTTTGTCGGGCAAGAAACGGTCGGTAATATAACGGTCGCTCAACTCCGCTGCGGCAACGATAGCAGGGTCAGTAATATCGATGCCGTGGTGGATTTCATAACGCTCTTGCAAACCGCGCAAAATAGCGATGGTGTCTTCCACACTTGGCTCGCCAACCAATACTTTTTGGAAGCGGCGTTCGAGTGCTGCGTCTTTTTCGATGTATTGGCGGTATTCGTCCAAGGTGGTCGCGCCGATGCAGTGCAGTTCGCCGCGCGCCAAAGCCGGTTTCAACATATTACCCGCATCCATCGCGCCGTCGGTTTTACCCGCGCCAACCAAAGTATGGATTTCGTCGATGAAAATCAGGGTGTTGCCGTCGTCTTTCGCCAAATCATTCAACACGCCTTTCAAGCGTTCTTCAAATTCGCCGCGGTATTTTGCGCCGGCAATCAAAGCCGCCAAATCCAAAACCAACAGGCGTTTGTTGCGCAGGGATTCGGGCACTTCGCCGTTAACAATACGTTGCGCCAAGCCTTCAACAATAGCGGTTTTACCCACACCAGGCTCACCAATCAGCACAGGGTTGTTTTTGGTACGGCGTTGCAGCACCTGAATCGCACGGCGGATTTCGTCGTCGCGGCCGATAACAGGGTCGAGCTTACCGTCACGGGCGCGTTGAGTCAGGTCGAGTGTGTATTTTTTCAAAGCATCGCGTTGGTCTTCGGCATTCGCATCGTTCACGTTTTGTCCTCCTCGTACCGCGTCAATTGCGGCATTAATGTTTTGTTCGGTTGCACCGGCATCTTTCAAAATTTTGCCGGTAGCGTCATTCTGCTGCACCAAAGCCAACAGGAAAAGTTCACTGGCGATATAGGCATCGCCACGTTTGGTTGCAGCCTTGTCCATCAAGTTCAATACAGCTTGCAGCTCACGGCTGGGCATAATATCGCCGCCCTGGCCGGATACTTTCGGCAGGCTGTTTAAATGCTGCTGCAAACGCTGTTTCACCTGAGGTACGTTCACGCCCGCATGGGCCAGTAACGCAGCAGCTCCACTGTTTTGATCATCAAGCAATGCTTTTAAGATAAAGCCGGCCTCGAGATAGCTGCTGTCCGCAGCCAAAGCCAGGCTTTGACCTTCTTGCAGAGCTTGCTGAAATTTAGCAGTCAATTTATCAAATCTCATTTTACGTTCCTCTACAAATATATTTCCGTTGAAGCCTATATAGGCGCAAATGTGGATAACTCAAGAGTTATTTTTTCATTAAATAGTAAATTTAATTTATATTATTGTTTTACAATGATTAATTTTTATGATTTTATGTGTATAACTTTTCTTTTCCATTTACCCCATACGTAAAAGGCCGTCTGAAAAATCAAGAAGAATCAGGTATAATCGGCAACATATTAATTTTCAGACGGCCTTTGCGCCGAAGGATACTTTCATGAGCAAAAAACGAGTTTTAACAGGCGTTACCACAACAGGTATTCCACACTTGGGCAACTACGTCGGCGCCATCCGCCCGGCTATCCGCGCGGCGCAAGATTCCAATACTGAATCATTCCTCTTTTTGGCCGACTATCACGGCATCATCAAATGTCATGAGCCGGAAATGATTCATCAATCTACTCAAGCTGTTGCCGCTACATGGCTCGCCTGCGGACTCAATCCGGAACAGACTACTTTCTACCGTCAAAGCGATATTCCTGAAGTCATGGAGTTGAACTGGATTCTGACCTGTATTACTGCAAAGGGTCTAATGAACCGCGCCCACGCTTACAAAGCCGCAGTACAGGCAAATACCGAAAACGGTCAGGAAGATCCGGATCACGGCGTGGAAATGGGCCTATACAGCTACCCTATCCTTATGACCGCCGACATCCTTATGTTCAATGCCCATGAAGTACCTGTCGGTCGCGACCAAATCCAACACGTCGAAATGGCGCGCGATATTGCCGGACGCTTCAACCATCGCTTCCAAGAACTCTTCACCCTGCCCGAAGTAAAAATCGATGAAAATGTCGAACTTTTGGTCGGCTTGGACGGACGCAAAATGTCCAAGTCCTACGGCAATACCATTCCGCTTTGGGAAAACGATAAAAAAACCCAAAAATCGGTCAACAAAATCATCACCAATATGAAAGAACCCGGCGAGCCAAAACAGCCTGATGAAAGTCCTCTGTTTGAAATCTACAAAGCCTTCTCTACGCCGTCTGAAACTGCCGAGTTCACACAAATGCTGGCCGAAGGCCTTGCTTGGGGCGAAGCCAAGAAACTCTTGGGCGCAAAAATCAATGCCGAGCTCGCAGAACCGCGTGAGCGTTACAATGAGTTGACAGCCAAACCATCTCAAATTGAAGATATTTTGCAGGCCGGCGCACAAAAAGCGCGTAAAGAAGCACACGAATTGTTGGATAAAGTACGCGATGCAGTAGGTATTCGTCCGTTGAAATAATAGCAAGGCCGTCTGAATATTTCAGACGGCCATCATCTCGCTAAATTTTAAAATATCACTATTTTTCAGGGTTTCTCATATGAAAAAAACCTTCCCTCTTATCTTGCTCAGCCTTTCATTGGCTGCCTGTGGCGGCAAATCTGAAGATACTGCCGCCAATGATGCTGCTTCAGGCAAGGCCCCAAAGCCTACCTTCAAAGTCAAATACATCGATGAACAAGCCATAGCCGGTTTGGATTTGGGTACAGCTCAAGAAGGCGAAACGAAAGAAGGTAAAAAACAACGCACCTATCCGATTAACGGCATAGAGGGCGGCGTCATCAATCTGATTGGCAAGCACCCTAACGACTTAGAAGTCATCAGCGGCCAATGCATGGAAAAAAATGAAAAAGGTGTTCCAGCCGGCTGGTCAGCCAACGGCATCTGCCACACTGCCTTTGCAAAAATGGTGGACAATATTGCCCAAGATGGCAGCAAGCTGACTGACTATTTGATTTCACACGCTGCTTTGCAACCTTATACTGAAGGAAAAAGCGGTTATGCCGCCGTCCAAAACGGCCGCTATATTTTGGAAATTGACAGCGAAGGCATGTTCTATTTCCGCCGCCGTCATTACTAAAACCCTGCCCACCCTATTTTTCCCCTGACACAAGGACTGAATCATGGCTCAAGTTACTTTCCAAGGCTCTCCTATTTCCACAAACGGCAATTTGCCTGCCATCGGCCAAGTTGCACCTGATTTCACATTGGTAGCAGCAGACCTATCTGAGAAATCATTGGCTGACTTTGCAGGCAAACGCAAAGTGCTGAATATTTTCCCTAGCATTGACACCGGCGTATGTGCCCAGTCCGTCCGCACTTTCAACAAACGTGCCTCGTCTTTGGACAATACCGTCGTCTTGTGCATTTCTGCTGATTTACCGTTTGCACAAGCCCGCTTCTGTGGCGCAGAAGGTTTGGAAAACGTAGTGACACTTTCTACATTCCGCAGCAGCTTTTCTAACGATTACGGTGTTACACTGACAGAAAGCCCATTGCGCGACCTGACTGCCCGCGCAGTGGTGGTTTTGAACGAGCAAAACCAAGTTCTCCACGCTGAGTTGGTTTCTGAAATTGCGAACGAGCCTAACTACGAAGCAGCTTTAGCTGTTTTGTAATTAACCAAATAAAATCAGGCCGTCTGAAGATTTTCAGACGGCCTTTAGCTTATCTTCAAAATAAAAACGGTAGCTTAAAAGCTACCGTTTTCTGTTTCAAACCTTATACAGATTTATCTGTTTTGTCTGCTTCTACTGACTCAGTATTTTGAACCTCATTTTGCTCAACAGGTTCAACAGCTTCAGCAACAGGCGCTTCAGGCTCTTCTACTTTGTCATCACGGACATTGTGGCTGTAATCTTTAGGTGGACTAGGTTGTTTACCGGCCATAATTTCCAAAACTTGGTCTCGATCGATGGTTTCCCAATCCATCAGTGCTTTGCACATGGTTTCCATCTTATCGCGATTTTCATCCAAGATTTTGTAAGCCACTTGGTATTGCTCATCCAAAATACGGCGGATTTCCGCATCGATATCTTGTTGGGTTTTCTCGGAAATATTTTGAGAACGGGTTACGCTGCGACCCAAGAATACTTCACCTTCGTTCTCAGCATAAACCATCACACCCATTTTGTCGCTCATACCATAACGCGTTACCATCTCGCGAGCCATTTGAGTTGCACGCTCAAAGTCGTTAGATGCGCCGGTAGAAATACGGCCGACAAAAATATCTTCAGCAATACGACCACCAAACAAGATTGAGAGCTGGCTCAGCATTTGGTCTTTATACATGCTGATGCGGTCACGCTCAGGCAGCTGCCAAGTCAAACCCAATGCACGGCCACGAGGCATAATCGTTACTTTGTGAACCGGATCGGTAAACGGCAAGCTTTCCGCTACGATTGCATGGCCAGCCTCATGATAGGCTGTCGCACGTTTTTCATCTTCGTGCATTACCATGCTGCGACGTTCCGGACCCATGTAGATTTTGTCTTTCGCATCTTCAAAGTCACTTTGATCGACCTTAACTTTATTACGACGGCCGGCAAACAAAGCTGCTTCATTGACCAAGTTTGCCAAATCCGCACCTGAAAAACCAGGTGTACCGCGTGCTAAAGAAGTCAAATCTACGGATGCATCCAAAGGCACTTTTTTAGCGTGAACTTTCAAGATTTGCTCACGGCCACGAATATCAGGCAACGGAACAACGACTTGACGGTCAAAACGGCCCGGACGCTGCAACGCAGGGTCAAGTACATCAGGACGGTTGGTTGCTGCGATCACAATAACGGTTTGATTACTTTCAAAACCATCCATTTCAACCAATAATTGGTTCAATGTTTGCTCACGCTCATCATTGCCACCGCCCAAACCGGCACCGCGCTGACGGCCGACCGCATCAATTTCATCGATAAAGATGATACATGGTGCATTTTTCTTGGCCTGCTCGAACATATCGCGGACACGGCTCGCACCGACACCGACAAACATTTCTACGAAGTCAGAACCTGAAATACTGAAGAATGGCACACCTGCCTCACCGGCAATCGCTTTGGCCAGCAATGTTTTACCCGTACCGGGGCTACCGGCCAACAAAATACCGCGCGGCACACGACCACCTAAGCTTTGATAACGATTGGGGGCTTTTAAATAATCTACGATTTCTTGTACTTCTTCTTTTGCCTCATCACAACCGGCAACATCGGCAAAAGTCACTTTATTGGAATCTTTATCCAACAAACGCGCACGGCTTTTACCAAAAGAGAAGGCACCGCCTTTACCGCCACCGCCGCTTTGCATGCGCATGAAGTAGAACCATGCACCAATCAACAACAAAACAGGCAGCAGACTGTAAAACAGACTGGCCAGCATGCTTGGTTTTTCTTCCGGAGTCACTTTGACGCGTACTTTGTTGTCCAACAGTGTTTTAACCAAGTTGTCATCCAAAGGCGCATTGGTATAGAAGGCAGTTTTATCGGTGCGCTCACCTTTAATCAGATAGCCGCTGACAACAGATCCTTCGATATTGACATTGGATACTTCGCCACTATTAACTTGCTGAATAAATTGAGAATATTCGATTTGCTGTTTATCTTCCTGCTTATCGCTGAGTGCATTGAATGCTGCTAAAAGCATAGCACCACCCACTACCCAGACTAATATGTTTTTAATGGTATTCCCCACTGAACAGGCTCCATGGTTACAAAATAAATAAAATCAAGGGAAAGAATTTTAAAGCACCCACCCTACATTGTCAGCGTTTATTTTTGCCTAATAGGTAAATCTCACTGGAACGATTGCGGGAAGCATCCGGCTTTCGAGTTTGCACACTGGCAAAAATTTTGCGCATTGCCGCCGTATACTCCTGATAGCCTGCGCCTTGAAACACCTTCACCAAAAAACTGCCTCCGGGTTTCAAATGCTGCGAGGCAAAATCCAAAGCCAGTTCACACAGGTAAAAACTGCGTGCCTGGTCTGTTACGGCATTGCCTGACATATTGGGTGCCATATCACAGATTACAAGGTCTAACGGACGATTATTCAATAAGGCTTCAAACTGCTCCAAAACGGCATCTTCCCTAAAGTCGCCCTGGATAAACGACACACCTTCAATAGCATCCATCGGCAAAATATCCAAAGCAAAGACTGCCCCAGTTTTACCGACCAGCTTGGCCGCCACTTGTGACCAACTTCCCGGCGCGCTGCCCAAATCCGCCAAAACCGTACCTGGTTTGATTAATTTATCTTTTTGATTGATTTCCAATAACTTATAAGCCGCTCTGGCACGATATCCGTCCTTTTGTGCCATATGGACATAATGATCGTTGACGTGCTCATGCAGCCATGCTTTTGAAGATTTTGAGCGTACAGCCATCTTGATTTGAAATGCTTAAGTTAAAATCAGCATTGTACGTTATTTCCCCCGTAAATGTTCTAAATCGCGTACAATATAGCCATTATTCTTTTGAATTGGATACTTATTAATATGAGCGACAACAAATTAAGCACCAAAGAAATTTTGGCCTTGAAAGCCCAAGCACATCACCTCCACCCTGTTGTTATGGTTGGCCAACAAGGCTTGACCGACTCAGTCATCAAAGAAACCGATGCTGCATTGACAGCACACGAATTGATTAAAGTCCGTGTTTTTGGCGATGATCGTGCTGAACGTATTGAAATTTGCAATGCCCTGTGTGAAACACTGGGTGCTCAACTGGTGCAACATATTGGCAAATTACTTGTTTTGTGGCGTAAGAAACCGGACGACGAATAATTTAAAATGAATAAACAGCAGAAGTATTTTCTCAACCCACTTTAATCATATCCTTCTGTTGTATTTATGCAGTACGGAATGATTTATTCCATTATTCTAAGCATCAAAATACAAATACGGTTGTCTGTTTTTGTAAATAACCTCAAAATTACAAAATCATAACGGCCGCACTCTGTCGGCCGATTATTTTATTCTTAATCCTTCGCAAAATATAAAAGCAAACCGATGAATGCTCAACAATATGAAGAATCTTTTCTTCTAGCAGAAAAATTAATCACTCAAGACCCTCCTGACTTTGCACGAGCCATCCCATTGCTCTGCGAGGCAGCAGAAGCCGGGCATGTTGAGGCTGCATTTCAACTGGCAGGATACCTGATCGAACACCACGAAAATGCTCAAGATTTAGCAATTGCAGTTGAATATTTAAAGCAAGCTGCAAGAGCTGGTCATCCATACGCCCGCTATAATCTTCTCCAATTACAAGAAAATAATGGAATAGAAATAGAAAAGCTCATTGCAGCCTATCAAGAGCTTGCTGAAGAAGGATTGGCTCCTGCCCAACTGCGCCTCATGCGTTTATATGCAGATAATGGCAATGACCAAGAAGCAGTCAAATGGGCATTAAAAGCTGCCGAACAGCAAAATCCTCAGGCACAATACTTCTTAGCCCAACATTACCAATATTCCAGCTCTTCTGATTTGGAATATTCCCATAAACTTTATCAGCAATCCGCTGCACAGGGATTTATTGCGGCACACTGGCAACTCGGTCTCCAATACAAATTGGGGCAAGGTGTCGCACAAAATCCTGAAAAAGCAATCGAACATTTACGTATTGCCGCCGATTACGACATTGTTCCAGCGCAAACTTCTCTTGCAGAACTCTTAGCCGCATCAAATCCTGCTGAAGCATTGGAATGGTTTGAAAAAGCTGCTGCACAAGGTGACAGCAATGCGAATGTAGCACTTGCCGAAATCTATCTCCTAGGCAAAAACACCGAACGAGACCCTCAAAAGGCCTATCAGCATGCTAAATTTGCTGCGGATCAAAATGATCCGGAAGGTTTGCGTCTTTTAGGTGATATCCATCGCTACGGATTGGGACGAGCAGTTGATGCAGACACCGCCCGTCAATATTATCAACGCTCGGCTGATTTAGGTAATCTTGCCGCTTACCAAAAACTTCTGTCTGACAGCGCATTGAATAACCAGCAAAACTATGAGCTAACCAAAGAAATCGCCCTCCAACGTCAGGAAGCCGAGCGTCTGTACAAGCTGGCATTTGCAGCACACTATGGCTTAAAACGCAAACAGAATTACGCTGAAGCACTGGAGTTATACCATCAGTCCGCAGAACGTGGGCACAGCAAATCCCAAACCAATCTTGGCATGATGTATTACTGCGGACAAGGTGTACCTGTCGACTACGCCCAAGCTGCAAAATGGTTTGAAGCAGCGGCCAAACAAAGAGACACGATGGCTCAATATAATCTTGCCTGCCTGTATTATCACGGCATGGGTGTAAAAAAAGACATCAACAATGCTTGCTTCTGGCTGCAAGAAGCCATCCAACATGGACATGAACAGCAAGACGTTCTCAAAGAGCTTTTGACTCAATGGAAGCAATTCGCTCAAAAAGGCTCTACCGATTAAAGGCCGTCTGAAATTCTAACTTCCTACATAAATGACATGTCAGCGCTAAAGTAGCCTGTACATGTCATTTTTTTCATTTACCCTTCCTCAACAATCGCCATCCTCAAATCCCATTTCTCCTTAATCTCTTTAGAGTCTTCAGACGGCCTATTCTCTTTGTAAAAGAGCAGATAATCTAAATTTAATTTTCTATTTACAACAAAATTTGAAAAATATTTTTCGTATACGAATCCATTTACTCAAATATCTGATACTTTTTTACTGTATCCACTCAATATCCCGATTTAAAAACAAGCTCCATAACTCTTTAAAAAAATCCTAATTTCAACGTCTAAATCCTATCAATATCTACAGCACAATTTGCCAGTTTGCCCAATTACTGATAGCATTTGCAGGTTAGCTGGTTTGTAAAAAGTTCAATTCTTTCTGATTTTTTATCAACGGTTATAACGTATTGAAAATATTTCAGTAATTAAAACTTTTTTCGAATTTGACTCTAGGAATTTTCGTTTTTAACTCACATTTGTTGATAAACGAAAATATCGGGGTACTACTCCGTCATTGAAAAACACTCAACACAAGGATAGATATTATGTCCACCCAATTACACGATGTTGACCCAATTGAAACCAAAGAATGGTTAGACGCGTTAAGCTCTGTTTTAGAATATGAAGGTAGCGAACGCGCCCAATATCTGCTGGAAAGTTTGGTCAAATACAGCCGTGACAAAGGCATCCGTATGCCTCACGGCACCACTACTCCATACTTGAACACCGTTTCCGTTGAAGACGAAAAAGGCATCCCTGGCGACCAAAACATCGAACACCGCATCCGTGCATTCGTTCGTTGGAATGCTGCCGCTATCGTTTTGCGCGCAGGTAAAAAAGATTTGGAATTGGGTGGACATATTGCATCTTTCCAATCAGCCGCCACTATGTACGAAGTCGGCTTCAACCACTTCTGGAAAGCTAAAGGCGAAGGCGAAGAAGGCGATTTGGTATTCTTCCAAGGCCACGTTGCCCCTGGCATCTACGCACGCGCTTTCGTTGAAGGCCGTCTGACTGAAGACCAGCTGAACAACTTCCGTCAAGAAGTTGACGGTAAAGGTTTGCCTTCTTACCCTCACCCTCACCTGTTGCCTGACTTCTGGCAATTCCCAACCGTATCTATGGGTCTGGGCCCATTGATGGCAATTTACCAAGCACGCTTCCTGAAATACTTGGAATCTCGCGGTCTGGCTAAAACCAAAGGCCGTAAAGTATGGGTATTCTGTGGCGACGGCGAAATGGACGAACCTGAAAGCCAAGGTGCTATTGCTCTGGCTTCACGCGAAGGCTTGGACAACTTGGTATTCGTCATCAACTGTAACCTGCAACGTTTGGACGGCCCAGTACGCGGTAACGGCAAAATCATTCAAGAGCTGGAAGGCAACTTTGCCGGTGCCGGCTGGAATGTTGTGAAAGTCATCTGGGGTCGTCGTTGGGACCGCCTCTTGGCAAAAGACAAAGATGGCATCCTGCGCAAACGTATGGAAGAGTGCTTGGACGGTGACTACCAAACTTACAAATCCAAAGACGGTGCATACGTTCGTGAACACTTCTTCAATACGCCTGAACTGAAAGCATTGGTCGCCGATATGACTGATGACGAAATTTGGGCATTGAACCGCGGTGGTCATGACCCTCAAAAAGTGTACAACGCTTACGACCGCGCTGCGAACCACGCCAACGGCAAACCTACTGTAATCTTGGCAAAAACCATTAAAGGTTACGGTATGGGCGCATCCGGCGAAGGTCAAAACGTTGCCCACCAAGCCAAAAAAATGGACAAAGCATCTCTGAAACAATTCCGTGACCGCTTTGACATTCCTGTGACTGACGAGCAAATCGACAGTGGCGACCTGCCTTACCTGACTTTTGCTCCTGACAGCGAAGAATACAAATACCTGCACGCACGCCGTGAATCTTTGGGTGGCTACCTGCCTCAACGCAACCCAACCCAAGATGTTCTGGAAGTGCCTGAACTGTCAGCATTTGATGCCCAACTGAAATCCAGCGGTGACCGTGAATTCTCCACCACCATGGCTTTCGTACGCATCCTGTCTACTTTGCTGAAAGACAAAAAAATCGGCAAACGCGTTGTACCTATCGTTCCTGACGAAAGCCGTACTTTCGGTATGGAAGGTATGTTCCGCCAATACGGCATTTGGAACCCTAAAGGCCAACAATACACCCCTCAAGATAAAGACCAACTGATGTTCTACAAAGAATCCGTCGACGGTCAAATCTTGCAAGAAGGTATTAACGAGCCAGGCGCAATGGCTGACTGGATCGCTGCTGCAACCAGCTACGCCAACAGCAACTTTGCGATGATTCCTTTCTACATCTACTACTCTATGTTCGGTTTCCAACGTATCGGCGACTTGGCATGGGCTGCCGGCGATATGCATGCACGCGGCTTCCTGTTGGGTGGTACTGCCGGCCGTACAACGCTGAACGGTGAAGGTCTGCAACACGAAGACGGCCACAGCCATATTCAAGCAGATTTGATTCCAAACTGCGTTTCTTACGACCCGACATTCCAATACGAAGTAGCCGTTATCGTTCAAGACGGTCTGCGCCGTATGTATGCCAATAACGAAGACGTGTTCTACTACATCACCCTGATGAACGAGAACTACGCTCACCCAGATATGCCTGAAGGCGCAGAAGAAAACATCCTGAAAGGTATGTATCTGCTGAAAGCCGGTGGCAAAGGCGACAAGAAAGTTCAATTGATGGGTTCCGGTACCATCCTGCAAGAAGTCATTGCCGGTGCTGAATTGTTGAAAGCCGACTTCGGCGTAGAAGCAGACATCTGGTCTTGCCCATCTTTCAACCTGTTGCATCGCGATGCTATCGAAGCAGAACGTTTCAACCGCCTGAATCCTTTGGAAACTGCAAAAGTACCGTTTGTTACTTCTCAACTGCAAGGTCATGACGGTCCGGTTATTGCCGCTACCGACTATATCCGCAGCTATGCCGACCGCATCCGTGCCTATATCCCTAACGACTACCACGTCTTGGGTACTGACGGCTTCGGTCGCTCCGACAGCCGTGCCAACCTGCGCAGCTTCTTTGAAGTTGACCGCTATAACGTTGCCGTTGCTGCATTGAGCGCATTGGCCGAACAAGGCAAAGTCAGCAAAGAAACCGTTCAGCAAGCCATTGAAAAATACGGCATTAATGCCGATGTGGCTCCAAGCTGGAAACGCTAATTGATGTTTCAGACGGCCTGTTTGCTTTATTCAGACATCAGGCCGTCTGGAAACCGAATGCTTGAATGGCTTGAACAAACTGTACCGATGCCGTAAGAAACAGTTTTCAGACGGCATCAAACTGAAAATGTTAAAGGAACTCAAATGAGTATCGTAGAAATCAAAGTCCCTGATATCGGCGGTCATGAAAACGTCGACATCATCGCCGTAGAAGTTAAAGTGGGCGACACTATTGCCGTTGACGACACCTTGATTACGTTGGAAACCGACAAAGCCACTATGGATGTACCTGCTGATGCAGCCGGCGTCGTGAAAGAAGTTAAAGTGAAAGTTGGCGATAAAATCTCTGAAGGCGGCGTTATTCTGACCGTTGAAACCGGTGCTGCCGCTGCTGATGCCGCTCCGACTCCTGCAGCAGAAGCTCCTGCTGCTCCAGCTGCTGCGCCTGCAGCTGCTCCTGCCGGTGGCGCTACCGTACAAGTTGTTGTACCTGATATCGGCGGCCACTCTGACGTAGACGTTATTGCCGTTGAAATTAAAGTTGGCGACACTGTTGCCGTTGATGACACTCTGATTACTTTGGAAACCGACAAAGCCACCATGGACGTACCATGTACCGAAGCCGGTGTGGTTAAAGCCGTATTCCTGAAAGTTGGCGACAAAGTATCCGAAGGCTCCGCCATTATCGAAGTAGAAACTGCCGGCTCTGCCGCAGCAGCCCCTGCTCCTGCCGCTCAAGCTGCCGCACCTGCACCAGCTACCGCTCCGGCTCCTGCAGCACTAGCCGCTGCGCCTGCACCAGCTGCTCCTGCTGCTGCCAAAATCGACGAAGCTGCATTCGCAAAAGCGCATGCAGGTCCTTCCGCACGCAAACTGGCTCGCGAATTGGGCGTAGATTTGGGTCAAGTCAAAGGTACCGGTCTGAAAGGCCGTATCATGGGCGAAGACGTTAAAGCTTTCGTTAAATCCGTTATGCAAAGCGGTGCAGGCAAACCTGCAGCTGCTTCTTTGGGCGGTGGTCTGGACTTGTTGCCATGGCCTAAAGTTGACTTCTCTAAATTCGGCAGCATCGAAGTTAAAGAACTGTCTCGCATTAAGAAAATCTCCGGTCAAAACCTGTCTCGTAACTGGGTTGTGATTCCTCACGTTACCGTACACGAAGAAGCGGACATGACCGAATTGGAAGAATTCCGCAAACAGCTGAACAAAGAATGGGAACGCGAAGGCGTGAAACTGTCCCCATTGGCGTTCATCATTAAAGCCTCTGTTGCTGCGCTGAAAGCCCTCCCTGAATTCAACGCCTCTCTGGATGGCGACAACTTGGTGCTGAAAAACTACTTCAATATCGGTTTCGCTGCCGACACGCCAAACGGCTTGGTTGTTCCAGTCATCAAAGACGTGGATCAAAAAGGCTTGAAACAAATCAGCCAAGAGTTGACCGAATTGTCTAAAAAAGCCCGCGAAGGCAAGCTCAAACCTCAAGAAATGCAAGGCGCATGCTTTACCATTTCCAGCTTGGGCGGTATCGGCGGCACAGGCTTCACTCCGATTGTGAACGCACCTGAAGTCGCTATTTTGGGCGTGTGCAAATCCCAAATCAAACCGGTTTGGAACGGCAAAGAGTTCGCTCCTCGCCTGATGTGTCCGTTGAGCCTGTCCTTCGACCACCGCGTCATCGACGGTGCCGCCGGTATGCGCTTCACCGTATTCCTGGCTAACCTGTTGAAAGACTTCCGCCGCATTACTCTGTAATCCGAGCATTTTCAGACGGCCTGAATAGACAGGCCGTCTGAAAAAAAGAAGTCCGAACATCATTCAGAAAGATTAGACATGAGCTTAGTTGAATTGAAAGTGCCCGACATTGGCGGTCACGAAAATGTAGATATTATTGCGGTTGAAGTAAATGTGGGCGATACCATTGCTGTGGACGATACCCTGATTACTTTGGAAACCGATAAAGCGACTATGGACGTACCTGCCGAAGTTGCAGGCGTAGTCAAAGAAGTTAAAGTTAAAGTCGGCGATAAAATCTCTGAAGGCGGTTTGATTGTTGTCGTTGAGGCCGAAGGTGCAGCTGCTGCCCCTAAAGCCGAAGCGCCTGCTGCTCCTGCACAAGAAACGCCTAAAGCAGCCGCTCCTGCTCCTCAAGCTGCACAATTTGGCGGTTCTGCCGATGCCGAATACGATGTGGTCGTATTGGGTGGCGGCCCCGGCGGTTATTCCGCTGCATTTGCTGCTGCTGACGAAGGCTTGAAAGTTGCCATCGTCGAGCGTTACAAAACTTTGGGCGGCGTTTGCTTGAACGTCGGCTGTATCCCTTCCAAAGCCTTGTTGCACAACGCTGCCGTAATCGATGAAGTACGTCACTTGGCTGCCAACGGTATCAAATACCCTGAGCCTGAACTCGATATCGATATGCTGCGCGCTTACAAAGACGGCGTGGTTTCCCGCCTGACTACCGGCTTGGCAGGTATGGCCAAAGGCCGTAAAGTGGACATTATCCAAGGCGACGGTCAATTCTTGGATCCGCACCACTTGGAAGTGTCGCTGACCACCGGCGACGTGTACGAGCAAGCGACTCCTACCGGCGAGAAAAAAATCGTTGCCTTCAAAAACTGTATCATTGCAGCAGGCAGCCGCGTAACCAAACTGCCTTTCATTCCTGAAGATCCGCGCATCATCGATTCCAGCGGCGCTTTGGCTCTGAAAGAAGTACCGGGCAAACTGTTGATCATCGGTGGCGGTATTATCGGCCTTGAAATGGGTACGGTTTACAGCACGCTGGGTTCTCGCCTGGATGTTGTTGAAATGATGGACGGCCTGATGCAAGGCGCAGACCGCGACTTGGTTAAAGTATGGCAAAAACAAAACGAATACCGTTTTGACAACATCATGATCAACACCAAAACTGTTGCTGTCGAACCTAAAGAAGACGGCGTTTACGTTACCTTTGAAGGTGCAAATGCACCTAAAGAGCCACAACGTTACGATGCCGTATTGGTTGCCGCAGGTCGTGCGCCTAACGGCAAACTCATCAGCGCTGAAAAAGCAGGCGTTGCCGTAACTGACCGCGGCTTCATCGAAGTGGACAAACAAATGCGCACCAACGTGCCGCACATCTACGCTATCGGCGACATCGTTGGTCAACCGATGTTGGCGCATAAAGCCGTTCACGAAGGCCACGTTGCCGCTGAGAACTGCGCCGGACACAAAGCCTACTTCGACGCACGCGTTATTCCGGGCGTTGCTTACACTTCTCCTGAAGTGGCATGGGTGGGCGAAACCGAGTTGTCTGCCAAAGCTTCCGGCCGCAAAATCACCAAAGCCAACTTCCCATGGGCTGCTTCCGGCCGTGCGATTGCCAACGGTTGCGACAATGGTTTCACTAAGCTGATTTTTGATGCCGAAACCGGTCGCATCATCGGCGGCGGTATCGTTGGTCCTAACGGCGGCGATATGATCGGCGAAGTCTGCTTGGCCATCGAAATGGGCTGCGATGCAACCGACATCGGCAAAACCATCCACCCACACCCAACCTTGGGCGAATCCATCGGTATGGCTGCGGAAGTAGCATTGGGTGTATGTACCGACCTGCCGGCTCAGAAAAAGAAATAAGTTCACTCAAATAAAGTTTGAACGAACTTAATGGAACAAAGGCCGTCTGAATGTTTCAGACGGCCTTTTCTCAAATAAGGAGATTTAATATGAAAAAAATCGAAGCCATTATCAAACCCTTCAAACTCGACGATGTACGCGAAGTCTTGACCGAAATCGGCATTACCGGCATGACCGTCAGCGAAGTCAAAGGCTTCGGCCGCCAAAAAGGCCATACAGAAATTTATCGCGGCGCAGAATACGCAGTTGATTTCCTGCCCAAAGTGAAAATCGAATTGGTATTGGCTGACGACAAAGTCGATCAGGCTGTTGATGCCATTTTGGAAACCGCACATTCCGGCAAAATCGGTGACGGTAAAATCTTCATTTATCCAGTTGAAGAAGCTATCCGCATCCGAACCGGCGAACGTTCGGATGCCGCGCTTTAATAGAAATCACAAGATACAGAATACAAATGCCGTCTGAAAAAAGTCATGACTTGTTTTAATCAGGACTTATTTTTCAGACGGCATTATTTAAATAACCTCCCAATTTTCTAAAGTCTATCCAAGTAACCCTATTACCCACAAGCATGGATGAATTCAAGGCAATGCTTCACCTGAACTTCATGAACGACTTTACCGTATCAAATAACTCTTTTCAAAGTAATACTTACCCAATCAAAACCTCAACGCCCTCCTTTTAAAATCAAATCCCTCGTATTTTTTTCCTATTCTTATTATTGTCTAACTTTTCAGACGACCCCTTTATCCAAACTCCGTTATAATGACGGCTTTACAATTAATTTATCCAAAGACAGTCTTATCATGAAACACATCCACATTATCGGTATCGGCGGCACATTTATGGGCGGCGTAGCAGCTATTGCCAAAGAAGCAGGTTTTAAAGTCAGCGGTTGCGACGCCAAAATGTATCCACCGATGAGCACCCAGCTTGAAGCCTTGGGCATAGACGTACACGAAGGCTTTGATGCCGCTCAATTGAATAAATTTAAAGCCGATATTTACGTTATCGGTAATGTTGCCAAACGCGGCATGGATGTGATCGAAGCCATTTTGAACAAAGGCCTGCCTTATACTTCCGGCCCACAATGGCTGGCTGAAAACGTATTACACCAGCACTGGGTGCTCGGCGTAGCTGGAACACACGGCAAAACGACCACAGCCTCCATGCTGGCATGGGTCTTGGAATATGCCGGCCTTGCGCCAGGCTTCCTCATCGGCGGCATACCGGAAAACTTCAGTGTTTCTGCCCGCCTGCCGCAAACGCCGCGCCAAGACCCTAATTCAAAATCCCCATTCTTCGTTATCGAAGCCGACGAATACGATACCGCCTTTTTTGACAAACGCTCCAAATTCGTACATTACCGTCCGCGTACCGCCATTTTGAACAATCTGGAATTCGACCACGCCGACATTTTTGCTGATTTGGGCGCCATTCAAACCCAATTCCATCATTTGGTACGCACCGTGCCGTCTGAAGGCCTCATCGTCTGCAACGGACAGCAACAAAGCCTGCAAGACACTTTGGACAAAGGCTGCTGGACGCCTGTAGAAAAATTCGGCACCGAACAAGGCTGGCAAGTTGGCACTGTTCATGCCGACGGCTCGTTTGACGTATGCCATCATGGCGAAACGGTCGGACACGTCGCTTGGGAACTGATGGGCGAACACAACCGCATGAACGCCCTCGCCGTTATCGCTGCCGCGCGTCATGCCGGCGTCGATATTCAGACGGCCTGCGAAGCCTTGAGCGCGTTTAAAAACGTCAAACGTCGTATGGAAATCAAAGGCACGGTAAACGGCATCACCGTTTACGACGACTTCGCCCACCACCCGACCGCCATTGAAACCACCATCGAAGGCCTGCGCCAACGTGTCGGAAATGCTCGCATCCTCGCCGTCCTCGAGCCGCGTTCCAACACCATGAAACTTGGCACCATGAAAGCCGCCCTGCCCGCAAGCCTCAAAGGTGCCGACCAAGTGTTCTGCTACGCCGGTGGCGTGGACTGGAACGTCGCCGAAGCCCTCGCGCCTTTAGGCAGCAAGCTGCATGTCGGTAAAGACTTCGATGCCTTTGTTGCCGAAATCGTGAAAAATGCCGAAACAGGCGACCATATTTTGGTCATGAGCAACGGCGGTTTCGGCGGAATACATGGAAAGCTGCTGGAAGCGTTGAAATAAGGGTTTGTTGAAAGTTTTGAATGATTGAGGCCGTCTGAAAACCGGAATTTGGTTTTCAGACGGCCTTTTTGTTGTGAAGTAATGAGATGGGAAAAAAAAAAACGATATTTCCGGCGAATCAGGTTTGGCTATAAACCAAGTTGGGTTTGCCATTTGCCTTTATTTAGTTTTTTTAGGCGGTTTGGTATTTTGGCTTTCTATTGCCTTTCGGTACAGGTCAAACAGGAAGGCGACGCGTTCTGCCTCGTCGTCGGTGTTTTTACCTTTTTTGTAGCCGTAGGCTTTATCGACGGCTTTGTCGAGGGCGGCGTGTGCTTTGACGAGGTCGGGATAGCCTGCGTCGGGCGCATAAAGTTCGGCGAGCGTAGGGGGAGGCAGATCGTCAGCAAGCGCATCGGCGCGATATTTCTCGCGAATGTCGAAGATGGCTTGGGCGGCAGCTTCGATGGCAGAACGGAGGGGATTGTTTTCAGACGGCCTTGGCGTTTCGCCTTTTTTGCCCGAAGCTTCCTGACAGGCAGTTTCGTCATCATCAGGTTTACAGCAGCTTTCTGGGAAGGGAAAGTTGTTGTACACGACTGTATTAGAGTAGCGGTAACGACTTTCCAGGCGGCCTGCAACGGTACGCATAAAGGCATTGTGCATGGTTGAGCAGAGGATGCCGAAGTGGTAGAGGGTGGCGTTTGGAAGCATAAACGATGAATCGCTGATGATGATTTGATGCGACAGATAACCGATGGGGACGAAACGGCGGCTTTCAGAAGATACGCGTGGAATAATCAGAAAATTGCCGTCTGAAGGCTGGCGGATTTCGTCGAAGAGCCACGAGGTAGCCGCTTTTTTCTGCGTGGCGGCTTTTCTGCTGGCTTCGCGCATGGCTTTGACCGCCAGAATACGGGCTTGGACTTTGGGCATCTGTTTCAGGTCGTGATTGCGTTTGACGTCGGATACGCCGTGAAACCACAGGCACCAACGGGTTTTGCCGTTGATAAATTCCTCGGCGCCGATAAAGGGGCGGATGTATTGTTCCGCTAATGGTTCGGCGGCAATCAAAGCTTCTTTTTCATCAGTGGAAAGGATAAGGTTGCCACCGTCGGTCGGTTGATTGCCTTTGCACATTTCATTTTCCCTGCTGATTTGGGTTTTGCGCTTGGTAATAATCAAATCGGGCGCATCAATCAGATAAGGATTGATGTTGGCTACGGCGTGTTTTTGGGGTTCGCCTTTGATGTCGGGATAGTCGTAGAGGTATTTGGGCAGAGCGGAATTTTCTGAAGCGTTTGCGCCACAGTTTTCAGACAGCATTTGCGGCTTTTGGCGGAAGCCGACGATGATGCAATGGACGGCGGCTTTGCCTGCGGCTTGGCTCGTCCATTGGAAGGTACGGTGGGCAAAGTTGATTTCGATGCCTTGGTTCAAAAGGCTGCCCCAAAGGATTTCGACCTGCTGGCCTTGGCAGATGGAATTGGTGGAGACAAATGCCGTCTGAACTTGGGGATTCTGCGCCATGATGCCGGCGGCTTTGACATACCAGTTGCAGACGTAATCCAACAGGCCGTAGCCTTTGATATGGCCGCAGATGCTTTCGAGGTCGTTTTTCTGCTCTTTGGTTTGGTAGGTCGAGCCGATAAAGGGCGGATTGCCGAAGATGTAATCCGCCGCCTGCCAAGGTGTGCTGAGGCTGTTGGCGTGGATGATTTCGGCGGCGTCTTCGAGCGGCAGCGTATGGCAGGCAACTTCGCCGTCGAAGCGGATTTGCGTGCGGATGTTGCATTGGTGGTTTTTGAGCCACATGGCAGTACGGGCGATAAGAACGGCAAATTCGTCTATTTCGATGCCGTGGAATTGTTTCAGACGGCATTGGACGGACGGGCTGTCAAACAGGCCGCCTGCTTTGTCTTTGAGGGCTTCGGCGATGATGTCGTCTTCAAGGGCGCGGATGCGGTCGTAGGCAACGATAAGGAAATTGCCGCAGCCGCAGGCCGGGTCGAGGAATTGCAGGTTTTGGATTTTTTGGTAGAAGGCGGCGAGTTTTTTGGCTTTGTCGCGTTTGAGGGCTTTGACGGCTTCAAATTCGGCGCGCAGGTTTTCTAAAAAAAGGCCGTTGATGACTTTGTCGATGTTGGCGGCTTCGGTGTAGTGTGCGCCTGCTTCGCGCCGCTCTTGCGCGTCCATGACGGATTGGAAGAGCGTGCCGAAGATTTCTGGACTGATGTTGCGCCAGTCGAAATTGCCGCAGTCGATTAAGGCGCGGTGCTGCTTGGCAGTGAAGTCGAAAGTGCGCAGGCGTTCTTTGAAAAGGCCGCCGTTGACGTATTCGAAACCTTGAAATTTTTCGCTTTGGGTCTTGCTGCGCTTTTGGTCGGGTGTGTTGAGAAATTCAAAGAGTTGATTGAGCTTGTCGCCGAGCGTATCGGCCTCTTTGCAGCTTTCTAAAAAGTCTTGAAAGAGGTAGTTGCGCTGGAAAACGGCGCTGTCGTCGGCAAAAAAGAGGAAAAGCAGGCGCGTGATGAAGAGCCTGAGTTCGTGTTCTTCGTAAATGCCCTCTTCCTGCAAGGCATCGTGCAGTCTGCCAATGGCCGTCGCCGCTTGAATGTTGGCTTCTTCTTGAATTTGGCGGACTTTGGCTTCGATGCCGAACATAAAGTCAAAAACGCCGCGCGTAATGTATTCTGGCAATGCTTCCAACGGGAACTGCCATTGGTTTTCTACGCCTTCTTTAGGCTCGCGACGATAAAGGTGGAAATGGGCAAAATCGCTGACGGCGTAATATTCAGGTAAGGCAGACGGCTTGGTGCGCTCGATTTCCTGCAAATAACGCTCCGCCTGTTCTTTGGCTTTGGCTAGGTTTTTGTTGGCGGATTTGTGTTCTGCCAGGAAGATGCCTTCCCAAAAGACATCGACAAATTGGGTGTTGTTGCTCGGGTCTTTAACGGCATATTCGAAGTGGACGACGTTTTTGCGGTCAATGCCGAAAATCGCAAAAAATTCATTCCAAAAGGTGTCTTTTTCACGGCGTTCGTCGGTTTGGTTTTTATAGTGGTCGGCGAAATTTTGTGCGGCGCTTTGGAGTTGGAGCAAGGTTTTCATGACTTTATGGAATGAATGTATTGTGTAAATGGATGGGGCGTTATTATAACGGTTTGCGTTAAAAAGGTCGTCTGAAACCTCTTTTCAGACGACCTTTCTTCTTTCTGGTTATCAATATTTAACCGCAACCGCCACATTTACCGCAGCCACTGCTGCAGTCGCGTTTTTTCGGTTTGAACACGAATTTTCGCAAGAGGAAGAATACGCAGGCGAGCATAATCAAGCCGACGATAATATATTGAGTCATGACGATAGTATCCTTGAAGAAATTTGATAAACCACGAATGCGGCAAAATAAGCCATCAGGAACAAATAGCCTGTAATCATAAGCATATTTTTCGTGGATTTGGTTTCGCGTTTAATCACGGCCAAAGTCGCGGCACACATCGGAGCATACACATACCAAGCCAAGAAGGCAAAGGCAGTCGGCAGGCCCCAGTTGTTGTGTACGATGGGAATCAGTGCGTTTTGTACCGCATCTTCAGACGACGCGCTGACGGCATAAACGGTACCCAAAGCGGCAACGACCACTTCACGTGCGGCGATACCCGGAATCATGGCAATACACATTTCCCACGTAAAGCCCAAAGGTGCAAACAATGGCTGAATTGCGTGGCCAAGTGTACCCGCCAAACTATAATCGATGGCTGCCCCGGTTGCGCCTTCAGGCGGTTGCGGCCAGCTTACCAAGCCCCACAAGACCACGGCCAACGCAAAAATGATGGTACCCGCGCGTTTCAGGAAGGCTTTTACCCTATCCCACAAGCTGGTCATGATGTGTTTGAAGTTAGGCGTACGGAAAGTCGGCAATTCCATCAAAAGTGGGAATTGTTGCACATTGCCTTTCATCCGCGCCAAGCGTTTCATGATATACGCTGCCAATGCGGCCGACAGAATGCCTACGATATAAAGAATAAACAATGTCAGGCCTTGCAGGTTGAAAATCCCACCCACTGTACGGTCAGGAATAACAGCGGCGATAATCAGCGCGTACACGGGCAGCCGCGCGGAGCAGGTCAGCAGCGGGGCGACGGCGATGGTAACAAGGCGTTCGCGCGGGTCGTTAATGGTACGCGCCGACATCACGGCAGGAACGGCACAGGCAAAGCTGGACAAAAGGGGAATAAACGAACGGCCGGACAAACCGCTTTTTGCCATGATGTTATCCAGCAGGAAGGCTGCACGCGGCAGATAGCCCGAGTCTTCTAAAAGCAGGATGAAGGCGAACAAAATCGTAATCTGAGGCAGGAACACCAACACGCTGCCCAAACCGGCAATGACGCCGTTGACCAGCAAATCGTTGAGGATGCCCGGTTCCATGTTCGCGCCTATCCATTCTCCCAGTGCGGTAAAACCACCTTCAATGGCGTCCATAATCGGTGCCGCCCAAGTGTATACCGCTTGGAACACCATAAACAGGATCACCAGCAGCATAATCATGCCCCAGACGGGGTGCAGCACGATGTCGTCGAGTTTTTTGTGCCATGCGGGCAGCGTCATCTGGGTGCGTACCACTTGTGCCAAAATCGATTCGACTTCTTGATAAAGTTTGTCGCTATCCAGCGCATCGAGCGTGCGTTCGGCAGAGGCGGGGTTTGCGGGAAAAGAGCGTTTGCGCGGCAGCTTCGCCACGGCTTCGCGTACAGCCTGTACGCCCGACGCGCTCACTGCAACTGTTTCCAAAACAGGTGCATCCAACAACTCGCTCAGTTTGGCCGCGTCGATATTCAAGCCCCTTTTGCGGGCCACGTCGCTCAAATTCAGCGACACCACCATAGGCAGTCCCAGCGTTTTCAGTTCCAAAATCATGCGCAGGGTCATACGCAGGTTGGTCGCGTCGGCAACGGCAATAATGGCATCGGGCGGAATGCCCATCTTGCCTACCATTACATCTTTCGCCACCGCTTCGTCGGGGCTGGTCGTGCGTAGGCTGTATGTGCCCGGCAGGTCGATAATGCGGACGGCCTCGTCGTCGAGGAAGGCGCCCTCGCGCTTATCGACAGTTACGCCCGGATAATTGGCAACCTTGGCATGTGAGCCGGTCAAACCGTTGAACAAAACGGTTTTGCCGCAGTTTGGCGCGCCAATCAAGGCAAAATAGCTTAGTTCCATCATTTTTCCTTATTCTTTCAGACGGCCTTAAACGGCCTCAACGATACGACACATAATCTTCCCGGCCTCTTCCAACCGCAGGGAAAATTGGGATTGATTGCCCAAGCGTACTGCAAACGGGCCTCTCCCAAAACCACCCACTGCAATCACTTGCAACGGCATTCCGCTGGAAAAACCCAAATCCGAAAGACGACGGGTTACCAAGGTATCCAAATCACCAAAAACAGGGTTGGGAGCAATGGAATCAATATGTACGACTGCGCCTTTTTTAAGGCTTGATAAAGGAATGGTAGACATAAGCCTCTCTTTTCATTTGTTTTAAAATCAGATTATTGAAAAAATGTGAGAAGTATGACGAGTGCGTGGCACATTTGAAAGGTTGGTTATGAGTGGCTATTTGCCCCTTCTTTCGATAAGTGCGGTTTGTTTTGAGTATTGTTATTTTCTTTGCTAATGATAAATCTTATTAATGTAAAAATCAAATGTAACAAGATAAACTAAAAAGGCTGAAATCCTTTTATCATTAGGATTTCAGCCTTTTTATACACTCAACAAACCAAAGGCCGTCTGAAAACTTTCAGACGGCCTTCAAAATAAAAAACCGAATCAAATCGGTTTTTTATTCCCATTCAGGGAAAGACTCTAAATTACAGAGCGTCTTTCAATGCTTTACCGGCACGGAATTTAGGAGTTTTAGCAGCAGCAATAGTCAAAGGCTCGCCAGTTTTTGGGTTGCGGCCTTGACGTTCAGCGCGTTCGCCGACGTAGAAAGTACCGAAACCGACCAGAGTAACAGTGTCGCCGTTTTTCAACGCGTTGGTCACGGCATTAGTAGTAGCATCCAAAGCTTTTTGCGCAGCAGATTTGGAAATGCCGGCTTCTTGAGCAATTGCTTCGATCAATTCAGACTTGTTCACAATTAGTCCCTTCCTATCGTAAAAAATGATGAAATGCCCGAATACTCGGGGCTTAAGCACTTTTAAAGCACATACGCACTTTATAGCAATTCTGAAATTATCATGTCAAGTAAAAGATGTGGAATTGCCCTATTTTTGTGGCATTCAGGGCAAAACCACATTTTTTGCAACATCAGACGGCCAACTTAATGCTTGGTTGCTTTTGTTCTTGACTTCGTCTTAGAAGTTTGCGGAGTTTCGTCAACCGCCAATTCAGCCGCCCATTGCTCAGGCTGAGCTTCCAAACCCAAAGCCAACACTTCATCAATCCATTTGACCGGATGAATGGTCAGACCGGTTTTAACATTTTCAGGGATTTCTTCCAAATCTTTGACGTTGTCTTTTGGAATCAATACATGCTTGATCCCGCCACGCAAAGCAGCCAGCAGTTTTTCCTTCAAACCGCCAATCGGCAAGACTTCGCCACGCAAAGTGATTTCGCCGGTCATCGCCACGTCTGCACGCACCGGAATTTTGGTAAAGGCAGAAACCATCGCCAAAGTCATGGCGATACCTGCACTCGGACCGTCTTTCGGCGTCGCACCTTCAGGTACATGGACGTGAATGTCTTTCTTCTCGTAAAAATCAGGAGCCAGACCCACTGATTCAGCACGTGAACGGACAACCGACCATGCGGCCGATACCGATTCTTTCATGACATCGCCCAGTTGGCCGGTACATTGAATCGTACCTTTGCCCGGCAAGGCAACCGCCTCAACGGTCAACAACTCGCCACCGACTTCGGTCCAAGCCAGACCGGTTACCTGACCGATGCGATTTTCGCTTTCGGCCACACCATAGTCGAAACGGCGCACGCCCAGATAGTCATGCAGATTTTTCTCAGTAACTTTAATCGCTTTAGGCTTGGCCTTGCTTACTGTTTTGGATTTGGACGCTTTTTTCTTGTCCTCATTCAAAGTAACCTGCATCACTACTTTGCGGCAGATTTTGGCAATTTCGCGATCCAACGAGCGGACACCGGCCTCGCGGGTGTAGTAACGGATAATATCGCGCACTGCACTCTCATCAACCACCAACTCGCCCTCTTTCACACCATTGCGCTTCATTTGTTTCGGCACAAGGTATTGCATGGCGATATTGATTTTTTCGTCTTCCGTATAACCGGACAGACGGATGATTTCCATACGGTCAAGCAGCGGAGTCGGGATATTTAAGCTGTTTGAAGTGGCAATAAACATCACATCGCTCAAATCATAATCGACTTCGGCATAGTGGTCGGCGAACTTGTTGTTTTGCTCAGGATCCAGCACTTCAAGCAATGCACTGGCCGGATCACCGCGGAAATCGCTGCCCATCTTGTCGATTTCATCCAGCAGGAACAATGGATTTTTCACACCCGCTTTCGCCATGTTTTGCAGGATTTTGCCCGGCATAGAGCCGATATAGGTACGGCGGTGGCCTCGGATTTCGCTTTCATCACGCACGCCGCCCAAGGCCATACGCACATATTGGCGACCTGTGGCTTTGGCAATCGACTCACCCAAGGAAGTTTTACCCACCCCCGGAGGACCAACCAGACACAAAATCGGGCCTTTGAGCTTGTCCATACGTTTTTGAACAGCCAAATATTCCAAAATGCGCTCTTTGACTTTTTCCAAACCATAGTGGTCGGCATTCAAAATCAAATCAGCCTTGGCAATATCTTTGCTGACACGGGATTTTTTCTTCCACGGCAGCTCAAGCAAAGTATCGATATAGTTGCGCACGACAGTAGATTCCGCAGACATCGGCGGCATCATTTTCAGTTTTTTCAATTCAGACAGACATTTTTCTTCAGCCTCTTTGCTCATGCCTGCTTCTTTGATTTTGTTTTCCAGCGCATCCAGCTCGTCGCGCTCGTCCTCTTCGCCCAACTCTTTCTGAATCGCTTTCACTTGCTCATTCAAGTAATACTCGCGTTGGGATTTTTCCATTTGACGTTTCACGCGACCACGGATGCGTTTCTCAACCTGCATGATGTCGAGTTCGGCTTCCAACTGCGCCAGTAGAAATTCCAAACGGTCAACAATACCGGCAGTCTCCAGCACATATTGACGCTGCTCCAATTTCAGCTGCAAATGCGCGGCAATAGTATCGGCAAGACGGCTGTTGTCATCGATACTGCTGATGGTGCTGATAACTTCGGCAGGAATTTTTTTGTTCAACTTCGCATATTGCTCAAATTGAGTCAGCAGAGTACGGCGCAAGGCCTCAATTTCAGGATTGTCTTTGTCGCTATTCTCATCAATCGCCTCAACATGAGACAAAAACAATCCGCCTGTTTCATCAACCGTCAACGCACGCGCACGACGAATACCTTCTACCAATACTTTAACGGTACCGTCAGGCAGCTTCAAAACCTGCAAAACTTGGGCGACTGTACCGGTCTGGTGCAAATCTTCAGCTTTAGGGTCTTCTGTATTAGGGTCAAGCTGGGCCAACAGGAAAACCGGATCATCATTGGCCATTGCCGCCTCAAGGGCCGCAATCGATTTAGGACGACCGACGAACAGCGGCAATACCATATGCGGATACACCACGACATCGCGTAAAGGCAAGGTAGCCAGCGCACTGTATTCCTCAAAATATTTGTCTTTTATCGGCATAGTTAGAAATCTCAATCATTGTTAAATCAGAATGTAGCTCAAAATTGGGCTGAAGCGCTGCATTTCAAGACTTGAAAAACAGCTTATCCGCACCTATTTTCGAAAACATCATTTTTAATAGCCCGATATGGACGTTTACGATAAAATATATCGGATTTCGGGCCGTCTGAAAACTTTTCAGACGGCCCGAGCAAACCAAACAAGGCAGTAAACCATGACAGACTCAACTGAAAAAAAATCACTGATTGAATTCCCCTGCACTTTCCCCTTGAAAGTTATGGGCGCAGTTCATCCCGAATTTGAATCCGCCATTTTGGAAACCGTGCGCAAACACGCTCCCGATACCGAGCCGCACCACATTACTACGCGCCCAAGCAGCAAAGGCAACTACACCAGCGCAACCGTCAAAGTAAATGTCGATAACCAAGAGCAGCTCGACAATATCTACCGCGACCTGACTTCACACGAATTGGTAAAAGTGGTGCTGTAATGAAAATCGTGCACAAAGGCTTGGTCGATTACCTGCCGACTTTCGAAGCCATGAAGGCATTTAATGCCTCGCGTGACGAAAACACCGAAGACGAATTATGGGTGGTCGAGCATCCGCCCGTATTTACCCAAGGCTTGGCCGGAAAACCCGAACACCTCCTCATTCGCGACGATATTCCCGTTGTCCAAATTGACAGAGGCGGTCAAATTACCTATCACGGCCCCGGTCAACTGGTTGTCTATACGATGATCAATTTCAAACGCCGTAAAACCAGCGTCCGCCATATCGTTTCCGCACTTGAAAACAGCATCATCGCCACCTTGGCAGAATACGGCATCGAAGCAGCCGCAGATCCCAAACGTCCCGGCGTTTACGTCGGCGAGCGTAAAATCGCTTCCCTGGGCCTGCGTATCAAAGACGGCTCCGTTTACCACGGCTTGGCGCTTAATGTGAACATGGATTTAAGTCCGTTTACCCATATCAACCCCTGCGGTTATGCCGGTATGGAAATGACCCAAATTGCCGACTATGTCTCTCCGGCACCCAGTTTGGCAGAAGTTGCAGACAAACTGACCAAGCATTTACAAAAAGAGCTGGCATAAGGCCGTCTGAAAATATTCAGCCCCAACGCCATCTTTTAACTGCCCCTCTGAACCCACAAGCCCTTAGGTCATAAAGACTACGATAAGCTTTTCAGACGGCCTTTATAACGACAGAAAGAACACATCACCATGAGTGAAGAAGTAAAAAACGACCCCAAACGCGGCATCAAACTAAAAGGCGCAGACAAAACTGCACGCATTCCGATTAAAGTTGTTCCATTGGAACAAAAATTGAAAAAGCCCGAATGGATCCGCGCCAAATTACCGGGCAAGAAATTCTTTGAAATCAAAAATATTCTTCGCGAACAAAAAATGCATACCGTGTGCGAAGAAGCATCTTGTCCAAATATCAGCGAATGCTTTACCAAGGGTACGGCCACATTCATGATCATGGGCGATATTTGTACCCGCCGCTGCCCGTTCTGCGATGTTGGCCATGGCCGCCCCAATATGTTGGATCCTGACGAGCCTAAACACTTGGCCGAATCCGTCAAGTCCATGAACCTGCGCTATGTCGTGATTACTTCCGTCGACCGTGATGACCTGCGTGATGGCGGTGCCCAACATTTCGCCGACTGCATTAAAGCCATCCGCGAAACCAGCCCAAATACCAAAATTGAAATCCTTGTTCCCGATTTCCGCGGCCGTCTGGACATCGCACTGGAAATCTTGGCAGAAACACCACCCGACGTGATGAACCACAACTTGGAAACCCATCCAAGCCTGTATAAAAAAGCCCGTCCGGGTGCCAACTACCAACACTCCCTCGAGCTTCTGCGCCGCTACAAAGAAATGATGCCCCATATTCCGACCAAGTCTGGCATCATGGTTGGCTTGGGCGAAACAGACGAGGACGTACGCGAAATCATGCGCGATATGCGTGCCAACAATATCGAGATGATTACCATCGGCCAATATCTGCAACCTTCAGACGGCCACTTGCCCGTCTTGCGCTATGTAACGCCCGACCAATTCAAAGTTTTTGAAAAAGAAGCATACGAATTGGGCTTTACCAATGCCGCCATCGGCGCAATGGTTCGTTCCAGCTACCACGCTGACGAACAAGCAGCCGAAGCTTTGCGTGAAACCCACGGCGGTTGTAGCCATCACTAAGGTTTAAATTATATAAGGCCGTCTGAAAAAACAGTTCCCTAATTTTTCAGACGGCCTTTATTTGGTCAAAATAACTATACAAGATTTTTTAGATTTAAAAAAATAAACCTTAGTCGGGCTCTATTGAGTCAATTTTAAGTAATACAAAAAAGCGGCAAAACAGGATAAACACTGTTTGCCGCTTTTTGATTTATTTCTTTATTTTACTTCTTCAACAATTTTGCCGCTTCAATCGCATAGTAAGTCAAAATGCCATCGGCGCCAGCGCGTTTGAATGCCAACAGGCTTTCCAAAATAGTTTTTTCGCCATCCAGCCAACCGTTTTGAATGGCAGCCTGAAGCATGGCATATTCGCCGGAAACTTGGTAAGCGTAAGTCGGTACGCCAAACTCGTCTTTGACTCGACGGACGACATCCAGATACGGCAGACCCGGTTTTACCATGACCATATCTGCGCCCTCTTGAATATCCAATGCGACTTCGTGCAAGGCTTCATCAGTGTTTGCAGGATCCATTTGGTAGGTTTTCTTGTCTGCCTTACCCAAATTACCGGAGCTGCCGACGGCATCGCGGAACGGGCCGTAGAACGCTGAAGCATATTTTGCCGAATACGCCATAATGCGTGTATGGATATGTCCGGCATCTTCTAAGGCTTCGCGGATGGCAAGAATACGTCCGTCCATCATGTCTGATGGGGCAATGACTTGTGCGCCTGCATCGGCATGGCACAAAGCCTGTTTTACCAAAACTTCAATGGTTTCATCGTTGAGGACATAGCCATTTTCATCGGTTAAACCGTCTTGGCCGTGAATGGTATAGGGGTCCAAGGCAACGTCGGTCATAATCCCCAGCTCTGGGAATTTCTCGCGCAGGGTTCGCACTACTGTCGGTACCAAGCCTTCCGGGTTATAAGCCTCCTCCGCAAATTCGGTTTTGTTTTGCGTTACCACGGGAAACAAAGCCAGCATAGGAATACCGAGATTCAGTGCTTCTTCAGCGGTAAACAACAATTTATCCAAACTTTGGCGTTTGATGCCGGGCATAGACGGCACTGCCTCTTCCTGGTTCTGACCTTCCAATACAAAAACCGGATAGATTAAATCATCTGCCGTCAAAGTATGCTCGCGCATCAGACGGCGTGAAAAATCGTCTTTACGCATACGGCGCATACGGGTGTTTGAGACATAACGCGGAGGGAAATTCATAACAATTGCCTTTCAATAATGAAGTCTTAAAATCAGTCTTCGACTTGACGTATGGCTTTGACCGAACGTTTGATTTCGCTGAGCGTACCGGTTTTATAACTATTACGTTCCTGCTCGGTCATACCGTTTTGATCCAATTTGGCGATATTTTTCAATGCTTCGGCATATTGGCCGTCTGAAAGTTTTTCCTGTTTGATGTGCCAACGGTTTTTCACTTCGGAAGCCGTCCACAAGCCTACTTTGTTGTAGTAGAACAAAATGCTTGCCGCCAGCGTCTTCATATCACTGTCGGGTTTGGCACTGCCGATACTGCGGCCGATACGGTTGTTACGTTGATCGACTGCCTGGTCGGCAAGGTAACGGCTGAAGTAGTCGTCTTTACCTTCTCGCAACTCCATATCCGTCAGACGCGCATTACCTGCTTTTTCTGCAATAATACTGTCGAATTTGGAAGCAATCGCCGCCTGCCATAATGCTTGGCGTACGGCATTGACCTGCGTTCCCCTACTGTCGCCGTTTGCTTTGTCATCCAAACCTGTACGCTCGGCAAAGCGCGTGGCATTACTGGTCATATTGATTAAGCCTTCGTCCTCCATCCCGATGACTTGGGCGGCCACGGGATGATTAAGCGCAAATTGTGCCATTTTACTGCGGCGGCTTTGATCTTCCTGATACGATTGGCAACCGGACAATACCAGCATGCCGAGAACGGCGCATTGAATGTGTTTCTTAATATGTTTCATGATGTAACTATCGATATTATTGTGTGAGTTCAACTTATTGTTTAACATAGAAACGCCCGTAAGCGCAAAATAATTCCCATACGGCCAAATCGGCGCATGAATGGCTATTTTATAATAAAAATAAGGCCGTCTGAAAGTTTTCAGACGGCCTGAGTATTTTTAACCTACCAAGCTGCGAATCTGCGGCCAATAAAACAGGCAGGCTATCGAACAAATAGCAATGCTGATACCGGCTGCATTAATGCTGCTGATTTTTTCCTTAAATATTGCCGCACCAATCAGCGTACCCAAAACAATCACGCCAATATTCATACCGGCAAAAACCAAAGTCGGATTATCCTTCATGATTTGGTGTGCCGAGATGTAGGTAACAATATTCAAAAAGTTCAGGCAGCCTAAAATCATACCGCCCACTATGCCCTCTTTGGTCCATTTGCTTCCTTTGGCAAACAGGTAGCCAAACATCAAGATACCGGCTAAACAAAATGCCACCAGCAAATTGCCGGCAAACGCAGTACCGCTTTTCGCCACTTGCTTGAACAAAATATCAATGACGCCATAGCCGCACCAAACGCCCAAAAGCAGCATCACTTGCGTGCTGAGGCCGCCGGATTTCTTACTGCCATCGCTTTTCCAAAGCAAGAAAAACAATGCTGTAAATGCCAATACCAAACCAATCAGACGGCCTTCGGTCAGTTGTTCATGAAAAAGCGTGAATGAAGCGATAATGGGCAAAAACAGCGATAAGCGTTGTGCCGCGTCTGATTTGACGATACCTGCCGCATCGACGGATTTGCCCATAATGACAAACACGCTTGGCAACAAGATACCCAAAGCTGCAAAGAGCCACCAAGTCGGTAAAAACACCTGCGGATTGCTTAAATCGGGCTTTAACACCAGCATGGTCAAAGTAACGGCAACGATATAGTTCACCGCCACCGCCTGCTCAATATTGATTTTTTGCTTGCGCGCCACTTTCAGCAATACGGAAACCAACACGCTGCAAACGATACTTGCCAATAAATATGCCATGCTTTAAAACCATCCTTGAGTAGGAACAGGCTTATCTTCATTCAGTTTAATCAGTCCGATGACTACACGGTAAATAAACCAAATGGCAGTCACCAACAGAATCAGCCAACCAATTAAGATAAGTGTAGTAAAAGTTCCCAAAACCGTACCCACCAAAGACACCCAAAATGTCTTAATCAAATAATCGATATGGCTGGCGTAAATGGTACCTTGAGCCTCATCGCGTTTAACATACGCCATAATTACACCGACAACGGGGGTAAACAAAATCAACAAGCCCACAGCGTATGTAACATAAGCTATAAAAACATAGTTTTTCACGTCAGAGCTGGGCGTGTTGACCACATTTGTCGCCATATCAGTGAAGTTGTTGGTATTGGTTTCCTGACGCTCGTACTGCATAGCCGCATCATAAGCCAAACGTTTTTCCGGATGAGACAATACTTCAAACGCCTGCCCGATGGCTTTAAACCGCTCCGCATCTTTCTGAATATCCGGATTGGCCACCAATTTTCCATAAGCCTCGCGGATAACGTTGATATCAGCATCCTGAGACACACCCAAGATTTCGTATAAATTTAATTGTTCCATCTTTATTCCTATCCTTTATGCATCCACTGCAACATGAACATCTTGCGGGTTGAGCGTACGCAGGTTTTCAGGTTTCATACCCACGATAAACCCGCGTTTGCCGCCATTGATAAAAATCTCGTCCAAAGCCCAAATGCTTTCTTCCACGTAAACCGGTAACGCGGTTTTCATACCGAATGGCGATGTCCCACCGACCAAATATCCTGTCCATTTCGCCGCCTGATCCGCCGTTGCCGGCTCGATGTGTTTCAAGCCCAGTTCACGCGCCAGATTGCGGGTGGAAATATGTTTGTCGCCATGCATTAAAACAACCAAGCCTTTTTTATGCTCATCCTGCAAAACAATCGTTTTGATGACCTGATGCCCGGGCTTGCCCGTGCACTCGGCAAAACGCGCCGTACCGCCATGTTCTTCATACGCATAAACATAAGGGACAAAATCGATTTTCTTACTGCGTAAAAAGCGCACTGCCTGCGTAACCGGATATTCTGCTTTACTCATGGTTGTTTTGCGCCACTCTTTTCAGACGGCCCCTCTTAAATGTGGAACGTAAACAACTGCAATGTTACCATACCTTCTTTTTGAAATCAGGAGACAACATGGACATCCGCTATCTTGGCACAAGCAAACGCTATTCGGAAGCCGTCGTGGCCAACGGCTTGGTTTTCCTCTCCGGCATGGTTCCCGAAAATCCTGAAGCCGATGCCAAAGCGCAAACTGAAAATGTTTTGGCACAAATCGATTCATGGCTCGCCCAATGCCAATCCGACAAGGCCCACATTTTAGAAGCCACCATCTATCTGCCCGATATGAACGACTACGCCGCCATGAACGAAGCCTGGGACGCATGGACAGCCCTCGAGCGCGCTCCGGCCCGCGCCTGCGTGGAAGCAAAACTGGCCTCACCCGACTGGAAGGTTGAAATCAAAATTACCGCCCTTCAAATCAAATAAAGCGCAAATATCAGGCCGTCTGAAAATGCCGCATTGACCAAACCAACTCAGTTTTTCAGACGGCCTTTATTCTTTTGCGGTACAATACCGCCCTTAAATTTTTCTATTATTTCAAAGCACAAACAGCCATGTCCAAAAAAACCAAGCAAGAATTAGAAAACAACAAACTCAGCAAACGCCTGCGCCACGCCGTCGGCGACGCCATTAACGATTTCAACATGATCGAGCCAGGCGACAAAATCATGGTCTGCCTCTCCGGCGGCAAAGACAGCTACGCCCTCTTAGACATTCTGCGCCAGCTTCAAGCCAGCGCACCGATTGATTTCGAACTGGTCGCCGTCAATCTCGACCAAAAGCAGCCGGGTTTCCCCGAAGAAGTATTGCCGACCTATCTCGAAAGCATCGGCGTTCCCTACAAAATCGTTGAAGAAGACACCTACTCCACCGTCAAACGCGTATTGGACGAAGGCAAAACGACTTGTTCGCTGTGCAGCCGCCTGCGCCGCGGCATCCTCTACCGCACCGCAAAAGAATTGGGCTGCACCAAAATCGCCTTGGGACACCACCGCGACGACATTCTTGCCACCATGTTCCTGAATATGTTTTACGGCGGCAAACTCAAAGCCATGCCGCCCAAACTGGTCAGCGACAACGGCGAACACATCGTCATCCGTCCTCTCGCATATGTCAAAGAGAAGGACTTGATCAAATATGCCGAGCTGAAACAATTCCCAATTATTCCATGCAACCTCTGCGGCTCGCAGCCCAACCTGCAACGCCAAGTCATCGGCGACATGCTGCGCGATTGGGACAAACGCTTCCCCGGCCGTATCGAGTCCATGTTCTCCGCCCTGCAAAACGTCGTTCCTTCGCATTTGGCCGATACCGAACTCTTCGACTTTGTCGGCTTGGAACGCGGTCAAAACCTGAAACATGGTGGCGACTTAGCGTTTGACAGTGAAAAAATGCCGGAACGTTTCTCCGACGGCAGCGAAGAAGACGAAAGCGAAATCAAAATCGAGCCGCAAAAAGCCGAACGCAAAGTCATCAATATTCTGGCAAACAAACCTAAAACCTGCGGTTTATAATTCCATTTAATTTTCAGACGGCCTTTCGGTAACTATTTACCGAAAGGCCGTCTGAATATTCAAATTTGAAATTTTTTCTATTCTTTTTTATCTATTCTTTCCCTGACAAACCGTGCAGCAGCAATCCCAATACGTCTTGCGGCAACTTTTGCGGTGCGGCGGCATAAAGCGCAGCCAGTTGCGGATGGCGCATCAATATATCCGCCTGACGGATGAACAGGTCGATGAGTTCCACCGGCAAATCGGGCTGAATCAGGCGGCGTTGTTGCAGGGTGTGGAAGAATCCGCGCATAAAGGCGTATTTTTCTTCATTCAATTCGTGGAAAAACCGCTCCAGCTCCAAATCGGTGTTCTCTTCAATGTCGCGCAGGAAGGCGGCGGAATAAAGTTCTTCAAACGATTGTTTTTGCAGGGCAAACACAGCCTCAGCGGCTTCGCGCAGACTGCATTGCCGTTCAAGCAGATTTTCAAATTCGGCACGGACGCGATTTTTCTGCTCGGTAACAATTTCCTGCAAGAGTGCGTTTTTACCGCTGTAATATTTGTAAAAAGTGACGCGGCTGACGCTGGCCTCGGCGCAGATACTGCCTACGGATACAGCAGAAAAGCCATGTTCGCGGAATAAGCGGCGGGCGGTGTCGGCGATGGTTTGTTGTTTGCTGGCAGTCATGACGGTAGGAAGGTTTTGATTTTGTTCATAAAGGAGGTTCATTAAAGTTATCCGCAAGTCGGATGCTTATCATATTTCCCCACGGCTGCAATGGCAATATAGCGGCGTTTCAGACGGCCTCTTTCCTTATTCCTTCACTGCCCTACGGATGAGGACTGTCGGATGCTTGGCAGGCTAAATTCATGAAGATTACAGAATCTCCCTCCTCCAACCTTCTCCCCAAAATAGGAGAGGGATTTTTTTAGACGATTCACAAGATAAGAGGGGAAGTAAAGTGAATGATAAACACTTGCATTCCTGTTTCTTATTTCTTATACTTTACATTAATAGTTTGTTTTATGTAAATATGTAAACACAAATATTTGCATACTGACGGAGAAATTGATTGCCTGATATTCAATCCGCCCCGACGTATGCCGTCTGAAAGGATAAGAAATGCAGAAACACACCCTCCGTCGCCTGCCTCTATTGATTGCCGCCGCCTTTGCCTCCGAATGGATTTATGCCGCCGATGCGGCGCAAGACGCGGAACAAGTGCAGTTGGAAGAAGTCGTCGTCACCGGCGAACGTGCTAACCGCAGCGGCTTTGAAACCGCCACGTCCAACCGCGTTTTCACCACGCCAAACATCGACCGCAGCGGCCACAACCTTTCCGCAACCGACCTGCTCAAACAGACTGTGAACACGGTGGATTTAGGCAACGGCAACGATTTGCCGACCGTGCGCGGCGTGGACGGCTCGGGACCCGCCGTCGGTGCGGTGGCGTTTTTTGCGGGCACGCGGCCGCGCCTGAACCTGTCCATAGACGGCCGCTCCGCCACTTACAACGAATACGCCTTCGGCACACAGTCGCTGTGGGACATGCAGCAGGTGGAAGTCTTGCGCGGGCCGCAAAGCCATGTGCGCGGGCAGAACGCGGTGGCTGGCGCGGTGGTGATGCGTTCCAAAGACCCGACCGACGAATGGGAAGGCGCGCTGCGCTTGGGTTTGGGCAACCAGAAAACGCGCAACATCGCCGGCGTAGTGTCCGGCCCGATTGTGAAAAATAACCTTGCCTTCCGCCTGAGCGCGGAGCGGCAGCAGCGCGAAAGCTACGAGCCGTTCGTGTCCTACGAGCCGACTGGCAACCCGCGCCGTGTGGAAAACACCAACGTGCGCTTCAAACTCCTGCTCACGCCCGAAAACCATCCCGATTTTTACAGCCGCCTGACGCTGAACCATATCCGTTCGCGCGCGCCGCAAAACGAAATCATGGGCAACACCGCCAGCCGCCGTTTTTTAAAAGAAAAGCCCGTGTTCGTAACCGGCTCAACATCGAGCATCTGGGACGCATCGTGGCAGCTTAACGACTATCTGAAACTGGAAAACAAACTGGTTTACGGCCGCTACCACAACGAGCGGCTGCATCTGCCGATGACCGTCAGCCCGCAAGGCGTGCCCGCCGAACTCAAAGGCCGCGAACTGCAATGGGAACCGGTATTGCATTTTTCAAACAAAGGCCGTCTGAAAGGCCTTGCCGGACTACACTACTTCCGCAGCAAACAAGACGAATGGGTGGACATCCGCAGCGTTGGCGGCCGCAACACCTTTGACGACCGCAACAGCGTGCGCGCCCTGTTTGCCGAAACCACATACAGCCCCCGCGAAAAATGGGACATCACAGCCGCCGCCCGCATTGAAAAAGAAACGCACAAACGAAGCGGTGGCAGCGGCGCACTGCACCTCGATTTGGACAAAGGCCAGACCGTGTTCCTGCCCAAAATCGACATCGCCTTCAAACCCACCGACCAATGGGTCAGCGGCATCAAAGCCGCGCGCGGCTACAACCCCGGCGGCGCGGGCATCACCTTCGGCCGCCCTGTCGTAACCTACACTTATGAACCCGAATATGTGAACAACTACGAGTGGTACACCCGCTGGCGCAGTGCAGACCGCCGCCTGCAACTCTCCGGCAACCTGTTCCTGAACCACTACCGCGACATGCAGCTCCCCTTCTATCTCGGCACCAACTCCGTCGTCATCCGCAACGCCAAAAAAGTCCACACCTACGGCGCGGAACTCGCCGCCGACTGGCAGGCGACCGACAGCCTGAAACTCACCACCGGACTGGGGCTGCTCAACACCAAAATCAAAAGCTATCCCGACAGCGGCATCGAAGGCAACAAACTCGGCCGCGCGCCCAAATACACCGCCAACATCGGCGTGAAATACCTGAACGACAAAGGCTGGGAAGCCGGCGGCGACGTGCGCTTCTACGGCGGCTACTACTCCGCCGCCGACAATGCCGAATCAGGCAAAATCGGCGCATACAACCAAGTCAACCTCTACACCGCCTACAACTTCAAACAAGGCCGCGTCTCGCTCTACGCCGACAACGTGTTCAACCGCCGCCGCCCCATATTCATTTCCAGCGCCGATCGCCAAGACGCGCTCTACCAACGCCCCAGAAGCGTGGGCGTGAGCGCGGAATGGAAGTTTTAAATGAAGCTGAAATGATGGAGGCCGTCTGAAAAAACATAGGTCGGACATTTATGCCCGACCTACCGTTTATTCCTCCAAAACACCCAAAGGAACCCCATGCACTACTTTACCCCCGCCAGAACCCTGCCCGAAGGCACCATCTACCTGACCGACCTGACCCACGTCGCCGACTTCGCCGACTGGCTGACCGAATTCGAAACCCTGTTAAACCAAAACCCCCGCTTTGCCACCGTCTGCACCCCGATGCGGCGGCAGGTGAGCGACGAACAGCGCATTGCCGATCGCAAAACCTACATCGAATGGATAAAGGCACACCGGCCGCAACTGTCCGAACGCTGCGCCGCCATGCTCCTCATCGAACCCGATGTGGCGCAACTGGCGTTCTCCCGCGAACAATCTTCCAAACTCGGCCCCGCGCTGGGCGTGAACTACATCGTCGAAGCAGATGAAACAACCGCCATGCTTCGCGCAGAAGAAGCGTTGAAGGCCGTCTGAAAAGATACTAAACCTATTTAAATACAAATCAAGTATTGCCACCCAATATGTTCAGACGGCCTTGCCCCTTTATTTGCCTCATCTTCAAAAGAATCATGTGATGTCCGACAATCAGACTTCCCCAAACTCACGCGACTGGCTGCTGCTTATCGGCGGCAGCACCTACAAATTCACGCTGACCGGTTTCTATTTGGTCGCGCTGGTCGCTATTTTGAAAAATCACGGTTACAGCCTGAACCAACTGAGCTGGATTCATTTAATCGGCAGTATCGAAGCGGCGAAAGTGTTGTTTGCCGCGCTGATGGAGCGGCGGCCGGCGGGGCGGTTCGGACGGTTTCGCGGCTGGCTGCTGACGGCGACGCTGGGGCTTTCGGCGGTGTTCGGGCTGATGGCCTGTACCGACATCACGCAGAACTTCCCGCTGCTTCTGGCCTGCTGCGTTTTGCTCTCGGCCATGTCGGCAGTGTACGGCTGCGCAATGTTGGGGTTGTCGTGCATCGTCCTGCCACACCGCGAACGCGGCTTCGGCGGCGTGATTCAAACGATGGCGGCACGCGGCGGCAAGATGATCGGCGGCGCGCTGGTGTTGTGGCTGTATCAGGAATACGGACAGACGGCGGCGGCCGGCTTTATGCTGGCGTTCAGCCTGCTGATGCTGCTGCAACTCTTATACTACCGCGAGCCGGAAAGCCCGACGGCACAAGGCAGTTGGACGGCATTGATGGCACGGCTGGTTTCTTTTTGGCGGCAGCCTGAAACGGGCTGGCGGTGGCTGGTTTTGCTGTTTGCCGTTGCCGTGCCATATGCGTTTATGGCGGCAACTTTTGTACCCAAGCTGGCGGATTTGGGCTTCACTCCGAAACAGACGGGAGGAATTTTGGCGGTAGGTATTCCTGTTGCCTGCCTGATTGTGACGCCGCTGTCGGGCTGGTTTTCGCGCAATTATCCGCACCGCAAACTCGTGTTCCTGCTCTACGCGCTGCAACTGCCGCTTTTGGCGTCCATGACCGCCATCGATGCGCTCGCCCGCATCCATCCTTGGCTGCCACCCGCGCAAATCATCGCCCTGAGCCTGAGCTACACGCTGCTGCTGCCGGTGATACTGGCGTTGGTGATGGACAAATCCGACCGTGCCACCGCTGCACTCGACAGCAGCCTGCAATTTTCCGTTGTCCTGCTTGGCAGTTACGCGGCCGGTTTCGCCGCCCTACGGCTGGCAAAGGCTATTGGTTATACAGATGCGTATTGGGTTGCAGTGTACTTAGCCGTATTGGTAGGCCTGCTTTTATATTTGAATAGAAATTTATTCAATCATTCAGAGCATGATTCACAATAATTCGCTTAGATATTTATCCATCGATTTTAATTGAGCGCGCCTCCGGATAATTTTTCATTTTATTGCACAATCTCTCATGAAAATATAACAAAACGTGCCCATAATACTGCCGTTATTACACTCTTAAATTTAAAAGGAACCTCATGACTGCTGTTCTCATCGTTCTCGGCTTGATTGCCATTGTTGTCGGCATCTTAGGCACTATTTATCCCGCCCTGCCCGGATTGGGTTTGATGTTTGGTGGCGCATGGCTGTTGGGTTATGCCGGCGATTATCAAGTGTTTGGCTCGGGTACGCTGACCTTTTTGGCCATCGTTGCCGTATTTGGTACTGCGATGGACTATGTGGCGGGCGCATTGGGTGCAAAATATACCGGCGCAAGCAAAACCGCGGTTTGGGGCGCGTTTATCGGCGGCATTGTCGGCGCATTCTTCTCTATTCCGGGCCTGTTGCTCGGCCCGTTGGCAGGCGCGGCCATCGGCGAATTTATCGCACGCAAAGACACATGGCAGGCAGGCAAAGTCGGTATCGGTACGTTTATCGGCTTTATCATTGGCACAGTAGCCAAAATCGGCTGCGCATTAACCATTGCGTTAACCATCCTGTTTGTTTGGTTAGCCTCATTCTTCTAAACAAAAAACATTAAAGGCCGTCTGAATTTCAAACATTCAGACGGCCTTTTCATTTCATTGTTTATTTGCCGCAGCAGGCTTTGTACTTTTTACCGCTGCCACACGGGCAAGGATCGTTGCGGCCCACTTTTTCGCCTTCGCGGCGTACGGTTTGCGGTTTATTGATGATGGCCTGCCAATACCAGTAAATATCCAGCAGGACATGCGGCAAATCAGATTCCAACTGGGTCAGCTCTTTTTCATTCAGATGCAAGATGACTTCGCCGTTTTCCTCGTCGTCATAAATACCGCCCAAAGCCATAATCGGATAGAACAAATCTTCAAACTCTTCCTGATCGACTGCTTCAAACCAATCGGTAGGCACAATATCCAGTGCGTAAAGATAGGCGTTACACCAAGTGTAGAAATCCGGATTGCCGGCTTCATCTTCATAAAACCACAAATCAGGCAGAATTTTCTCGTTGAGCTTCATGCGCATATCGGCGGCCATTGCCATCACCAAACGCTCGATTTCAGTGCGCTCTTTGGCATCAAACAAAGATTCTTCACCCAAAATCTCAGGCAGCCAGTTGGTCGGATTCAAAGCATCCGGACCGCTCAATAAAGCCATCATAAAACCCTGCACTTCATCACAACGCATGGTGTTGTGGGCTTCGGATTTGGCATCCAGCAATTCCATCAATCGGCTACGTGCCGCTTCATCAAAAGTCAGTATTTGCATTTTTGTTCCTTAACATAAAATCATATTATGGTTTTCAGACGGCCTGGGCATGGATACGCTGCCGCATTTGTTCAAACAGACAAACCGTTGCCGCCATCGCGACATTCAGGGATTCGGTTTGCCCCAACATGGGAATTTTGACACAGGCATCGGCCTTCTCTTTTACCCTTTCACTCACGCCGCTGCCTTCGTTGCCAAACACCCAAGCACAAGGTTGACTGAGGTCCATTTCATACAAACCAATATTGTGCCCACCCAAGGCGGTTGCCCAAATTTGATGCTGATACGTTTCCATCCAAGCGGATAATTCCACTCGACTGAAAATAGACAGTAGAAAATGCGCGCCCATCCCCGCTCGCAACACTTTAGGCGACCAGATATCCACGGAATCATTGCTGCACACAATTTGCCTGACCCCTGCCGCCGCCGCGCTGCGCAAAATTGTGCCTGCATTGCCGGGGTCTTGTACCCGCTCCAATACCACGCAATCGCCGTTTGAAGGCAAGCCTGCCTGCTGCGGAATATCAATCCAAGTCATCACATCATCGGCATCGGTCAGACTGGTGATTTTAGACAGCGCTTCGTTACCGACCCAAGTAATCAACCCCTCGTCCAACTGCGCTGTAATTTCTTGAATTTCAGGATGCTGCTGTTTCTTTTCAGGCAGATAAACCTGTTTGGGCGTACCGCCGCTTTGCAAATAAGTTTGCAGCAGATGTACGCCTTCCAATACGGTTTCGCCGCTTTCACGCCTTGCTTTGGCCTGCGTCAGCAGACGGAATAAATGTTTGAGCTGTTCGTTTTGAGCAGAGGTAATCAGTTTCATGGAGCGCATTATAACTGTTTTGACTTCATTGAAGCTATGCTTTCAGACGGCCTGACGGTTTCACTTCAAAAATAAAAAACCCTTGCAATGAAGCAAGGGTTTTACATGATTTCATTTTTTACTGCACAACAGTCTGCTGCTCATTTTTTTGCTCGGTGCGGACAGTCGGATGATTTTCAATTTTTCCGTCTTTTGCCGCATTCGGCACAACAGTCTCGCCAGGCTCGGAAGCCGCTTTATCACTAGGCGTACCGCTCACTGGAATGATATTTTGGGCAGGCTGAGTATTAGACTTCTCCGCAACCGGCATAGCGTCACGAGAAGATTGCGGTGTAAATTGCCATACTGCAACAGCAATCGCACACACGCTGGCAGCGGCCGCAAAGAATTTGAAGAAGCCGCTATTAGCCGCTTCACGCTGAGCATATTTTTCCTGTTTGCCTTCAGCTTCGGCTTGAGGCACTGTAAATGCTTTGCTTTGCATGGTTTCACCGGCAACACTCGCCGCCGCACCCTGACGGATACAGTCGCCGATAATGTGGTACTCATGCCAAGCGCGCATAGCTTCCTCGTCTGCCAATACGGCATCCAGCATCTCATCAGTCAATGCTTCACCGTCCATCAATGCAGACACATACTCCAATGCTTTATTTGTTTTGTCGTTCATTTTTATTACCACCTTTGATCTTCAGAAGTATCCAACAGCGGCCGCAAATCTTTTGCAATCAGTTCACGCGCTCTGAAAATACGCGAACGTACAGTACCTATCGGACAATCCACTACCCGAGCTATTTCTTCGTAAGACAAGCCATCCATTTCCCTAAGCGTAATGGCTTGACGCATATCGTCTGGCAGTTGCGCAATGCTTGCTTCGACGGTCTGCAAGATTTCCCGATTCATCATTTCAGCTTCCGGCGTATGGTAATCCGCAATCTGATCGGTTAAATCAAGAACATCTCCCTCCTCATTGGCTGCTTCCGAGCTGACAAAAAACTGACGACCCGAAGTGGTCAGGAAATTCTTTGCCGTATTGATACCGATACGGTACAGCCATGTATAAAATGCACTTTCTCCACGAAAATTTGCCAATGCACGATAAGCCCTAATCATTGCCTCTTGGGTTACATCGTGTACTTCGTGCTCGTCCTGAATAAAACGGGAAATCAGTCTGTTTAGCCGACGCTGATACTTGGACATCAGCATCTCGAATGCCTTATGGTCACCTTTCTGTGCGCGCTCCACCAAAACTTGATCTATTTGGCGATCGTTCATATTCAACCTTTAATCGTTTTACTGCTTTAAACCAAAAATAGTAAAGCGTGCTGTGCACAGTAAAGACAGCAACGCTTTGAAATAGTTCCACGAGATTACACTCAATTGCTAAAGTTTATTCGTACAGATACTCTAACATTGACTATATTTCTTGATATACATGGACTTAATAAAAGTAGTTTAATTACTAATAGTTACTAAACTTAGAGTCAACCCCTTTATTTTTTGCTATATATTTGGCTAACTTTTCATGAACAGGTAAATAACCTTGTTCCATTCGAACATCGCTTCCCACCCGAAGATTAACAACAGCAAGGCAATTGTTGCCCATACTTAGGATAATCGGCCAATATTTACGGACAAATGGCACAATATGACACTCTTGCAATAGTTTTTCGACTGATTTTTCCCTCTGTCCCGAATGAATCACATCACCTTTGACCACACTTCGAAGTACCGCCGGCCTCTCCAACTCCTCTTCTGACAAACCTCCCTTAAACGGTAATAAAACGAAACCATTTTCCAACAAAATATCTTTCAGACGGCCTCGAACTTCCCTGCCATTACACCAAGGAAGGTTTTGAAACTCACTTTCCTGACAAACAAACAGCTTGTCCCGATATGCGACCAGTTCCCCGTCTGACAAATTCAACTGCGCCTGATCTGCGGTTTCCAACACTCGGGCAAAATCGACAATACTGTGATAAGAAGGCAATGATTCCGTTTGCTTTCGCAAAAAATACCAAAGCAAACGACGACGCAAAAGCGGCGTACATTGCCGCCACAGACTGATGGTGAATATGCCGTTTGGACTGATGCGCTGGTATTCAGACTCAATCAATTCATCTAAAAGCTGCAAATCTTCCTGCAATAATCGAACATTGGCACAAATTTGCTGTTCAAAATTCGGAATACGCTGCTGCCATTGCGGCAAAGCCTGATTTCTCATCCAATTGCGTAAATAGCCGGAGTCTTCATTACTTTCGTCTTCAACAAAAGATAATCCCCATTGTTGCGCATACTCAGCCAGTTCCTGACGGGAAAATGCCAAAAGCGGTCGCCAAATTTGAACCTCTTCATTTAAATCACGCCATACCGGCATGGCCGCCATACCGCGCAATCCACCCCCACGTACAGCCGACAGCATAAATGTTTCGATTTGATCATTGCGGTGGTGGGCCAAAACAATAATTTTCCTCAGGCCGTCTGAAAATGCCTGATATCGTGCAGCCCTAGCCGCCGCTTCCAAACCTTTTCCTTGTTTTTCCACATTGACACGACACACTCGCAAAACAACATTCAAACCCCGACAATAATCCTGACAAAATTTAGCCCAAGTGTCAGCATTGGTGCTTAAACCATGATTAACATGGACGGTACGCAAATCAAAATGGCGAAATTCGCGCATCCGATGCAAAAGATGCAGCAGGACGACAGAATCCAATCCGCCACTCAAGCCAACTTCAACAACAGTATGGCTCGGCAAATTAGGAAAAGCTGCTTGAAAACTTTTAAATAGGAAATCAGGGAATACTTGCGACATTTCAGACGGCCTGAAATTGTGAGTTACTCAAAAATAGAACACAAAAAAAGCAAGCAGTGGCGCCATCTGCTTGCTTTTTCAACAATCAAACTTATTTATCGGTAAATTTACCGTAAGCCATGATGCGGTCGAAACGGCGAGAAAGCAAGTCAGGCATGGTCATGCTTTGCGCTTCGCTTAATTGCTGTTCCAAAACGGTTTTGACGTTTTTCATCGTGGTTTCAAAATCACGGTGTGCGCCACCCAAAGGTTCATCAATTACTTTATCGATGACATCCAACTCTTGCAGACGTTTGGCGGTAATACCCAAAGCTTGTGCAGCATCTGCTGCTTTTTCAGCAGTTTTCCAAAGAATAGAGGCGCAACCTTCGGGAGAAATCACCGAATAAGTCGAGTATTGCAGCATATTGACGTAGTCACCGACAGCCACTGCCAACGCACCACCTGAACCACCTTCGCCAATGATGGTGCACAATACCGGCACATGCAAGCGGGTCAGTTCGTACAAATTACGGCCGATGGCTTCAGACTGGCCGCGTTCTTCTGCTCCAATGCCCGGATACGCGCCCGGGGTATCGACAAAGGTCATGACCGGAATATTGAATTTTTCGGCAGTCTGCATCAAGCGCAGTGCTTTACGGTAACCCTCAGGACGCGGCATACCGAAATTGCGGCGGATTTTTTCTTTGGTATCGCGGCCTTTTTGATGACCGATAACCATCACGCTTTGGCCGTTGAAACGCGCCAAACCGCCGACAATGGCATGATCGTCAGAATAATGGCGGTCGCCGTGCAGCTCTTCAAAATCGGTAAAAATACCGTTGATATAGTCCAAAGTATAAGGACGTTGCGGATGGCGGGACACTTGTGAAATTTGAGCCGGAGTCAGCTTGCTGAAAATTGACTTGGTCAACTCGCTGCTTTTCTTTTTCAGTCTGGCAATCTCGTCGGAAATATCAACGGCAGATTCGTCTTGTACGAATCGCAACTCGTCAATTTTATTGGTTAATTCGGCGATGGGTTGTTCGAAGTCCAAAAAAACGGGTTTCATAAAACAAAGCTCTCGGTAACGGTTGCTGACATGATACGCTAATCAGACGTATTTGACAGCATTTCTCAAAGGGAAACTGCCATCTTTTGCAATAAAAAACTTTCAGACGGCCTTTAACAAAGAAATAGTATATCTGCACTAAATGTATGGCGTGCCGTATCTTATGATAAACTTCAATTCAGTTCAATCATTTCAAACAGGCTATGAAAAACGATCATGACAATTCGTCCATGCGCTTGGACAAATGGCTGTGGGCCGCGCGCTTTTTCAAGACCCGCGCGCTGGCACAAAAACACATTGAGCTGGGCAGGGTTTTGGTAAACGGTTCGAAGGTAAAAAACAGCAAAAATATTTCCGCCGGCGACACCATCGACATGACTTTGAACTCCCTACCCTACAAATTCAAAGTCGCCGCGCTCAATCATCAACGCCGCCCGGCACCGGAAGCGCGTTTACTGTACGAAGAAGACATGAAAACGGCTGCCGAACGCGAAGCTCAAAAACAGCTCGACCAAGCCAGCCGCATCAGTGCCGCTTATCCAGACGGACGCCCAACCAAACGCGACCGCCGCCAGCTTGACCGTATGAAGCGCGATAGCTGGTAAAACGTTTCATCCATTGTTTCAGACGGCCCCATATCTATGCCGTCTGAAAACCAAAAACAGGCAGGACATCCTGCCTGTTTTTTATTTGTGATGATTAAAATTTATATTCTAACTGACCACGAATAACGTTTACGTCCTGCTTATCCGTGCCGACAGTAGGCGTCACCTGTTTGCCGGCCAAATAGAAGCCTTTGAGTTTCCAGTTTTTCCAAGGAATATAGGTCGCACCGATTTGCACGCCTTGGACGTTTTTGCTGTAATCCTCAACAGAAGAGACACCGGACAATGAACCGACACGGCGGTAGTTCAAGAATACGTCGTAAGAATTGCGGACGTTCCAGTCGGCTGATTTATAGCGTACTTCAGTGAACACGCCATCATTTTTGATTTTTTGTCCGGCATCATTATAGGCTTTGATATTGGACTTGCTGACTGCAGCCATCCAATGCCAATCGTCATTAAATTTGATGTCCGTACCGATTTCTCCAAAGACCGCATTTTTCTTCGCACCGCGTACATCGATGTCTTTCATGTAGCTGACGGTTGCGCCGACGTTAATATTCTCATTCACAGGCAACATGCTTTGCACCGCGGCAAAATGTCTGCGGCGGCCGCCAATACCCCATGCGTTGTCGTTCAAATTGCCAGTGCGGCGGCCTGCATAGATTTTGGTAGGCAGGGTTTTATTGTCGAAGAAGATTTCGCCGCCGGTGACTTCGGTATCCCATACGCGGCCGTATGAAGAAAACGCACCAAATTTACCGACACGCGCTTTAATGTTGTTGTACAAAGTGCCTTCGGCATACAGTTTATTCACCGGCACATCATGATCGCCATTAAATTTACCGGTTTCCAAATCGATATTCGGCTCGATTTGCGCAACCAATTTCCAGTCTTTGTACAGTTTCGCGCGCAACCAAAACTCCGCATTAAAGTTGGCATTGGTATCTTCAGGCGTCGGATTAATGCCGCTGTTATTGGCATTGATGTCTTTGGTATCCGCACGTACGCGCAAGCCACCATTTACAGTCAACAAGTCATTGAAAATACTGATTTTATCGTCGTCTTTTCGAATAATACTGCCGGAATTGACATAATCGTTGGTGGTGGCCAAAGCCGCCGCATCACGTCCGCCATCAGCATTCTCTGCCAAAGAATAAGACGATGAAGCCAATAAAATACAGGTTACAATCAGTTTGGTTTGAAATTTCATGCCGACTCTCCAAAAGAAGGTATTGAAAGTGAAGTATTCGATAAAGCGTACAAAATTATGAATTTCGTATAAATTATTCATTTTATTTACTAATTATTTTTATCGTATGTAAATTAGTGTAATCAGTCAAGCAGATTTAAACGCTTTATCCTCTTTCAGACGGCCTCTTGATTCAAGTCAAACAGAATCCTGCTCATCAAGCTGTTCAAACTGCCATTCCAAGGCATCGGCCAATGCCGTCCTGCGTTTTTGATGGCATCCCACAGCCTGACACAATTCCTCCGCATTTCCCCAAAACACAAAACGTTCACGCGCACGGGTAATGGCTGTGTAAAGCAGATCCTTATCCAAACCTCGGGCTTCCTCTTCACTTTCCGTCGTTGCAGGCACTGACGGGGGCAATAGCCATACTTCCCGATATTCCGAACCTTGGCTCTTATGCACCGTCATGGCAAAAGCCGATTCAAAATCGGGCAAACGGCTGATAGCAATTTTTTTGAATCCATCTTTCTCAGGAAAATAGGCAGACAAGCCATTCAACGATTCTTCATCTTTCATAATTAGCCCGATGTCGCCGTTAAACACTTCCAGCATGTAATCATTGTGGGTAATCATGATGATTTGTCCAGCAAACCAAGGCGTTTCGCCCGAAACCTTGCCTTGTCGTTGCAAGTATTCTTGATAAGCCTGATTCAAATCATCCGCATCCTGCCGCCAAGCCGCCAATACCACCACATCGGCCGCATGACCATAGGCAAGTGCAACATTATTCTCTTCCACAGCCTGCCAATAATCCTGTTGCTTTTGATACAGCAAGGCAACCTGCTCTTTCAGACGGCCTGATTTCATTTCCAATTCTTTGGGGAACTTGTCAAACTGTTCGACCGCAGTTTGCTTTTTCCCGGACACCACTGCCCTTGCCAAACAGCCGATACCGCTGTCTGCACCAAAACGGTGGCTGAACGTCAATTTGGCATTGTTTTGCGATAAAGCCTGTGGCTGCCCTTTTATCTCAAAGCCATGATCAGGCAGGTACACTTCCAACTTCTCAGCGGTTTCTTTATCCAAAGTCGTCGGACGCGACAATGCCGCCAATACGGCTCCCAAGCCAACCGACGGCAACTGGTTTTCATCGCCAAGCAACACCAGACGACAGCCAGTCGGCACGGCACGCAATAAATCCAACACCAGCGGCAAATCCAACATCGAAGCCTCATCCACCACCAAAACATCCAAAGCAAGCGGATATTCATGATTAAACGCAGGACGCATTTGCGGCGGCCTCAATTTCAATAATCGATGGACGGTCTGCCCTTCCAAGTTTTCCAAATGCGCTTTAATACTTGAGGACAAATCAAAACCGTCCAAAGCACGCTGTAAGGCCCGTGCCATATGCGCAGCCGCTTTGCCTGTCGGCGCCGCCAAAGCGATACGGGGCAGCTTCGTACTGTTATTGCAAATCAGACCCAAAAGCTTTGCTACGGTCGTCGTCTTACCCGTACCCGGCCCGCCGGTAATCAGCATAAAGTTTTGCAGCAAAGCCAAAGCCGCAGCATCCCGTTGCTCTTTACTGTCTTTAGTATCAAACCAATCGCTCAGGCTTTTTGAAGCCGCCATGAAATTCACTTCTTCCGCCTCGGCACTGGCCAGCCGTTTTATTTCAACAGCCAAATCATGCTCCAACTGCCACATCCGCCCCAAAAACAATTTCCGGCCTTGTAGAATAAGCGGTTTATCCGCATTACCGACCAAGTTCGGTAAGTTGCTTAAGACATCAACATCCGCTTTATCCAAGTAAATAAATGAATGCCCGTTTTGCAAGGCTGCAAACAGTCGAACCACATAAGGCTCAATAACGGATGCACCCTGTACTTCGTGGCGGCGGAAAAACGCTATGGCCGCATCTGCGGCAGAGGAAAGGATAGAGTCGGTCGGATTCATGGCTCAGAATTGATTGATACGGAAAAAAGAAAGGCCGTCTGAAAAACAGCGTTTCCATAAATGAAAACCTATTTTTCAGACGGCCTCTATTATACCTTTCAAAGCATAAAATATTTGCCTGAAATAATAACCTTATTGCAGCACTTGCAGGCTGCCGTCTTTCATGGTCATTACCCGGTCGAAACGCTCAGCCAGCTCGTCATCATGGGTCACCACAATCAGGCTGGTGTTTAATTCGCGTTTCAAATCCAGCATCATGTCCAACACATTTTGCGCATTTTTACGGTCAAGGTTCCCCGTCGGCTCATCTGCCAACAGGCATTTCGGCTCATTAACCAAAGCACGGGCAATCGCCGCACGCTGACGCTCACCGCCGGAAAGTTCGCTCGGACGGTGCAACATACGTTTGTCCAAGCCAACCTTTTTCAGCATCTTGACAGCCTTCTCCTCAGCCATCGCCTTAGGCATTTTGCCGATTAAAAGCGGCATCATGACATTTTCCAACGCAGAAAACTCAGGCAATAGATGGTGAAACTGATACACAAAGCCCAAATAACGGTTGCGCAATTCGCCCAACTGTTTTTGGCTCAAACCGCCCAAATCCTGATCCATCAGTATTACCTTGCCTTCAGACGGCATATCCAAGCCACCAAGAAGGTGCAGCAACGTAGATTTACCGCTGCCTGACGAACCAATAATACTCACGCTTTCCGCTTCAGCAACTTCAAAATCCAAATGATTCAACACTTGTACATTCAATGCGCCATCATTATAGCTTTTGCCAACGCCGGTACATTTCAAAATTGTCTTACTCATAACGCAAAGCCTCCGCAGGTTGGGTTTTTGCAGCACGCCAGCTCGGATACAGTGTGGCGATAAATGCCAAGCCAAGCGAAATGCAGGCAATAACGACGACATCCTTCAAGTTCACATCGCTAGGCAGGTAATCAATGAAATAAACTTGAGAGTTAATCAAATGCACGCCAAACAGGTCTTCAAAAAACGCGACAATCTTGCCGACATTCCAACCCAGCAATACACCGCATACCACGCCCACAAGCGTACCAAAGAAACCTGCAAATGCACCTTGCACCAAGAAAATTTTCATGACGCCACCTGGAGACAAACCCAAAGTGCGCAAAATCGCAATATCGGCTTGTTTTTCCGTTACCGCCATTACCAAAGACGAGACAAGGTTAAACGCAGCAACCGCGATAATCAGTGTCAAAATAATGAACATCATGCGTTTTTCCAACTCAACGGCTTCAAAATAGCTGCGGTTGTTAAACGTCCAGTCGCGCACCCATACTTCATCTTTTTTAGCATCGGGAATCAACTTGGCAATGAAAGACGGCGCATTCTGCGGATCAGCCAATCGTAAACGCAGCCCACCGACATTTTCTCCCAGTCGATATAAGACTTGCGCATCCTTGATATGCGTCATGGCCAATGTGTTATCGACTTCATAGACACCGGTTTTTACCACACCGACCACATTAAACTGCTTCAAGCGCGGCACTACGCCGGCAGGAGTAACATTACCCTCCGGCGTAATCACAGTAACTTTACCGCCAAGCTCCGTACCCAATGCCTCAGCCAGCCCTTGACCTAAAATAATATCAAATTCGCCCGGCTTCAAATCGTCAAAACTGCCGGCCGGCATATCCTTGCCGTAATCAACGACATTTTTTTCTTCAGACGGCAAGATACCGCGTATCTGTACACCGCGTACTTCGCCGGCATTGGCAAGCAAAGCCTGATCGGAAACATAAGGCGCGCTGGCCAATACTTCCTTTTTGCCTTTTACAAATTCGCGCAAATTCTGCCAACCCGGCGCACTGCCGACATCGTAATAGCCGATTTCCGCATGAGGTGCGACGTTCAACAATTGACCGCGTATCTCTTTCTGAAATCCGTTCATTACCGATAACACCACAATCAGCGCCGTTACGCCCAAGGCGATGCCGGCGATTGAAATCATGGTAATAAATGACATAAAGCCGTTGCGTTTTTTCGCACGCAAATAGCGCAGGCCTATCCAAGTTTCTAAAGAAGCCATTCAAGAATGCCTCATTCGTTTGTCAAAAAAGGCTTATTGTACCGTAAAACCGACAGGTCGTCCGATTGCCCGACTGATGTGGCATTCAGGAATAAAGTGTATGTAAAACCATGTATCTTCCCGTAAATTCTGCCGAAAAACTTGCACAATCACCCAATCGCCCTTATTCTGAAGCTGTGACTCGTTTTGTCACCATCAAAAAGGAAATACACTAATGAACAGCAAAAAATTCTTGGCCCTCGTATCCGTAGCTGTAGGTTTGTCATTCAGCTTCAATGCATATGCCGCCAAAGAAATCAAAATCAGTTCAAACAATACCGCTTACTCCGACGCCGATGTTCAAAAACTGGCAGCCACTGCTGTCGGCATGGGCGTAAAAGAACCTGTCAGCCTCAACAGCGGAAACGGTGTTGTTACCGTATCCGGCAGCAGCGCAACCAAATGCGCATTCAAAGTCGGCAACGGTGATACGCCTCAAATTCAAGGCGTGAGCTGCAAATAATCTGATTTCATCAATGAAAAGGCCGTCTGAAAAACATTCAGACGGCCTTTTCATATTGGCATTTAAGATTGGATGTTTCTTCTATCGTAAACGGCTTGAGCCAAAGTACCGGCATCCACATATTCCATCTCGCCGCCCAAAGGGATTCCCCTTGCCAACCGGCTGACTTTATAGGGAAGATTCTTAAACAATTCCGCCAATACATACGCTGTCGCATCGCCTTCGGCTGTGAAGTTGGTCGCAATGATAATTTCCTCAATATCACTCGCCTGCAAACGGGCCACCAGCTTATCTAACGCTACTGCCGAAATATCCATGCCCTGCGCCGGGCTGACTTGCCCCATCAAAACAAAATACAGGCCATCATGGCAATTGGCCGCCTCCATGCTGGAGACATCCGCCGGCATATGCACAATCATCAAACGGCTTTTATCGCGTTTTTCGTCTGCGCAAATTTCACACAAATCGCCTTCGCAAAATGTGTTGCACATCCGACAATGCTGCACCTGCCTCAAAGCAAACTGCAAAGCGTCCACCAATTCCTGCGCTTCTTCGCGTTTGTACTGCAAAAGCTGGTAAGCCATACGTTGTGCAGATTTCGGTCCGACATTGGGCAATATCTTTAATGCATTAATCAAGCGGACAAAGGCATCAGGATTTTTACTCATGATTTCAGACGGCCTTTAAAAAGATAGCTAAAAATAAGAAAACAGCCGGAATTTATCCGGCTGCCCTACTCAAATACTCTGCTTATTCGGCAGCATTATTAACTTGCTGTGCACCTTGCGTACGATCGATTTTCTTACCCAAATACTGAAGTAAATTATCGAACACATTGGCAGAAAGCTGCTGAACCAAAGCCTGTTTGGCAGCCGGAATCTGTGAATCGGCATTTTCAGGAGCAGAAACGCTCTGAACTTCCATAATCACCGGTGCAGGCATACCTTCCAACAATGCGTACGCAGGTTTACCGCCGACAGGGCGCGCTTTCAGCAAAGCCGCATAAGCTTCAGGAGACATGGTTCTACGCGCATCTTGCGCGCTCAATTGCGAAACAGGCGACCATTGAACGTCGGCAGCTTTACCGGCTTTCAACGCAGCCAAAGTTTCTTGGGCTTTCTTCTCTGCCAGTTTGGCGGCTTCAGAGCGCAGATATGCTGCACGAACAGTGTCTTTGACTTCTGCAAATGGTGCAATTTTCTCTTCGCGCACTTCTTTCGCACGAATAACCCAAACGGTTTCGTTGTTGATGGCAATTACTTCAGAATTATGTTTTTTCTTCAGTACATCATCGCTAAACGCAGCATTAATCAATGCTTCAGGCAAACCGGCTTCTTTCGCACCCGCTTTGGTTACCCATTCATCCAGGTTTTCCACTTTCAAGCCTGAATTGGCGGCTGCTTTTGCCAAAGAAGATGGATCATTGAAGGCATCTTCACCCAATTTTTCTTTGGCCGCGTTAAAGGCAGAAGCTGCTTTTTTCAGTTTCAAAGCCGTTTCGATACGCGCTTTGGCTTGTTCCAAAGTCGGCTCAGCTTCGACATTCAAAACTTTGATAACGTGATAACCCAAAGACGATTTAACGGTATCGCTGACTTCGCCTTTGCCCAATGCAAATGCCGCTTTATCGAATTCAGGTCCAAAGCCGCTACCGCCGCTTTTGCTCAGGTAGCCCAAATTGCCGCCTTTATTGCTACTGGACAAATCTTTGGAGTACTTGGCCGCCAGCTCGGCAAAAGCATCTGGGTGCGCTTTGAGCTCTGCAGCCATTTTGTCCACTTCGGCTTTAATTTCCGCATTGCTTGCTTCATCTCCGTTAGGCATAACCGGAATGAAAATATGCGCAATTTCGGCTCTTGGCGACAAATCTACGCTTTTACTGTCGTAAGCTTTTTGTACTTCTTCCGCACTGACGGTTTGCTTGTCAGCCAAATCTTTGATGTTCAAAGCCACATATTCCAGCTTAACGGCTTGAGGAATCAAGTAATCTTTCTTATGCGCTTCATAATACTTTTGCAAAGCCGCATCATCTACTTTTACTTGTGCTGTAAATGCTTCAGGGCTGAATGTAAATGAACGGATAGTACGGGTGGCCTGAGTCAGGTTAATCAACTGACGCGCTTGCGCATCGCTGACCAACGCACCGTTTTGCACCAAATTCAACAGATTTTGCAACTGGAACTGTTCGCGGATATCTTCAACAAACTGATCCTCGGTCATTTTGCGCTGATCCAAATACTTCTTGAGCAAATCCTGACTGAATTTGCCGGAAGCATCATGGAAATTCGGATCATCCACGATAACTTGCTTGATTTGTTCCTGAGACACAGCAATGCCCATCAGCTTGGCACCCTGCTTCAGGTAAGCTCTTTGCAATAAAGATTGGAATATCGCATCACGCGAAGGCGCATTATTGCCGGCAGCCTGCTCATTTTGTATCGCAATCTGTAAAGCATGCTCGCTGACCTTCTCATCCCCGACTTTGACAATGTAATCAGAACCCGGCGAAGACAAATTATTGGCACCGAATCCGATAAAGGTCAGACCGATAATACCTAAAACAATCTGGGCGGGTGTTTTATATTTTTCAACAATATGGAACATATTTATCCGAAAGAAAAGTTTGGCGCGGCAGCCGGAAAATGCTGCCGCAAAAATCTTAAAATCCTGAAAACAGGCTCAAAGCGCGTATTGTAACGTATTTTTTCGAGGATTGCTTTTTCAGACGGCCTAAAAACCTAAAAATGCCTTATCCGAAAATTTCCTGATACGCTTCTACTGAAAATCCGACATGAACCTGTCCTTCTTTGACCAATACAGGCCGCTTGATGATGCTGGGATTTTCTACCATCAAAGCAATCGCCCCTTCTTTTGTGGCGGCAGATTCTTGCGCATCTTTATCCAACTTGCGCCAAGTCGTGCCTCTTTTATTGAGCAAAATTTCCAAAGCTGCCTGCTCCAGCCAGCCATCAATCAATTCGGCAGTCGGGGCGTTTTTCTTAAAATCTACAAATTCAAACTCGATACCGTTTTCTGCCAACCAACTGCGCGCTTTTTTAACCGTATCGCAATTGGGAATACCGTATAGTTTTATCATCTTATTTATCCTTGGTTTTATTCATAAAATCACAAATTCAGGCCGTCTGAAATCTTTCAGACGGCCTGAATTGAATGCCGCTTATTTCTTAGCAGCTTTCTTCACTTTAATCTTCACGCTTTTGCCTTGAGCATTATTTTTACCTCCGGCTTTGACGGAAGCTGTTTTCGCCTGCGCTTTTTTATTGCTTGCGGCTTTAGGTTTGCTTGGCTTGGCCGGCTTGGAGGCAGGTTTACTTTTCACCTTGCTCTTCTTTGCCTTCACGGGAGCGGCCAACGCTTCATCAATTTCTTTCGCCGAAAGTTTACGCTTACGTTTCTCAACAGGTTTGTCAGCAGCTATTGGCTTGCTTACAGGTTTTGCTTTTCTACTGCCATGTTTCTTACCGACTGAACCGCCGCTGATTAAGGTCAAATCAATCTTGCTGGTATCCAAATCGGCACGTGCGACTTTCACAGTAACCGTATCGCCCATGTTAAAACGGACACCGCTGCGTTCGCCCTCAATCGCCATAATTTCAGGACGGAAGTTGAAATAATCCTCTCCCAAATCGCTGATATGTACCAAGCCGTCGATATGAATATCGTCCAACGTTACAAAAATACCGAAGCTGGTCATGCCTGAAATCTTGCCGCTGAAGACTTCGCCGACTTTGTCACGCATATAATAAGTTTTCAGCCAGTTTTCCACATCGCGGCTGGCATCATCGGCTCGGCGTTCGCAGAAAGAGGTATGCACGCCCAAAGCCTCCCAGGTTTTATTGGGTTGGTAAGTTTGTCCGTTCAACACAGCCTTAATGGCACGATGTACCGTCAAATCGGGATAACGACGGATAGGCGAAGTAAAGTGTGCATATGCGCTATAAGCCAGACCAAAGTGACCGTCGCAATGCGGCTCATAAACCGCCTGCTGCATAGAACGCAACATCATCACTTGCAACAACTCCGCGTCCGGACGGTTTTTAAATTGCTCTGCAAGCGCAGCATAGTCTTTCGGCGTCGGATTATCGCCGCCACCCAAACTTAGCCCCAGCAAACCAAGCTGCTCGCGTAAAGTGGCCAATTTTTCGGGAGTCGGGCCCAAGTGATTGCGGAACAAAGCCGTATGTTTGTTCTTCAGCAAAAATTCTGCCGCGCAAACATTCGCCGCCAACATACATTCTTCAATCAGCTTGTGCGCATCATTGCGGACAACAGGAACGATCTTGTCGATCTTGCCATTGTCGTCAAAAATCATCTGTGTCTCAACGCTCTCAAACTCAACCGCGCCACGCTCGAAACGTTTTTTCTGCAAGATTTTAAATAAATTATACAGAGTATCGATTTGCTGCTTAAACGGATGATCCTGGCCGTCTGAAATCCAATCCCAAACTTGATTGTAAGTCAGTCGCGCATGCGAACGCATTACTGCCGGATAGAAACGGTATTCCTTGATATTGCCGGCATAAGTAATCACCATATCGCACACCATACACAGGCGTTCGACATCAGGATTGAGCGAGCAGATACCGTTGGACAACTTCTCCGGCAGCATGGGAATCACACGGCGTGGGAAATACACACTGGTACTGCGTTCCTGAGCATCTACATCAATTCCGTCATCAGGACGGACATAATGGCTGACATCGGCAATTGCCACCACCAAGCGGTAATTGCGGCCGATTTTTTCGGCAAAAACCGCATCGTCAAAGTCCCGCGCAGTTTCGCCGTCAATGGTTACCAAAGGCAAATCGCGTAGGTCCACGCGCCCTTTCAAGTCGGTTTTACGCACATGATCGGGAATTTTCTTCACAGCTTTGACACACGCTTCGCTGAATTGATGAGGCAAATGGTGCTTGCGCACAGCGATTTCGATTTCCATACCGCTGTCGGCATAATCGCCCAACACTTCAATGATTTTCGCTACGGCAGGGCGGTTTTGCTCGGGGTAAGTCTCAATTTCACCGACAATGACTTGACCAGATTGCGGTTTAAAGTGCGCTACGCTTTCAGGTTCCAAAACAATGCTTTGATTCAAGCGTTTGTCTTCCGCCTCCAAAATCGCCACGCCGCGATCCATATAAAAACGGCCGACCACTTTAGACTGTGCACGCTCCACCACATCCAAAACCGTACCTTCACGACGGCCTCTGCGGTCGATACCGGCAGGACGAACGGTAACAATATCCCCGTGCATCACGCCGCGCATCTGACGCTCATACAAAACAAAATCACCCTCGCCTGTCGGCGTTAGCGGCACGGCAAAACCAAAGCCGTCTTTATGCGCTTCGACACGGCATTTAACCAATGCCAATTTTTCTGCCGCACACACCGCTCCACGTCGGTTGATCAACACCTGACCATCGCGCGCCATCGCTTTCAGACGGCGCTCAAAGAATTCATATTCATCTTCTGTAATCGACAATTCATGTGCCAAAGCTTCGATTTTTGTCGGCACGCCTTTTTGTTCCAATAATTCAATAACCCATTCACGGCTGGGCAGCGGATGAGCGTAACGTTGTTTCTCCCGCTCCAAATACGGGTCTTTTTCTCGTAAATTTAAAGATTTAGTATTTTTGTTCATTTTGATAGTTGACATTCTTTTTTTAAAATATATAATAGCTGCTTCTTCGCAGTTCAGGTAGTCAACTCTACCTTAAATTGAAGAATAAAGCAAAGCCCAGGTGGCGGAATTGGTAGACGCGCTAGCTTCAGGTGCTAGTGTCCTCACGGGCGTGGAAGTTCGAGTCTTCTCCTGGGCACCAAATATTTTGGTGCTTCTTTGCTTAAGAAAATTTAAATTGCCCAGGTGGCGGAATTGGTAGACGCGCTAGCTTCAGGTGCTAGTATCCTCACGGGTGTGGAAGTTCGAGTCTTCTCCTGGGCACCACTAATAAATAATTAGTCAAGTTTTCACATTATTCTGAATAACAACTCAGGATAATAGTCCACAGAGAGGTGGATGAGTGGTTTAAGTCGCACGCCTGGAAAGCGTGTATACGTGAATAGCGTATCGAGGGTTCGAATCCCTTCCTCTCTGCCATTTTCATTTTTATAAGTTTTTCATTACTTCTAAAACCGCATATTAAAGGCTAGGTTATCAATAACTTAGCCTTTTTTGTTATTCATCTGCTTTAAATTCATTTCGGGTATATTTCAATTCTTTTATCTTTTTTGTGGTATTTTATGTGTTATTACCCAAGGAGTAACACTTCATGCCAAAAATTGTGACGCCATTAAGCCTGTCTCAAATTAAAACAGCAAAACCTAAAGAGAAGGTTTACAAATTACCAGATGGGGGTGGGCTTGCCCTATGGATTTTGCCTTCAGGTTCTAAGTCTTGGAGGCTACAATACCACCGCCCTGATGGGAAAATGAACACATTGACGCTGGGTTTATTTCCACGTTTCGGACTAGCAGATGCGCGGGCATGGCGAAAGGAGATGTTAGAAAAAATCAGAAATGGAACTGATCCGAAGGCAATTTCTGCGGACGTAGGAGCAGAGTTTCGTTTTGAAAATTGCTTGGTACTTTGGTTTGAAAAATGGAAGAAATCAGGTGGCAAACAAGGGATGGGTAAAAATCCGCGTTATGCAGCGCAAGTACTGTCGGCTTTAGAATTGAATGTACTACCTTTTTTTAAGGGAAAGGATATTCGTTCGATCAAGACGGCAGATATAGTAGCTGTTTTAAGGAAAATGGAAGAACGCGGGGCGCTTGAATATTTGAGGCGGGTCAAAGGTGCATTGGGATTGATGTTTGATTATTTTGTAGCAGATGGCTCTATCACTATAAATCCAGTCAGTGTTATTGGGAAACAAGTATTCGATAGGCCGCCTGAACGTCATTTCGATACACTGCGCTTTGATGAGCTACCACTCTTAGTGGAGAAGTTAGAAACATCTAAGGGAATTGGGGAACGAGCGCGGCTATTAATTTATTGGCAACTTTTGAGTATGACGCGGCCGTCGGAAGCAGCAGGAACTCGTCTGGATGAAATTAACTTAAAGGCAGGGACCTGGGAAATTCCAATTGAACGGATGAAAACAAGGCCGCATGTTGTCCCATTAAGTTCCGCTTTGACACGAATCTATTTTGAGGCATTAAGATTAAATGTGAATGGAGTATTCTTATTTGAAGGTTCAGGGTTTACCAAGCCATTGTCGTCCGAGACAGTCAGACTAAAGCTTCGTACTAAAATGGGGCTGGATACAACGGCACACGGTTTGCGGAGTCTAGCACGAACTTATTTAAGGGAGGTTTATAAGGTTCGCAGAGATGTGGGGGAATTACTGCTTTCGCATGGCATTACGGATAAGACAGAACGCGCTTATGACCGATCAGAGCTTTTAGAGGAGCGACGAGAAATGCTGGAAAACCTTGGTCGAGATGTGATGGCATTACGGGAAAAGTATCGGATAAAATAGTTTTGAGGTCGTCTGAAAAGTTTTCAGACGACCTTTTTCTATATCCAAAACTTAAAAAACCCACCTAAAACCCCATCTGCTTGCCCACATATTCACTCTTTGCCAAAATCAAATCGTCATCTGAAGTGATATGTTCCTTGTGATTGTTGAGTAATGACAGCCGGAAAGACGGCATCCCAAAAAGCCGCCGTTGCCACTCCACAACGGCGGCTTTCCAAAAACAGCAAAACCAAAACCAAGACCATGTTCAAAGAACCCTGCCAAGTCATAGCAATCCACAGCCGCCCCTTATTTTTTTGCGGCTTATGGTTCATTACCGTCAGACTAAAAAATGAATACGGCTGGAAATTCGACCGCAAAGCCATGTTTGAAAGCAAAAAAGCAGCTGAAAGCCTAAAAATCGGAGACTACATCATCCCATGACCAGTCGCAACATTGAAAACCTCATAAAAATCGGCACAGTTTCCCAAACCGACCCTGTTGCCAACAGAATCCGCGCACAACACGGCGGTCTCATTACAGACTGGTTGCCATACTTTGTTCCTGCAGCGGGTGGCGTATCAATTTGGCGTTTACCTTCCATCGGCGAAGGTTGCATCATACTTTCTCCCAGCGGAGAACCCGAAAACGGAATTATTATTTGCGGCTTCTCAACCTCCCAACATCCTGCCCCATCCCAAAACCCAGACGAAACCATCATCCTCATGCCTGACGGAGCAGAGTTTAAATACAACCACGCAAAAAGCCATCTGCAAATCAAAGGCATCAAAACTGCCGATATTACCGTCAAAGAAAAAGCCACCGTACACACCAAACACCTGACTATCGACAGTCCCGAGACAGACATCAAAGGCAAACTAAACGTTGTCGGACTGCTTACATATCAGGGCGGCATGGCAGGAAGTGGTGGCGAAGGTGGAGCGGCAGCAGTTATCAAAGGCACAATACGCCAAGAAGAAGGCAGCATCATCAGTAACGGGGTCAACCTAACCACCCACACCCACCAGGGCGACAGCGGCGGCACAACAGGACAGCCTAGATGACCAACGACCAAACAGGACGCAACATCGGCTTAAAAGAACACATTGCCCAATCCATAAAGAACATACTCTTCACTCGCATCGGTAGCCGCCTCATGCGAGAAGACTACGGTAGCCTTCTGCCAGAGCTGATAGACATGCCGATGACCCAGACCGTTATAGCACTCTGCCATCAGGCTGCCGTCACTGCCATAGCGGCATGGGAACCGCGCATTACCGTCCGCAGCATACACTTTGACCCTACCGCCGCCGCCAACGGACAACTAGCCATTACCATAGTCACAACCCTGACCGACGGCACAGAACAAACATTCCAAATACAATAACGCAGAAACATGGCAGAAATTGACCTAACCCGCCTACCAGCCCCCAAAGTCATCGAAGAACTCGACTTTGAGACCATATTTGAGCGCAAAAAAGCGAACCTCATCGCCCTCGTCCCGGCTGGCATACGTCCAACCATTGCAGCCACCTTGAAACTCGAATCAGAGCCACTGACCATCGACCTTCAACAACAGGCATATCAAGAAATCATCCTGCGTCAACGCATAAACCAAGCAGCTGCAGCAACACTTTTAGCCTTCGCGCAAGGAAGTGATCTTGACCACCTTGCCGCAGCCAAAGGCATAGAGCGGAAAACCATCATCTCTGCCGATCCAACCACCAATCCCCCTACAGAAGCCGTTTACGAAACCGACGATGACCTCCGCCGGCGCGTCCAGTTATATCCAGAGAAACTCGCAGCGGCAGGGCCTCGTGCAGCATACGAAGCCCATGCCCTTGATGCCGCCCCCGATATTACCGATGCCCGCGCCGTCAGAGTGTCTCCAGGAACAGTCGCTGTTTATATCCAAACATCCAGCAACCAAGGCATACCTAGTGGCCGTACCCTTGAAACCGTCAATGCCTATCTTAGCGACGAAAGCCGCCGCCCACTCTGCGATACCGTAACCGTCCACGCCGGCACCCCGAAAGAAATACGCATATCCGCCCGTATTACCTATGAAGACGGCCCAGACAAAGAAATCGTCAAAGCCCGCCAGCTTCAAGACCTCAATCAAATGCTAGAGCAGCATAAAAGACTCGGCGCACAAATTGCCTTGTCAAAAATCATTGGCGCACTTGATACAGATGGCGTCAAAAAAGTAGAGCTGACAGAGCCAAGACAAGACATCCTGTGTACAGACGGCGAATTTATAAAAATTACAGAAACCATTCTGACAGAAGCCTAAGCCATGCCGACAGTCATCCCAACCAACAACACCGACCTCCTGCAAGCCCTTGCACGCCTGACATCGCAAGAACTGGCAACTGTCTTCGACCTCGCAGTCATTACCAAAAGCCGCATTCCCGACAGTTGCCCTCCAGAATTCATACCATGGCTTGCATGGGAACGCTCCATAGGCAGTGATGAAGGCTGGAATATTACCGACACCGAAATCGCACGCCGAAAACTGATAGAAAACTATATTCAAAAGCATCAGCACAAAGGGACCCCATCCGTTATCCGGCGCCTTTTCCGTGACCTAGGATACGGAGAAATACAAATCATCGAAAATACCGCCAATCTTTACTGGAACGGAAACGCCGTCTTTGACGGCACACACCTATTCGGAGGCAGCAACGGAGAATGGGCGAAATACAGCATTAAATTAAGCCGCCCGGTTACCAATAATGAAGCCCAAAAACTTCGAGAATGGTTGGAACGAATTGTCCCTCTCCGTTGCGAACTGCACAGCCTCGACTACCGGGACCACCCTATCTATTGGAACGGAGAAATCACATTCGACGGTAGTTACAACTTCGGCATAGCCTGACCCTAAAGGATAAAAAATGGCCAACGCAAAAGAACTCAACCAATACACCCAAAACGTCCGCCTCATCGAACCAGGCGACCGCGTTATAGGCGGCACTGATGCCCCAATCAATCAACCCCTGCAAGCACTAGCTAACCGCACCTTATACCTTAAAACCCAAGTCGAATCCAAGATTGGCAATAAAGGTACGCAAGTTATAGAAGGTCAGCTCAACATTCAAACCAACGCATGGGAAAAAATCCGTTTTACCAATGGCGACGGCAGCTACTGGCGTTTTGAGACCGCCCCCGTATCTGAAGGAGAAAACGGCGCACGCTTCAATTATGTTTTTACATCGGGAAGTCGAGAAATCGGGCGCGTACACTTCCCGCGCGTATCCGGATCGGAAAGCGTCGCCTATCAAAGTTGGGTCGAAGCCAATGCCGCCCGACTTGCTACTGACAAAATGAATGTCGCCACCACCAACTACTATGCAGACCAGTCCGGAGGCTATACCAAAAGCGGATTTTACCGATCCAATGGCCGTCAGCTTGACGGAAATGCCCTGCCAACAATGGAAATCCACATTGCCCATCCGGAAGTAGTGAACGGCGCACACGCCCGCGGTATCGGTTTCTCATACGGCTCGGCGTCCAATCCGTTTCATCTCGTTACCTCTGCTTGGGATGCCAACGGTCGTTATATCGGCATGAGGACCGTCTTGACCGAAGAAAACGGCGTCATGCTATCAAGTGACCAAACCGTCGGCGGTATCAAAACCTTTACATCAAAAGCCGTATTTAATGCGGGATTGTCCGTATCCGGCAATGGAAAATCTGCCGATATCCATACCGGTCCCAAAGATATTTATTTGCGTAATTCCAAGAGCAGCAAATATCTGCAACTTAAAGACGACGGCACATTGACATACAGTGATGTCAAAATCGCCCTTATGTCCGACAAATCAGATGCCGTAAATCTGGACAGTACCGACAATCTTGCCACATCCAAAGCCGTCAAAACCGCCTACGACAACAGTATCCGACGCGGAGGCGCAGTAGGTTTGGGCGGGCAGAATCATCAAATTGCCATCGGTTGGGACACGCCCGGACTGATTGCGCGTGTCGATAACAACGTGATGAATGTAGGCGTCCCCGTTGGTGCCGTCGCCTACTTTGCCCAAGATGTCCCACCATTTGGATGGTTAAAAGCAAACGGCGCGGCAGTATCCCGTACCATCTATGCCAACCTGTTCGCCGCCATCGGCGAACGTTACGGCCGTGGTGACGGACGCACCACTTTCAACTTGCCCGACTTGCGCGGCGAATTTATCCGATCATGGGATGACGGCAGAGCAATTGATAGAAATCGTGTCTTAGGCTCATGGCAGGCGGATGAGTTCCGCAGCCACAGCCACGGCATCGGCGTCAACCGCATGTCCGATACCGACAGGGGTAGCAATCCGTCAACCGTATCGGTTGACACTGTCGGCCAAACCGACCCGGCTGGCGGCATTGAAACCCGTCCTAGAAATATCGCCCTGCTGGCATGCATCAAGGCATAAACCGTTTAGAAAGGTAAAAAAATGACCCAAAACATCCAATGGACAAAACCCGTTTGCCAACTTGACGCCGACCATCTCTACATCGGCCAAACCACAGCCGATCTGGACATCATGGCACGCGACGGCAGCTATTTGATTCCCGCCGGTTGCATCGACACCGACCCGCCTCAAATCAGCGCAGGCAAAGCCGCCCGCTGGAACGGCGAAGGCTGGGACTTCATCGAAGACCATCGCGGCAAAACTGCCTACCGAAAAACTGATCGCGAAGCCGTTATCATCGACCAAATCGGCAGCCTTTCAGACGACCTGACATTTTTAAAACCTTCCTCACGGTTTGACGAATGGGATGGAGAAAAATGGATGGAAAACCAAGACAAAAAAGCACAAATTGAAGTTGAATTTCTAAACGCGTCCAAGGCTGCTTTAATCCGCGCCATCAACCGTCAAGCCCAAAACATTGTTGCCCAAAAATCAGGCATGGACGACCTCCCTGCCTTTGAAGTGCAGAGCTGGCCTATCCAGGCCGCTGAAGCCCGCGCATGGTCGGTAGATAAAAGCGCGGCCACGCCCGTTTTAGATCAAATTGCCCAATCGCGCGGAATAGATGCAGACAAACTCAAAGCCGCCGCCCTGCGCAAAACCGTTGCCTATGAGTCCCTCTGCGCTACCGTTGCAGGCAAACGCCAAGCCATCGAGAAACAAATCGAAGCCGCCCAAAACTTAGACGAACTCAACGTCATCAACACCGAAATCAATATCTGATTTACAAGGCCGCCTGAAAATGAAATCAAACATCAAAGCCTACTTCAAGAATCTTGCCATTGCTGCCGACCAAACAATTAATGCCGTATTTGGCGGCTACCCGGACGAGACCCTGTCCAGCCGCCTCTACCGCAAAGATGTCGAAGCAAACAAAAGTCACTGGACAGCCATCCGAAAAGCAGTTGACGCACTATTTTTCTGGCAGAAGAGCCACTGTCGAGCCGCCTATCTTCGCGAAAAACAAAAAGCCCACTTCCCTGAAAGTCTCAAATGACCATCCAGACAAAAAACCTGACCTTATACAAAGGCGATACCCGTATTTTCAGAATCGGCTTTGACGGTGGAGGCCTGCCATTCGAGCCTAAATCCGCGCAATGGGCAATGACTGTCCGCGGGCAGACAGGCGAAGAGCTGCGCCCCCAAATCAGTGTCAGCGGGCAAGAAATTATTATTACTTTCCCCGCCCACTTGACTCAAAACACCGCATGGACATTAGGCCAATACGACCTACGCGCCGTTTTCGGGGGAATCGTCTGTACCGTCCTGCGCGGAGAAATCTACATTGCTCCCTCCATTACCAACGTCAGCGGCATTATCGGCGAGAGTACCGAACCCGTCCGCGTCAGCATCATGGAGCAGGGGCTAGTCGTCGTATCCCCTGCCGAAAGCACACCAACCGCCGGCGTATCTCCTGAAAAAATACGGGAAATCGTAAAAGAGGTCATTAAAGAAACACAAAACGGCAACGGCACGGAACACATACCGTCAACTAGACCTGAACAACCGGTTGCCCCTACTCCGAATCCAGCTGCATCCACTGACCTGACCGACGAAACACTGGCAGAAGTGTATAAAAAATTAGGAAATAAACAATGACATCAAAATTAGATCAAGCCGTACTGGCAATTACCGATGCAGTAGTGGCGGCAAAAGAAGAATCCGCAAAAGCCAAAAAACTTGCAGAAAATCCAAACGTGACCGCCTCTCTTGACGAAGAAGGCCGTCTGAAACTAAACGACAATACGTCCGACATCCACCTCATTACACCTGCCAAGGTATCAGAAGCGGTAGGCAATGCCTTTGCCGATGTCAAAACACCATCGCTGATTATTACCGAGCAGGCCAAGTTCGAGGGCAAACAAATCGAGGCTGCCGCCAAGATTGCCATTGAAAAAGGCAAGTTCTACATCGAAGATGCCTTGACGCCCGAACTGCGCAAAAAAGTTTACGACGGTTGGTACAAAAACAATCCTTCCAAAAAAGACGCATTGAATATCGTCCGTCTGATTCAGGCATGGTACGACCGTCTGCCGTCTAACGTCTTTATTTCTTCGCGCGGTGGCTTTTTCCCAGTAACGAAGAACACAGGTTACAAGCCGGAATACTACGGCGCGGACGGACGGCAAATTTCCGTCGGCGGCATGATGCTGACAGTCAACGGCCAACAACCCTGTATTACCTTTCATCATTCCGTTTTTAATGTGTACGACTTCTCGTTGGCAGAATTTTGCGTGGAAGAAATGGGGCAGGACGTGTTTCACTTGTGTGACAAATCCGAGGGCAACACCATTTTGCACGGCGGTAAAAGTATTACACGCGCCTATAAGGACTATGGCTACATATCAGGCATGGCCGACCCTGACAAACGCTGGATTCCGCATATCGACGGCTGGACGCGCGAAAAACCGCACATCGGCACGGGTATGGCGCTGAAAGGTACGGCGGAGGCAGGTTTCAATACCACCACACTGTCCCACGATGTTGCCCGTTACATGAACAATTCGGCTGATACATCAGGCGTACAACAACCTGAAGGATATACACGCGAGAAAATCCGCCAACTGCACATTGACGAATCGAGCCAACGCTACCGCAGCGTTGGCGGCTACTGGAATTCAGACGGCCTGTCGCAATTCCCGCAAGATGACGGTACTGTTGCGCCCACATTTGGCCTCTGGCGCGGTGGTCAGGTATGGAGTCGCGGTTACGGTTGGCGACTGTTCGACTGCAGAGGCACAGAAATCCGCTACTTCGACGTACGGGGATTCACTGGCGGCGCAGTAATTGCAGGTTTACATGGTTCTCCGTCTGGAGAGGATGTAGGCGCCGGCGAAGTCGCCAAGGCCTACGAAAAAGGCATGGTTGCCGTCAACACCCGCATCACGGGCGGATACTTTAACCACAACTATACCTGCGGTGTGGAAGCAGTCCGCGTATCAGGCTACGAACTTTGCGGCATCTTCGCACCTGATTCTGTAGTCGGACACCCCGATGCGCATCTAGAACATGTGCGTGGCTGGAATAATTCCATCGTCAGCCTCGATCCGGGTTATCAGCAATGCACATCCCGATACCTGCCAATGGATAACCTATTCATCCACGACAACGTGTTCGGTTTTGGCAAGCGCAAGGTAATGGATATTCATACCGGCAACAACGTCAAAATCGTAAACAACAGTGGCCGTGCCATGTACTACGGCATTTCTACCGTGATCGAAGAAGTATTTGCCGCGACGGATGGACGCGCCTCAAAGATTGCAGACCCGTACAGTTTCTATTACCAAGACAGCAATATCGAAATTACGGGAAATACCATTGTCAGCGGCAATATCGGCATTCATCCGATTAATGGTGCATTGGGAGTGCTTTCCCGCCGCAATCAGAAGAAATGGTGGCTGCGTTGCCGTCAACTGATTAACGACAATACGGTCTATGCCCCGCGCGGTTTGCAATGCAACTACGGGCACAACCACTTTCTGATTGAACGCAACCAGTTTACGTTTGCCCTGCCGTTCGGCGATTTTTACGGCATGCGCTACGTTTCAGGATTTGCCGTTACCAATGGCGGCAGCGGCTACACCACCGCCCCCAAAGTCATCATCACAGGAGGCGGTGCGGAAGCCTTCGGTGCAGAAGGCGAAGCAGTAGTGAAAGACGGAAAAGTTACCGAAATCAAGCTGCGCCGCATCGGCAGCCGCTACGACACACCGCCAACCGTAACCCTCGAAGGAGGCGGTGGTACGGGTGCAACGGCTACCGCAACCGTCAACACATCGACATACGGCATGAGCGTGGGCGCAGAAGCGCGTTACGGCACAATGTTGGCTGCACAAATCCGAGGGAACTATATTCAAAACTCCCCCGACGGCAACTTCATGCGCCAGATGATAATCGGCAAGTTGCGCGGCTCGTCCATTGTCGGCAATCACTGCGATATTACCCCGTACAAGAACGCCGAGCAGGGAAAAACCGAAGTGGGACAACCCTATACAGTTGACACAGTTAAATACCGAAACGGCCTACTAAGTGCAGGTTTCTACCCTATCGGCGAATTAGACAACTGTACCGTTGCCGAAAATTACATGCACAACCAACTGACCGATACAGTAGAAGTATGGACAGGTGCGCGTAACCACAAAAATACACAGACTACTGACTATGCCGCCACCATGATGCAGGCGAAGCTGACAGATTTAGAGGCCGAAATCACTAAACTCAAAGCATCGACAGCAGGCAAAGCGTCAGAGACAGTCACACAGCCGACACCAGAAACGGTAGTACCAAAAGCTGATTCAACAACGCATAAAGCAGAACCTGAACAACCGACCTCCACTGCTAACGAACAGCCTACACCTGCCGCCACAGAAACATCCATTAAATTCACATTTAACGGCCTTGAATCCAGCGCCACCGAAGCCGTTGGCAGCAATAGTGAGGCTCGTCTGACGAGCGTCATCAATGCACTCCGTGCAGGAGAGCCGGAAGGATGGACAGGCGCATTCGGAGAAGAGGGCAACATCCGTTACATGAAGGCACAGGCAGGCGAAAACGGTAGAGGCCACCGCTATATCGAAAGTAGCGGAGTCAGTGCCGCAACCGGTACTCCGACCACAGTTATTATGCCGTTCAAACTTGAAAAAGGAGGCACACCAGGGGCAGCGTTTATCCTGCTGCCGATGACGGGCGAAAGCCCCGCCGTTGGCGGCGTAACCGCCACTCATGGCGAAAACGGTTTTACCCTACGCATGCCGGAAAATGCCACAGTGGATGGCAAAGTCAACCGAGTAGGCAATACCTATGCCTACGGTGAATGGCATATAGCCGTTGTACCTTGGAATACCGCTTTCGACAAAATCCGTATTGGTACCAGCCACGTTGCCAATACAGGCCGTACAGTTCGAATCGGTGCAGGTTTTGAAATCGTACAAGGGGATGTGTCCAAAGCCGCCAATAAAGGCGCGGCATTGATGACAGGATTTGGCATCGCCGCCGCTTAAGACAAACAAAGGCCGTCTGAAAACTTCAGACGGCCTGAAAATCCCACTCAAAACCTCCACCGCTTGCCACCGATAAAAAGCAAAGCAACAATCAGACCATCCCCAAAGAAACGGACAGCCACATGACCGCAAAACGCATGCACGGCGTAACAGCCAACGAATTCACACACGGCGCGCGCCATATTTCCGACATCGCCACCAACATTATCGGTATCGTTGCCACCGCAGACGACGCTGATGACACAGTCTTTCCCGCTACCAAACCCATATTTTCAACATCCGTCTCTGCCCTGATTGATAAAGCAGGCAGCAAAGGAACCTTGGCAAAATCCCTAGACGCAATTGCAGATCAGGCAGATGCCCAAATCGTTGTAGTCCGCGTTCCCGGCTCAACCAAAGCACCGGAGCAGAAAGCAAACGTTATCGCAGGTATCAAAGCCCTGGCGAAAGCTCCCGCACATACCGGTTACAAACCAAAAATCATCGGTGCGCCCGAACTTGACGACGCTGACGTAACCGCCGAGCTGGTTGTAACCGCTAACGCTCTTGAAGGCTTCGTATATGCATCCGCCGGCGGCGCAGAAAATATTACCGCCCTGACCCAATATAAGAACGGATTTGGGCAAAAAAACCTCATGCTGATTGACAACGAATTCATGACCTTCGGCGCTTCCAAAACCCAAGAAACTGCCGCTACCGTTGCCCGTATCCTCGGCGCACGCGCCATGCTTGACCAAAAAATCGGTCCGCACAAATCCATTTCAAATACCGAAATTCAAGGCGTATCCGCCCTTAAATACCCACGCAGCTTCGGACTTCTGGACATCAACAGCGACGCCAATACCATCAACAACCTCAACATTACCACCCTCATCCGTGAAAACGGCTTCCGCGTTTGGGGCAACCGCACATGTTCTGCAGATCCTGCCTGGGCATTCGAACCGATAGTCCGTGTCTCTTCCGTAATTAAAGAGACCATCGCCGAAAGCTTTCTCTGGGCAATGGACAAACCAATGCACCCGAGCCTTATGATTGACATCATCAACAGCATCAATGCCAAGCTCGCCGAAAAAGTCTATCAAGGCTGGTTATTGGGCGCGCAAGTCTTCATCGACACCAAAAAAATCGAAAAAGAACGCGTAGCCGGCGGTATCTTTGCCTTCGACTACGAATTTACCGTAGCCCCGCCTTTAGAGAATATCGAACTCAACCAACATGTATCAGACCGCTTTATCGTCAACCTGACCGACCGAGTTATCGAATTCGCATCTAACCTCAAACCTACCACCGTCTAAACTACCTTGCCTCCTAATAATTCCCCTCTCCCAACAGAGAGGGGTTAGGGATAGGTACCCCAAACACAAGTAATAAAGGACACCCAAATGCAGCTGCCACGCATCTTGAAAAGTTTTAACGTCTTTACCGACGGACTCAACAAAGACGGCGTCCTCATGACCGTCAAACGCCCGGACATCAAATTCAAAACCGAAGACTACACCCCGGGCGGCGGTATGGGCGAATTTACCGTCATTCATGGCATCGAAAAATTAGAGCTGGAGCTGACCAGCAAAGGTTTTGATCTTGAGCTGTTCAAATCCATCAGCCACAAAATCAATGGCAACCTCTTACGCTATCAAGGCGCATTGCACAAAGAAGACGAAGAAACCTACCAAACACTGGTCGGCGAAGCGCGTGGCCGAATTATCGAAACCACACGCAGCGAAGACAAAGCAGCCGAAGGTGGAGAGCAGACATTCAAATATGCCCTAACCTACTGGAAAGAAACCGTCGATGGAGAAGTCGTTTTTGAAGCAGACCTCATGGCGAACAAACTCATCATCGGCGGCAAAGACGTTCGTGCCGGCATTCGCGCCGCATTAGGCCTCTAAACACATACAACAGGAACAAGTAAATGCAAGAACCAAAAATCAAAATCAACCCAGACGATACCCTGACCGTAACCCTGACCGACGGCAAAGCCTACACTCTGCGCGAACCGCTGGCCAAAGACATGGCAGGCATGGGACAAGACCTCATCAAAATCAAACACACCGAAACTGTTCAAAAGCTCCTCTCAAAAATCAGCACCCCAAAAATCGGCATGGCACAATATGGCGTATTAGGTATGGCAGATGTACAAGCCCTCAATGCCGCTATTGATTTTTTTTCAGCCGCACCTTCGGCGAAAGCAGAGATTCAGGAAGCCTTTGCCGATTTGGGCTATACCCATGCTTCCGATACCGAGCCGGCCAGTTCGCCGACCTTATAAAAGCAGCGCCAGACATCTGGCAGGCTGAAGAAGATGAAGACGTTACTGCGTTTTACCCAATAGACGACGCCCTTGCCCTCTGCACCATTACTTTCAAAGGAGGTATCGGCTGGTTCGCAGGACTAAATCTTTTTACCCTTAACCGCTGGGCAGCCAAAGCCGCCGAAATCCAACGCGCACGCCAAGGAGACGGACAATAAAAAAGGTCGTCTGAAATCAATTCAGACGACCTTTTCAATCGACAAAATAATCAAGGAAGCATCCATACCATAAGGGCAATGACGGCAATAAAAAGCCAAAATAATGCGCCATACCACCAAATGACAGAATCGACTGCATTCAAAACCGAATCCGCCAAGATTTGATTTTTCATTTTACGTTTCATCTTAAAGCTCGAGCCATGACAGACAAGACAATTAATATTATCCTCAAAGCCGCCGACAAAGCAAGCAAAACGTTTGACAGAATTAAAAAAAGTAGTAGCGGGCTGTCGGGCGAATTGGCGAAAAACAAAAAAGAAATGCGCGATCTCGAGCGCGCCCAAACCGCACTGGTAAAAATCGGCAAGGCAGAACAATATTTCAACCGTCTGAATGAGCAAATCATCCGTAATTCTGCCGCCACAAGCCGTCTTACTTCCGAAATCGACAAAACGGGCGTTGCCACAAAAAAACAGGCAGCAGAACTCAAAAAGCTGACCCGTGAAGGCGAAAGGCTGAATAACGAATACGAAAAACAATCCGCGCAGCTAAAACGCTACAAAGACCACATGGAAAAAGTTGGCGTATCCGGACAAAACCTTGAAAAAGAGCAGGCAGAGATTGCCGCCCGAATGCAGAAGACTACTGCCCAAATCGAAAAGCAGTCCACCGCCTTAGAAAAGTTGGAAAAACGACAACAGAGTCGAATCAAGGCCGCCGCCATCGCAGGTATTGCATCGGGTGTCTCATCATGGACAAGTAGCAAGGCTGCCACCATGAGGCAAGGTGCAGGGCATGCCATCAATACAGCCATGTCCGAAGAAGATGCAATGCAGGGACTGATCCGCCAAGTCGGCATCCTCAAAAATACAGACGGCAGTCTAAACCACGCCGAAATCGCTAAAATCCGCGCCGAAGTCCAAAAACTAAGCGGTGAATTGCCCATGGCAACGGTTGAGATCATGAATATGATGACTGCCGGCGCGAAGATGAATATCCCACGCCAAGAGCTTGCAGCCTACGTTACCGAAGCCGTCAAAGCTGCAAATGCCTTTGAAGCAGCAGACCCGGGTGCGCTTGCAGAAGAGCTGGGGCGCATTCGCCAAAACTTCAAATTATCCAAAGAAGCCGCTTCTGAACTAGTCAACGTCATGAACTACCTTGATGACAACGCACTGGTTGCAGGCGACCAGCTCATCAGCTACATGAACGAAGTATCAGGCAGCATGGGTTTGGCGAAAATGAACGAGAAGCATGTAGCGGCTCTAGGCTCCGCCCTTATGTCCGCAGGTGTAGATGCTTCCACCTCTGCCAAAGCGGTCGGCAGCCTCATGACAAGGCTGGGTACCGCACCTGATATGAAACCCGTACGGGAAGCCCTGAAAAGCATAGGTATAGACGCAAAATCCGTTCAAAAAGGCATGGTCGAAGACGCGCAAGGTACGCTTGAAAAAATCATTGCCGCCGTCCAACAAATGCCGAAAGAGCAACAAGCAGGCATTCTCAAAGGCTTAGCAGGCGGCGAATATAACCGCGTATTTGCCCAACTTATCGCTAATACAGAGCTTTGGCGCGAGCAAATCCGCCTTGCCACCTCTCCGGACGCATTAGGCAGCCTCGACAAAGAGTTCGAAATTCGTGTCAACGCCATGTCGTCCAAATGGCAGATGTTCAAAAATAAGCTCTTCAATACCGAATCAGGCTTTGGGCGCAGTATGTTTTCAGGCTTAGAATACGGCATGAATGTCATTTCAGGCTTATTGGATAAGTTCAACGAATGGTCGGCAAAAAATCCAGAGGCCGCCGCCAAACTTGGAAAAATCGCATTTTATGCAACCGCAGCAATGACCGCCTTAGCAGGGCTGGCCGCAGTTATTGCCGCAGTTGCCGTCCCCTTTGCCGCCGCCCGCATTGCCTTTGGCGGATTCGGCATGAGTATTCTTAAAGTATTAGGCATTGCCCTACGTTTCATGACATTAAATCCCATAGGCCTTGCGCTGACTGCCATAATCGGCATCATCTATCTCGTTTACACCAATTGGGATACATTGACTGCCGCCTTCATCAGAGGCTGGGAATGGATTAAAAAAACATTCGCCCAAAACCCCATCCTATACGCACTGACCGGACCGATTGGCGCAATCGTTGCACTGGCCACACACTGGGACCGCATCAAAAACGCCCTCATCACAGGCTGGGGATGGATAAAAAAAACATTCAGCGGCAACAACCCCATATCCTACGCCCTCTCCGCCGCACTAGGCCCAATCGGTATCCTCATCAAAAACTTCCAAATCCTCAAAACCGTCGCTACTAGCGCATGGGAATGGATGAAAAAAGCCTTTTCCACCAAACCGACCGCGCCGGGAGGCAGCGCAGCCGGTTATGGCGTAGGCGCATACATTCCCAACAAAGGATATTCTACAGGTGGTTACACAGGGGCGGGCGGTGTCAACCAAGCGGCCGGTATCGTGCATAAAGGCGAGGTTGTCTTCAATCAACAAGATGTAGCCCGCTTCGGAGGATGGCGTGTTCTGGAAAAAATCCGCAAAGCAGGCTTGGGCGCATTGCAGAGCATTATCCCCGCCGCAGCTGAAGAACCGCGCCCTTCCCTTGTCGGAGCAGTTCCCGTATCGGCAGGGTTCAATCACACAAACGCAGGTGGTATGACCGTCAACATTACCATCAACGGCGGCAGCCAAAGCCCTGCCGACATCGCCCGCGAAGTTGCCCGTCAGATTAAGCAGATTGCAGACCAAGCCGCACGTCGTGCCCGTAGCGCATTTTCAGATGACTGACACCAAAAAAGGACACTACCATGCTTGCCACATTAGGATTCTTCCCCTTTCTCATCCGCACCATCCCCTTTCAAACCATCAACCGCCAGAGCGGCTGGAAGCACCCAAATCAATCCACCGTCGGCGGCGGTATTAATCCCACCCAATACCTAGGGCCGGAAACTGACACCCTGACCCTGTCAGCCGAAATGAGGCCGGAAATCACAGGGGGAGACACCTCCCTGGCCATGCTCCACCTCATGGCAGAGCGTGGAAAACCATACAATCTCATCCTCGGCACAGGTCAAATAATGGGCGCATACGTCATCACATCCATCAAAGAAGACAGAAGCCAACTCATGCACGATGGCAAAGCCCGTTCCATCAGCTTCAGCATAGAATTAAAAAAAGTATCCGACAGCCCGCTGGGACTAAAAGGCAAAGCCCTTCAGCTTGGCGTATCCATCGCCCGCAGCATTGCAGGAATCTGACATGACCGCACTTACCCAAATCAAAGACCAAGCCGTCAAAATCTTCAACGCCATTACCGACACCGGCGGCAACCATCTAACCCCAGTCGCCAAGCTGTCCATAAACGGTAAGCCGTTCAATACCGACGCCCTCTCCCGCATCATCTCCATCAGCCTGACCGACAAAAGCGGCTTCGAGGCGGACGAGCTGACCGTCAGCCTGTCCGACCACGACGGCAAGCTCGCCCTGCCCCCGAAGTCTGCCGAGATAACCATCGCCCTGGGCTACATCGAAACAGGCATTGTCGATAAAGGCAGCTACAAAATAACCGAAGTAAGCTGGAGCGGCGCACCCGACACCCTGCACATCACCGCCCAATCCGCCGACACATCCGACCGATTTTCCGAAGCAAAAGAAAAAAGCTGGCACAAAACCAGCCTGAAAGAAATCATCGAATCCATTGCCGCCGCCAACGGCTACACACCAATCATCGGCAAAGCCTACCAAGACGAAAAAATCGACCACATTGACCAAAGCAACGAATCCGACGCTGCCTTCTTATCACGCCTTGCCGAGCGCTACGACGCCATCGCAACAGTCAAACACGGCCGCCTCCTGTTTGTTTCATCAGGCGAAGCCACAACCGCCGGCGGGCAGCCGTTGCCCACAATCAGGATTACCCGCAACAGTGGCGACCAATATGCATTCAGATACAGCAATACCGAAAGCTACAACGCCGTCCGCGCCTACTACATCGACAAACAGACAGGTAAAAAGCACGAAGTCGTCATTACCGAAGACAACTACGACCCCGTCAAAAAAACCGTCACCACCACCAAAAAATACAAGACCAAGCGCAAAGACGGCAAAACCCACAAAATTACCACCAAAGAAGTAACCGAAATCAAACAGGTGGATACTGCCGGCAAAAAAATCAAAACCCTGCGCCATACCTACCAAAGCCCCAAAACCGCCGCCACCGGCGCGCGCGCCGCGTACAAAAAACTAAAACGCTGCGCAATGGAATTCGATATTTCCCTAGCCATCGGCCGCCCCGACGTCGCCCCTGAAAGCCCCGTAACCCTGCAAGGATTCAAGCCCGAAATCGACGCAGAGAAATGGGTCGGTAAAGAAACCGTCCACACCCTTGACAGCAACGGACTGACGACAGCCGTCAAACTCCAAAGTCTGATAGACGTACCGATTGTCCTCTACGAAGGCGAAGTCAGCCCAAACTTTGCCGCAGCATTTTCAAAATCCTGACCAAAACAAAAGGCCGTCTGAAAAAATTCAGACGGCCTTTGTTAATCATCATGACATCCTTCAAGCTCATCCCTAAGCTTAAATACAACATCACGGATCTGAATAAACTTAACATGGTCAGGCTTCAGTAACATCCGTTTTTTGGACTCGAAATCGCCACCAGTCGTTACCGTCCGCAATTCCGTAACCTTCAAATTGCCATTAATCCGCGCACACAATTTCGCCAGCCACTTTAAATTATGCTTAATGGCACTTGCCAATGCATTATCTGCATCATCAACAGTATAATAACGCAGAGCATCAGCTTCAATTTTTTCCAACAAAGTCAAAGCCGCATCAATACGCCTGTCTTTTCTCTCAAGGCGGCGTTTACTTTTTTCGCGCCGAACAACAAAAAACCAACCGGCTATGGTAAGCACGGTCGGCATTAAAGGCATGATATAGAAATAAAACCAATGTGGCTGGTTATTCATTTGCCGCATCCCTCATATAGCCGCGAATTTCATCGACCAAATCAGGTTCCTCGTCTGATACAAACTCAATTTTATTCAGCAGCACAGACAGCGGCCACTGCTTTAGACGCACCAAGCCCCCGAAAGCTTCCTCTAGAAAAGAGGAGCCGTAGCCCATTGTTCCATCCAAATCAATTTTAACTTTCCCACCTTTTTGTAGCGCAGGAATCAAATTATTTTCCAAGAAGCCCTGTCCCGAATAAGGGCCGTCAGTAGTATACCGTCCGGCAGGAAAACGGGAAAAATCAGAAGCAATACGGATAGTCATTGTAGAATCTTTCATTATTCAGCCTCACGTTTCGGCAACGGAACAGACCAATTGATTAACGTGCCACGTATAGCAGTTTTTCTATTGTCTGATAAAGGAAAAGCATTTTCAACCACTTTCTTATTTCTTGCACGGTGCCTGTACATACCGTTGCCGCTGATAATTTCAACCGACGCGTCACCGTCGCCGATTTGGTCAAGTGTTGAAACCATCTGTTTCAAGCCCTTGCCTCGATGTTGCAGTTTCGTTCGTGTCCGTCCAATTTCGATGGCTGCCCTGATTTTCAGAGCATCATCATCTGCCTTGCCGCCCTCGACATGACGGTCAATCCAATTGCGTAACCTATCCAACCAGCCGTCAGATACCTGATCGGATTCGCGGAATAACGAATTGGGAATACCGATACCCAAGTCACAAAAAACAACCTGTAATCGCCCACTTGTCGCATCTTCGCGCGAAAACATCCACCACTTACGGCAAGCATCAGGCAGATTCTCTCCCTCATAAGCATGATGCATACAATTTGTCATAGCTTCAGACACGCCGGCATAAATCGACCGACTAAGTTCAGGTGTTAATCTGCCCTGAAAGGAATCAAAAATATTTTCCGCATTCTCAAGATTGACATCATAGCCGTGTGCCACATGCCAATGGCGCACAGAATGATGAAAAGCGGAAGAGTCAAAGCTTTTCATTCTTCCCAAAAGTTTAGCAATACCAACCTGATAAAGCACCTGCTCCACTCTCGTTTCAGATGGTGTTACCATAGAGAAGTGGCAATTTGGGAAACGTTCTACTAAGTCATTTAGACAGGCTGTCAGATAGAGCGTGCCGTCAGAATACATCTTTTCCGTTTTTGAGAAATCAAGACGAATACGTGAGCATCCATTTTCAACCTTTTCATACAAACGCTCAACAAAACTAGTCAGTAATTTGACATATTTTGGGTGTAATCCAACTTGTTCAGGAACAGGCAGGCTAAACCAGTCGATAAACCGTTTCTGTTTTTTGACAATATTCCGCCGCTTCTTAAGCTGATAGCGCGAACAGCGCATCAGGTATAGTCGCCTTTTCTCATTTAGCCTTTTCATCCCTCACTATATCCCTTTAAAAACGAAATCCTTCAAGTTTTAAATTCCAAACAACCTTTCCAGCTTTTCCAACTGGTTCGTTTCTTCATCCGTAACCTTCCTGTCTGCTTTAGCGACATTACGGGCATATTCCAAGATTGAATCACGCCATTCAGGGAAACGCTGATTAATAGCACGGACGGCAAAAGAAAAATCCATAGAATCCGGCACAGGCCAAGACTTCATAACGCCAAGCGCATAAGCAAGAAAATCATTGCCCATTTCCGATTTGTCCGTCAGCCATTGTGCAATATACCGCTGTTCAGACGGCGCATATCTCCCATCGCAGTAGGCGATATAGACCAACACATCCACAATCGGCTTCATCTCCCGAACAAAAAAATCCATCTGACGCTCCGGTGCGCGGTCGTAACGCGCCTTGAGATGTCGGAGGAAATGTTCGGGCTTGACTACTTCGCCCGTCTCCAAGTCCACCAGTCCGATGATGCCGCTGTATTTGAATGTCCTGACCATTTTCCGTGCATGGCAGAACGCGCGGATATAGCCGTCGCTGTCGAGCGCGAAGGCGCGCACGTCGATGATGCGGCGGCTGGATATGCCGTCTGTGTTGATATAGTCCATCTCGAAGCTGCCGCCCACGGGCAGAATGGCGAAGTCTGATTTTTTAGTCATTTAAAAACGCCTTCCGTCGGATAAAGTAACCCAGCCGCCCCAGACATCTTTCATTTTTCCGATGGCGGAGCGGGCGGGGAATATATCGCCAATCGTGGCAATGGCAACGCTGCCCGAGACGGCAAGTGCTTCTTCCAGTAGGTTGGGTGATTGGGCTTTGGCTTGATGCAGCAGTGCTTCAAATTCTGCCAGTGTGGTTGCTGCGGGCAGTCTGTTAAGGATGTCCTTTAATGCAGGGTAGTGTTTTTTTATCTGCTGTTCGCGGTCGGCGAGCAGCTTTTCAGCCTGTTTGACCGATTCAGGTTTTTCCGGTGCGGGATTTTGGGCGGTTTCGGATTTTTTGACGGCGGCGACAAATGCGGCGACGGTATCTTCCGCACTCCTGGCTTCGATTTGGGCGGATAGCGTGTCTATATTCAGGCAGCGCAGCATCCAGTCTTCGACTTCGCGCCGTTCGCGCCAGTCCAGTTTGCCCGTTTTTGACCATCCGATGTAGAGGATGGCAGATAAAAGCGCACGATGTCGGGCGGCAAATTCGGCGGCTTGGTTTTTAAAGTTGTTTGTCATGATTATCCCTTTTTCAAATATCCCGGAAATCCAACGGCAACACCTTCCAAAATTTGCCGTGAATAAACAAATCGTCAAATTCTTCAGGCTCAATAACGAAGTCGGATTTACTGTAAATCGGGTTATCGCTTGTAACGTGTATCACGCCTGCTTTTCCACGAGCCAGGCGTTTGATGTAGGTATAGCCTTGAAAAGTAAACAGGTACACGCCGCTGGATTCAAATTCTGCGACGTCAGTTTTGATTAAAGTGATCGACTTCGGCGGTATCGTCGGCTCCATACTATCTCCATCTGGCGACATCAGCTTAACGCCATGCAGGTTGTCCGTGCCGAGCAGTTCTTTAAGTGCGGCCTTCGGTATTTCCAACGAGTGCAGCAATTCGGGATAGTCGACGTTGAGATGACCGCTGCCGCAAGATGCGGACACGTCATATAAATCTAAACGTGCCGTTTCAAGGTCGTCTGAAAGGTTTTCAGACGACCTATACATTCCTAAATCCTTCCTATACTTATCACCTAAACCATCTGCCAGCCATCGAGTAGAAAAGTTTGTCTTCTTCTCAAATGCCAATAACGGCTTTTTTCCTAAGCCAGTCTGCCCATTGAACCACTGCCCAACAAGACCTTTTGAGACACCTGCGAAGTCTGCCAAGTCCTGTTGGGTAATTAGACCGTAGTCATTCATCAATTCTTGAAGTCTGCCTTTCAAGTCCATCGCAAAAAATCCCAGCTAAAAAATTCTTAGTAAAAACAATGATTATTTAGAATTCTAAACTATTATTTGTTTAGTATGCTTGACTAGACAAGTTTAGGATTGTATAGTTCACTAAACTTTAAAAAGGAAAGAAAAAATGAAAACAGACCAACAAGTCAAGTTCATTAAAGAATTGGGAGGCGTGTCAGCGGTTGCAGAGATCTGCGGAATAACTCGAGGCGCAGTTTCTCAATGGCAGAAAAACGGTATTCCGAAAGCCCAAATGAATTTTTTAAAAGAAAAGTTTCCAGTGCAGTACAAACAAATTTCAGACGGCATCAACCCCAATCAAGGAGCAGAAAAATGACTCTCATCGTTTCCATCGAAGCAGCAGAAGCCCGCGCCCAACGCGCCTATATCCGCACTAAAAAAGACCGCAAATACGGTTGCCTGTTCAATGGCGACCTGCAAGAGCTGAAAGACCTTGCCGCTGAATTGGCAAGAATGCCTGACCGCCCCGTCGAAGAAATCGCCGTCCGCGTCCAGGCATTGGAAATGCAGTTGCGCTATATCAACCGCCTCAAATACGGCAAAAACCTGCGCTTAATCAAGCGTGATGAAGCAATCAGGGCGGGTTATGCCGTAGCGTCAAAAACACTTAATCGCTAAGAAACTTCAAATTTCCCTTTTGGCTGCTGTGCTTTAAGTTTGCGTTTAATGGCTTCGGCAATGTGGAACATACGTTCAACATATTCATAATCACTTGAATAACGGTCGGCATAAGGAGCGGCTAAGGTAGCTGCAAGTTGTAAAACTTCAAATTCGGAAAGTCTCATTTTAATTACTCCGTTTACGGTTACTGGAAATGACATTGTAACGTGAGTGATGACAAAGCGGAAAGACGCTTGACCCGCCGGACAGTCGGCATCAACCCAAAAAGGAAACGTCATGTGTCAAAACTGTATTCACAAAATCGAAGGCAGACTGTCTCTCAAACAACACGTCCACGCCGAACCCTGCCCCAAAACAAGCGCGCCGGAAGAACTAGCCACTGCCGCCGTCGAGGTCAAATTTTTCGGCGAAGAGCTTGACCTGATGGAATCAGCGGCCTGCGCGGCGAATAAGTCATTGAGCGAATTTGCCGCCGAAGCTGCCTTGGAATATGCGGAAATGTATCTGCGTGCCTTTGAAGACGCATCGGCAGACCTGAAACGGAGAAATGAAAATGGCGCAGCGCAACATCAGTAAGGCGGAACACGGAAATATGCGGGTACAGATTACCTGCCCTTGCTGCGGCAGCCGCTGCAAGGTAACGGCGAGTCGGAAGATGACAGACCGCCTCCGTTATAGCTCGATTCAATGCCTGAATGCTTCGTGCGGCTGGTCGGGCGTGGCATCGACGGAAGTCATCAAAACCATTTCCCCGCCCAGCCCGCTGCATCAAAACCCCGCCTTGGTGCCACCGCAGATGACGGCAGACGAAATCATCGAACAACACGGCGGCAGCAGTCAGAGAAATTTGTTGTAAAGGGAAAGAAAAATGAACGGCGAAATCGTCCCGACGTGGAAGTCGGCACCGCAGCGGGTTCGCTTTTTTAGAACCAAAGCCCAAGCCCGCGCCATGTGGAATATCGGCAAAAAGCTGGCAAGCAGTAAAACTGAAAACGCAAAAATCATGAACGGCTTGGAGCGCGACGCGCTCTTGGAACGAAATACAGGCCGTCAGCCGTTGGCGGCTTACAACGATGCCGAAGTCGTCAGAAGTTGGCTGGTTACACCGGAGCAAAGCAAGGCTCTGGAAGATAGCCAGCGGTTGATAAAGGAAATCGCCCGACTGGGCAATATGTTGAATCAGCAAAACGTAGTGTACAGCTTGGGCTTGCCGGTTCTCCAGCTTTCCGAAGCCGCCAGACAGCTTGAAGGCATAGACGAAAAAATAGCCCGCGCGGTATATGCCGGCAGAAAAATGAAAGTAAACCCAGTTTCAGACGACCTTAAGGCTGCCTGAACCCGACCAAACAAGGAAACATCATGAAAATCAAAATCCGCTACATCATCCTCGCCCTGATGCTCGCCGCATCTTATTTTATGCTTGGTTCGACCCACGGAAACATTGCGGAACAGCCGCAAACGCTGCCCGCAACTGACCCAGTCTGCGTTTACGAATCGCCGACATTCGACCATATGGGCGGAGACGCTGAAATCCCGCATGAGGTGGGGCAATGAGTATCTTCGCAGTCATCGGCATTGTTTTTATCGCCGCGCTCGGCGTTTGGCTCTATGTGGACTACAAAATCGAGCAGAAAAAGCTGGACGCGGAAATCGAAGAAAGAATTCAGGATTATTTTAAGCATTGAGATGAAACCATGCAGATATATGAAACCGACCAGTACATATGGTGCGATACCGGTAATCGACTGATGGTATCCGAACCTGAATGTTCAGACCGAATGATCGAAGAATTTGATATTGAGTTGGGCGAAGTCGGAAGTATCCGATTTCGCCACCTGGCAACAATTAGAGGCCGCCGGATATATCAAGCAGTTTCACTAAATCCGCGCCCTTGTCCAAAGCGAACTCAATCAATCGGGACGATAACCGCTTTAAACCCTCCTCCGGCAGAGAGCGAATAATTTTAAGCAGTGTTTCTTTTTGACCGGTCGGAATGTCGGCCTTGTCTATTTTCAGGGCGACCAGTTCCCGCAGGGTTTCCGCATCCAGTCTGACCGTAACTACCCCTAAAACCGCAGAAAGACCGCCGTCTTCGGCAAGGAAATCAAAAGCCTTTTCAGTCGGTTTCAAATAATCGATGGAATACGACCCGCCTAAGAAGCGGGTGAATTTGAAGTTGACCAGTCCGTGCATTTCCAAATACATCAGATTGCCGTCTGTTTCATCCTCGCCGTATTCGGCGCGTAAGGTATGAAGGAAATTCGGTGGAGGGTCTTTGGGGAAGCATTCTGTCAGGACAGACAATATTTTTCTTTGAAGTTCGCGATTGAGCTTCATTTCAAGTCTCCGGGAATGTTGTTTAGGAGCTTCCATTCTAACGGAGCAATGACAAAGCGGACAGACGCTTGACTACTCGGACAGACGGGTATTTCAGACGACCTTTTCACATAGGACAAATCATGGGCATATCAATTCACACGGCAAATGCAAAGGTGGCGCAGCAAGACTACGCCGCCAAAGCCTTTTTGCTGCTTCCGCCCGTGTTGCGCGAAGGATTTGAAAGCCTGAAACCTGCAGAGGCATCAAAAGCGCGTTCGTTCTTTACTGATTTGGTCGTCCGTCAGTTGGACGGCGGCATTCAGCCCGCCGCTGCGCGTGTTCGCGCCGAAGACAGTCTGAAAACCCTGCTCGACAATCTGACCATTCTACCGCCTGCCGTCCGTTCGGTAGGTTTGGATGCTTCGGACGACGACATCCGCGGTCTTGCTGATAGCGCAGCCAAGGACATCTATTTTAAACAACGTATCGGCTGGAGTCTCGCCGGTCTGATCCACTATGCCGCTTCCGAATACGGCATCGATACCCAAAAAGTATTCAAGGACAAAATCCCCGAAGCCATCGAAGCCCGCCTGAAAGCTCCTAAATTCTGGCGTCGCCAGCTTCGTCGCATTTTCGCACGCGCCGCCGAACGCTACCGTCGAGAGGCTGGCTTTGTATCCCGAAAAACGGGGCTTTATGCCTCTGATGAAGCAGTTTTCCGCCGCTTGTCTCAAAAGCGTCGCAATCTTGCCATGTTGCAAACCATGATTGCGGTCAATGAGCTGGGGCAAGAATTTACGCTTGAGGCTTTGTCCGAAGTCACTGTCTCAAACCCTGCCCTGCGTCGCGCCGAATTGATGGTGCGTATTCGCGGCTTTGAGGAAATCGCCCGCCTGAAAAACCACGTCGGCGAATTTTTTACGATTACCTGCCCTTCCCGCATGCACCGTATGCACCACTTTGGCAAGCCGAACGAGAAATTCAGCGGCGAAACGCCGACGCAGGCGCAGGCATACTTAAATAAAGTATGGGGTCGTATCTGTGCGGAATTAGGTCGTCTGAAAATCAAAATCTACGGTTTCCGCGTTGCCGAGCCGCATCATGACGGTACGCCGCACTGGCACGGCCTTGTCTTCATGGAAGAGCAACACCGCCTTACCTTCCGCCGCGTCGTGGCAAAACACGCCTGCCGCGAAAACCGTGAAGAGCTGGGTTTGAAATATTTCGACACCCTAGAAGAAGCGGACGCGGAAGCCCGCCGAATCCAAGCAAAAATCCGTGAAAAACAAGGAAGCGCGCCTACGCTCGCCGCCATTCACGCCGGACTGAAAACCGAGAAAAAATTCTGGGCATCCAAATATTTTAAATTTTGGAAGGAAACCCCTGCCTCTGCCCGCGTTGACTTTGAAGCCATCAACTGGGCGCGTGGTTCGGCTGCCGGTTATATCGCCAAATATATCGCCAAAAACATCGACGGCAAAAGTCAAAGCGGCGAAGGCTTGGGCGTTGACTATGAGTCTGACGCGCTGTTGAGCATGGCAGAAACCGCCGTCCGCGTGGACGCATGGGCAAGTCATCACGGTATCCGCCAGTTCCAGCAAATCGGCGGCTGCCCCGTTACCATTTGGCGCGAGCTGCGCCGAATCAACCCAGACGCTTCAGACGACCTTTTAATGCTTGCCCAACAGGCTGCCGACATGGGCGACTGGATGCGTTTTACCGTCCTTTTGGGTGGCGAGTCCGTATCGCGCAAAAACGTCCGTCTCGGACTGTACCGCGAAGAGGCGAAAGAGCCGAACTGCTACGGTGAAATCCCTGCCGACCGCATCATGGGCGTTTACGAAAAAGCCACCGGGCGCGTCGAAATTTCGCGCATCCATTCGTGGGTTTTGAAAAAAAACGGCGGCACTGCCGCCGCTTGGACTTGTGTCAATAACTCTACGAAAATGAAATTCGACCCCGAATCTGTGCAAAATTTAATCAATCGCCCAGCAGCGGCAACCCTGGCCGACCTAGAAAAAACCGAGCCTGTAGAATGGCTTATTTGGAAACACGGATTTTCAGTGCAAACCGCCGTTGATTTAGTTCAGACAGGTTTAAGTCCTGAATTGGCGAAAGAATATAAAAAAGACATGCTCGATTTAGACAATATCGAAGAGCTAAGATACATGAGCCGTGAAACCCGCGAAAAAATCGAAAAAGCGGCGAAAGATAATGCCTTCCATAGCGAATCAGCCCGCAAAAAACAAAGAAACTACCGCGAATACATCCGCAGTATTGAAAAACTACGTCGTCCGCTCGTCAGCGGACTGACTCCGCAAGAACCTATTTTTGACTTCGCCGCCATCAAGGCCGCAAACGAAGCCAATATCCGCGCCAAAACCGTCCGCTACACCAAGCCGCAGTACGACACCGTTGAAAGCGCCATCGAATCTGCCCGCGCCGCCATTAAAGCGTCGCAGGCGATGAATGACAAACTGATTAACCGAGACTGACCAACAAGAAAGGAACAAAAATGGGTGAATACATCACGTTGGATGAAGTGAAGAAACTATGGACAATACCGGGCAAAAAGCCGCCGTCCACGACAACCATTTGGGCGCGCCGCCGGGCGGGGCTGATACCGCAGCCGAAGTTGGTGGGACGGGACAACCTCTACAAGCGGGAGGAAGTCATCAGAATGCGGGACGAGTATTTATACAAGGATTAATAAATGGTTTTGAGGTACGGCAGCGTTTGCAGCGGAATTGAAGCGGTATCCGTAGCGTGGCAGGGGATGGGATTTGAACCGGCATGGTTCTCGGAAATAGAGCCATTCCCATGCGCCGTCTTGGCACACCACTACCCAAGCGTCCCGAACTATGGCGACATGACGACGTTACCGGAGCGGATTTTGTCGGGGGAAATTGAAGCACCTGATATTTTGGTCGGCGGGACGCCTTGCCAGGCTTTTTCGGTTGCCGGCTTAAGAAACAGCCTAAATGACGAACGCGGAAACCTGACGCTTGTTTTTGTAAGGATTTTAAATGCAATTAACACTATTCGAAGACGCTACGGACTGCCCGACGCAGTTGTACTGTGGGAAAACGTCCCCGGCGTCTTATCAACACGAGACAACGCCTTCGGATGTTTTTTGGCAGCTTTGCTTGGCGAGTCCAAAGAGCTTGTCCCAACAAGGGGCAGATGGACGGGTGCAGGTGTTGTGCGTTCGGACGAATGCGAAATCGCATGGCGAATCTTGGATGCCCAATATTTCGGAGTCCCCCAACGTCGCCGAAGAGTGTTCCTTATCGCAGGTAATCGAGACAGACGTGCCGCCCAAATACTATTTGAGCAGCCGAGCAAAAGTAGGAATCCTGAGACGGGCGGAAAAAAGGGGAAAGAATCTGCCACATTTATTGAGGGAAGCTTTGGAACATTCCAGGCATCCAACACCGCCGGCACGTTAAAAAGGAAAGGAGGGGCTTTATCCGGAGGGAGCGAAACACTTATTGTCAATATTGGAGCAACGTTAAGCACTGGGTTTGGCGGTAGAGGCGTAGATTCAGACCAAATCTGCAATGGTAATTGCGTTATCACTTTCCCGGAAGTCCGCAAACTAACCCCAGTTGAATGCGAAAGGCTGCAAGGATTCCCAGACAACTACACTCGGATTACATGGCGAAACAAGCCAGCCGAGCAATGTCCGGACACGCCGCGATACATGGCAATAGGAAACAGTATGGCAGTTCCGGTCATGCGATGGATTGGGAGTAGAATAAAATAAAAAGGCCGTCTGAAACTTTTCAGACGGCCTTATCCTATTTATCCACCTTGGACGTTGCCAAAGTGTACGGCTTAAATTTAAAAACCTCCGCGCTGAATGCGTCGTTTGCTTCGAGAAACGCCGCCTGTATCGGCTCGATTTCATTCGCGGCGAATACTTCCGCCGCCGTCCGGGCATCGCCCAAGCCGCCCGCCGCCGTCGGGACGACCCCCATCAATGAAGGAGGCACGCGGTGTATTGTCAGCATATCTTGGGAGGTTACTCCTTTAATATTTAAAAATTCATCCTTGGCGGCAACCTCTGAAATCGGAATCAGTTTGATACCTTCAGGTTTACCGTCAGGCGAGCGCAAAAAGACATTGCGGAAATTGCCTTCGCGTTGCGCTTTTTTAAATTGGTCCTTGAGATTATTCCAGTCATCATTATTCATATTGTTGTCGGTTGCATACACGATAAAGCCTGCATGGCTACCGTTGTCGTAGTAGCGCCGTCTGAATGTCGTGGCCGAGTGGTTAAGCTCTGCCGAACTTAAACCCGCTAAATAATCGGGGACCCCGTAAATCTCCTGCACCAAATCGGGCTGCATCAAATGAATAATATCCGATTTCGGGATAAAGTCCGCAGTCTCGAAAACATGGTCGCGCAGGTAGAAATAGCCGTCTTTGTCGTAATTTTTCGAAGAGCGGCGCATATAGACGGACAGTCGGTTTTTAAATCCCAATACCTTGCCGAATCGGTTGCGCTCCGCCGCCAGATAGCCGTTGCCGGTGACTAGGAAATTAAATGCCAGCTTTTTAAATTCGGCGCGGCTCAAAAGCTTGGTTGGTTTGAATGTGGAAGTTAGGACGTTCAGTTTACAATGCAGCGCAGACGAATGATGTACGCCTACTCGTAGTAAACCGATCAAGTCCTTTTGATTGACAGGCAGTTCGTAGTAATGACCGTTATCGGTGCATTCCCATGCCGCGCCGAGCCAAGACAAACGCTCGTCGTAGCCCCAACTGAAAATCTCTAAATCTGTACGTGGTTCATTGCCTGTCGAATTTAAATCAGACATAAAAATCCTTTAACTATCAATCTCAAATCGTCCGCTGACAACATTGTCCAACGGCTCTTGATAAAACAACATCATCGCTGCCCAAGCCAAGTCGCCATGACTGGCAGCTTGGCTGCGCGTCGATTCGTAAGTGATGTTCCGTCCGCTGGCAGTAATTGCGCGTCGGACGGACATAAACGCCATCTGCAAATCAATTTTGCCCGCGTCCCACTCGATACGTTTGTTTTTGAGCAGGTTCTGCGTTTTTAAAACCATCATCCCTTTAATGTCGGGCGTGTAGGTCATGCCGATGGCGGGCGGGTAGAATTTTTTAACAAGGTCGTACACCGCCGCGCCGATACCGTTTGCGTCGATGACGATTTTGGTAACGTTGAATTTCTCCGTCATGCCGCGAATGATTTGGGCCTGTGATTCGAAATCCGCCCCGTTAATCATGTGTGTTTCTAAAATTCGGAATGGTTCGCCGTTGCGTTGCGGCGGGACGGCGACCACCAAGCCGGACGCGTCGCCGGTATAGCTCGGGTCGTAGCCTATCCATACGGGGATATTCCCCGCCGGACGCATCATGTCAGGTTTGTACCAAGTCCAATCCCACGATTCGACACCGCAGGCTTGCAGGTCGGCAAAGTGAAACACGCCCTCGCCGTCCGGGACGAATTGACACTCAAAGAGCTGTGCGAACTTGTCGGGCGAGTTGCGCTGGCGCAGATAATCAATATCGAAGAGGTTGCAGCCCGACTCCTGCGCATCATGAATCGTAACGATTTGCCGCCATTGCGCGTCGGCATCCTGACGACCGTTTTTTAAAGCGGCATGACTCAAATCGAGCTTGATATGCTCGCTTCGAGGGCGGCCTTCGTTAAACATCGCGCCCGACCAAAAACCATAAGCGGGGTGGCCTTCGGATGACGGCGTGGAGAAATAGGTCGTCTTTAGGTGCTTTTGACTCGCCATCGGCTCGGCCAGTGTTTGCAACCGCTCGAAATCGGGAATCCAGAAGTATTCGTCGACGTACAAGTTACCGTTGCGACCTTGTGCCGTCCGTGAATTGGTGCCTAAAAAATGCAGTTCCGCGCCATTGTGCAAAGAAATCACATCCCCGCCTTTAAGCTCGACATCGACCATCTTGCAGAGGTTGAGGATGTATTGCTTGAACTGATAGGCCTGTGCGCGGGACGCAGACAGGAAAATGGAGTTGATGCCCGTTTTTAGGCTGGTTAGGAAGGCTTCGCGGGCAAAATAGAAAGTCGCGCCGATTTGGCGGCTTTTTAAGATATTTCGAAAACGGTGCGTCCGATAAATCTCGCCCCAATACCGCTGATAATCGAAACACTGCTCTTCAAAAATCTCAACCATGCGCTGCTGCTGCTCGGGTGCGATATAGTTTTTCGGCGGTTTTTCGACGGAGCGGGTGCGGCTGCGTTCGGTGCGCTCGGTACGTTCACGCGGTGGGCGATCTATGGTCGGCACGCTGTCAAAAGGCGGCTTGTCTGCGCCGTCAAATCGGTTGTTTTTCGGCGTTTCCGATTTTTCAGACGGCCTTTTGCCTTCGCCGCCCATTAATGCGGAAAGTTGGCGCATTTCTTTGTAAACGCCGTCTGATTTGTTCGGCAGGTTGACGAGTTGGATCAGGCGCGCTTCAATAGATGAGGCAACACGCTGCATCGGTGTTCCGCCATCCCAGTTTTCCCGTTGCTTCCAAGAATGTACCGTGGCGGGCTTCAGTCCCAAATGCCGCCCGATGGCGGTAATTTTCCATCCCTGCCAGTAAAGAGACCGCGCAACAAGGCGCGGGTCGATATTTTGGGCAATTTCAATATTCTGACGTTTTTCCATGTCTTCAAAAAATAGCGGCAATACCCGATTTTCGGGCAAAAATGCCAATCCTGCCCGTGCCGCATGACTTGAAAAACCCACCTAAAACCCCTGTCGCTTGCCGTCTTTTCCGTAAATGCCAAAATAAAACGGACAAACACCCGAGCGCATACGCATGAATAAATCCGCCAAAAATTCCACCGAAAAATTCAGCGACCGATGGTTCTGCATCGGCAAATCCGGTGCAACTGCCGACGGTCGAACGATCGAATCAGCCGACCTCATCGCCGCCGCAGAAGCTTACGACCCACAAATCTACGGCGCACGCATCAACCTTGAGCATTACCGCCCATATTCTCCCAAAAACGACTATTCAGGCCTGGGGGACGTCCTCGAGCTGAAAGCAGAGACTTCAGACGGTATTACCCGCCTTTACGCTCGCATCGACCCTACTGAAAAAATGTTGGGCTACATCAAAGAGCGCGAAAAAGTCTATACATCCATGGAAATCATGAAGCCATTCGCCGACACCGGCAAAGCTTATCTGGTCGGCCTTGCGATGACGGACAGCCCTGCATCTCTTGGTACGACTATGCTCAAGTTCCGTCAGCTCAATCCGGAAGACACCAACTACACCGCCGCCTACACCGAAATGGAAAGCCTGCCAATGACCCAACCTGCCAACCAACCCCAACACGAGAAAAAAGGCTTTTTTGCCGCCCTCCACGACAAAATGTTCAATAAGAAATCAGATCCCGCCCCTGTCGAAACAGAAAAAAACGACTACACCCAAGCCTTTGCCGACCTGAACAAAGAATTGGAGCAGTCTGCCCAAATTACCCAAAAACTCGCCGATGACTACACTGCCCTGCGCAAAGAATTCGATGCCTTTAAGGCCGCTATTGAATCCGCTCCGATCAATCAGGCAGAGCCGCATACCGGCGCGAATACAACCCCTGCTTCCGAATTTTAAGAAAAGGTAAGCCATGCACCCGTATATCCAGCAATATATCAACGCCGTCGCCAAAGCCAACGGTACAACTGCCGAAGGCGTATCCCGCCATTTCAGTGTAACGCCCGCCGTTTCTCAAAAAATGCGCGAAGCCGTCCGCCTGGAGTCAACATTCCTGCAAAAAATCAACATCATCAGCAAAACCGAAATTGCCGGCTCAATCATTGGTTTATCAACAGGTCTGAATGCCTCGCGAACTGATACTAAAAACGGCGACGGTACTGTACGCCGTCAGCCCAAGCCATATCACAACCTGACTGACCGCCAATATTTGTGTAAAAAAGTAAATTTTGACACTCAAGTCAGCTACGACGATATGGACTCTTGGAGCAGTCAACCTGAATACGTCAAGTTGATCAATAACCAGCTCATCAAATCCAAAGCTTTGAGCCTGATTGCCATCGGTTTCAACGGTACGTCTGCCGCCGCTACATCCGACTTTGCGGCAAATCCTCTCTTGCAGGACGTACAAACCGGCTGGTTGCAGCATATGCGTACCAATGCAGCATCCAACGTCATGGGCAGCGCAACCAATGCCGTCGAAATCGGCGAAGGTAAATCCTATACCTCTCTCGACCATTTGGTTACGGACGTTGCCGAAAGCTTGATTGACGAAGAGTTCCACGACATGCCGGGCATGACCGTTATCTGCAATCAATCTTTGCTGTCTGAAAAATACTTTGCCGTTATCAAAGAAGCAGGCAACAAGGCAAGTGAGCTGCGTCCTGCCGACATCATCATGTCTGAAAAACGCTTGGGCGGTCTGCCGGTCGTAACTGCACCGTATTTCCCCAAAAATACGATTTTGGTTACTCCGCTGAAAAACCTGTCCATCTACTTCCACAAAGGCGGCCATCGCCGCAAGCTGGCGGACGAACCTGAATTCGACCGCATCGCCGACTACCAGTCAGAAAATATCTGCTATGTCGTCGAAGAGTACGGCGCAGCAGCTTTGGTCGAAAACATCAAAATCGTGAAGTAGAAAAAAAGGCCGTCTGAAATTTCAGACGGCCTGATGAAAGGGATCCAATGACTCCAGCCCAGGCACACAAACAACAGGTTTTAGCAGAGAAGGCAGCAAAAAACGGCGAAAACATCCATGTCGCCGAACCCTACCGCCGACTGTTGGCAAGCCTTAACACCGATCGCGCCTTCCTACACCAAATTAAATCCGTATCCGACAAAATCCAAGCCAAAAAAGGAATGGTAGAAAAATATCTTCCATGGCTGGAAGACGTCTATCTCTCCGGTTCGGCCGCTGAAACCGATCCAGTCTTCACTACCGCCCTGCTTTGGTTGATTGACATTGGCGAGCTTGACCAAGCCGTGCCATACATCCTATTTGCCATCGAGCATGACATGAAAGTCAAAGATGACTACCGTCGTGATCTGCCCGACCTCTTAATTGAAGAGCTGGCTGAACAGTATGGATACGGTGCTGACTTGAGTAAAGCCAACCATACTGATCTGCTCACACTCATCAGCACCGTCAACCCAGACACGGGTATGCATACCTTAAATCTGACAGACATCATCCGCGCCAAGTTCTACAAAGCCTCTGGAGAACGTGCGGAAGAAGCCGAAGACCTCGAAAGTGCGGCGAGTTACTACGAAAACGCACTGAAGTATTCTGAAAAAATCGGTGTCAAATCCCGCCTTGCAGCCATCAAAAAACAGCTTAAAGGCTGACCTAGCTCCCCTCGCCGGGCGCAAGCCTGCGGCAAGTCCTCCAGAAATATCATGGACGGCCTTAGCATGCAAAGCCTCTGCGCCTCCTTTCCAAAGCCCGCCTAAATATCGGGCAGGCTTCTTCCGTAAGGAAATGAATCATGACTATTGTTTTCGCCGACACCCCAGATCAAGGGCGGCAAGCATTAGACCAATCCGAAGTTCGCAGTATTCCTTTTTTCCCAATCATCGACCTTGCCAACTTTCGCGAAGTAATGAGGATTGAAGCGAACATTTCAAGCAGCCGTGTTTACCATGCCGTCCTCGAAGCCGTCGCACACGTCAACGGCCAGCTTAAGAAATACCGCATTGCCGCCGTACAGGTTGGCAGAGGCACTCTTGCCGAAACAGGCGATTCAGACGACGTCATTAATGGCGAATCGGTTAAAGCCATCCATTACCGCCGCGCCGTCTATTGCTATGCCAAATCACTTCTGCTGGAAAAATACGCAGATACAGAACCATCGGGAAAAGCGGGCGAGCGTGCCGAAATGAAACAACATCAAGCCGAAGACTTCCGCCGTGAAGCACACTATGCCACCGCGGCAGTCATGGGCGAGCGCCGCTGCGATTCGGAATTAATTTGATGGAATACACGACCCGTGAAGGCGATACCGTCGCCAATATCGCTTGGAACCATTACGGGACGTCCGCAGGCTACACCGAACAAATCCTGACCGCCCCTGAAAATTACGGCTTATCGAAATATCCTGCCCTCCTACCTGCCGGTTTGACTATCCGACTGCCTCAAGCCAACCACGAAGAAGCACAACAAAAATCCACCCTGAATCTATGGGACTGAAAACGTCATGACCCAAGACAAAACTACCACTGCTGTCAACGCCGCCGTAATTATCATCGGCAGCTACCACGTCCACGCCTCCGTAGCCTTCGGTGCACTCATAGGCGCATCGCTGTTCGTATTAAGCCAAAAGGCAGAGCGACCGATTAATAAGGCATGGCTTTTTGCTGTGTCTTTCATCGGCGGCATTTTCGGTTACGACGGCGCAGAAGGCCTAATCAACTGGCTGCTGCCGGGTGAAACACTGACCATCAATAGCTTTACCGCCGCTGCCATTTTTTCTGCCGGACTGGTTTTAGGTTTACAGCGTGTCATGCGCCTGATTGAAAAAGGCCGTCTGAAAACCCTGGAAGAGGAAAAAGAATCATGAATACAGTCCAATCTGCTGCCGTCATTGCCCTGTCCCTGACCGCGGCCATTCGTATCATCCTTTTTGACACCCGCGGGAAAACACATAAGCCGTTAAGTGCGGCAATCGCCTATTTATCTATCGTATGGTTTTGCAGTCTCGCCCTGGCCGCTGCCTTTTCCATTAAATCACTGACTATATGGTTGCTTATCTTCGGACTGGCCCTGCACACGGGCGCAGTGCTATGGAGTGGCGGCAATATCAGCAAAATCCACCCGAAGAAAACACGCCCAAGCACAGAAAATCAAGGTTTTTTGAACCGCGCGTCAAAAAAAATACCGCAAGAAAATATTTAAACACACGAATAAAAAAGGAAGAAAGCATGACTGAATTGCCCTGGATGGCAGAAGCCCGCCGACACGTCGGATTGAAAGAAATCGTCGGCGCGAAACATAACCCGATTATCCAATCTTGGCTCAAAGAAATGGGAAACTTTCCCAATGCGGCAAAAGCATGGTATGCGGACGATGAGACACCATGGTGCGGCCTGTTTGTCGGTTACTGCCTCGGTAAAAGCGGCCGCGGCGTTATCAAAGATTGGTATCGCGCCAAGGCATGGGCGGAGGCTGGTCTGACTAAGCTGGCTAAACCCGCCTATGGCTGTATCGCCGTGAAATCCCGCAAAGGTGGTGGCCATGTGTTTTTCGTCGGTGGCAAAAACGCTAAAGGGCAAATTATGGGATGGGGCGGTAATCAGGGTAATGCAGTATCTGTTGTGCTGTTTAACGGTGCAGACATTGATGGTTACTACTGGCCGTCTAAATTGGTTGATGGTAAGCCGGTTAAATCGGAACCATCCGCAGAGCGTTATAACCTACCCATCGTTACCGGCACTGCGGCAGCAGGCGTAAGCGAAGCCTGAAACGGAGGAATCATATGAAAACAGCTATTGTTGTTGCCGTATCTTATATCCTGACCGTCGCCGTCCTCGGATATAGCTTGATGCACATGCGTAAAAGCAATAAGGCACTGACACAAACAGTCGCCGCGCAGGAAGACGCCATCAAATCAAAAGACGCAACAATCAAGATTTATAAAGCCCGCGCCCAAAGCTTGCAGGCGCAGGTAGACCAAATGATGAAGGTGCAGGCTGAAAAAAACAGCCAAGTCGAAGCAGCACTGACTAAGCATCATGAATGGTCGTCTGAAAAACTGCCCGAAGATGTAGCCCAAACCATCAATAAAAAATAACAGCGGGGCGCATGATCGCGCCCTTTTAAACATCAAACTATGAAAGAAAAAAATGAAACGTCTCTCCGTTCTCATTGCCGCCGTTGCCCTTACTGCTTGCGCCCATAATCCGCCGGTATCCGTACAGGCTGCCGAGTCATGCCCGCCGGTGCCGAAATGTGAAGCCTACCCGCCTGAAGAGATTGCAACCAATGCGGACATGGTTCGCGCATTGATTGCCTATCGCTCGGCTTTTGAGCAGTGCCGCCTCTATCGGGACGCTTTGTCAGCCTGCCTAAAAGGAGACGAAGAAGGGAAAACAACACCATGACTGACATTATCGACCAAGCCTGCGACTTAGAGCAAAAAATGCGCGAATACTGGTTATTACGCCACAAAGAACAAGAATCCTCCGCGCCATCCGCCCAAGAGTGTGAAGAGTGCGGCGACATCATCCCCGAAGCCCGCCGAGAAGCCGTGCCGGGGTGCCGTTTATGTATAGACTGCCAGCGCGAAGAAGAGCAACGGTGGAAATTCAAAAGATAAGAGGCCGTCTAAATAAAATGGAAAAGCCCAAAAGCCTGCGTCTTGCTATCCAGGAAACACTGCTGGAATTTAAAGCTGCACCTGACCGTCTTCGTATGACGGTTTTGTCTGGACAGATTATTCCGAAACGCAATACATTGAGTTACGAAGCGAGGTACACGCTTAATATTTTTGTTCAGGAGTTCCATCGAGATCCAGCGTATCTCTTTTTGATCGTGAATAAGTGGCTGCAAGAAAATCAGCCGGATATTTTGTGCCCGGGCACAGACGCATCATCAAGAGCCTTTGTTTTCGAGGCAGAGCCGATAGAGTCGGATGTCTGGGATGTAATGATCGAATTAAAATTGACAGAAACAGTCATTGCCGGTTTGGATGAAAACGGCTTAGTCTCCTACAAAACAAAATCCGAGCCGCCGCGCCCCGTTTTTTAAACAGATAAAGGACGCATAATGCGTCCTTTACTTCAAGTGCAGGAGGAAATATGGAAGAACTGGAAGCACTCGTTGCACAAATTGAACATTTAGCGCTAAAGATTCAGCCGTCTGCCCGTGCCAAACTTATGCGTAATATCGCGACGGAGCTACGCCGCCGCAACCGAAACCGCATTAAAGCCAATATCGAGCCTGACGGAAATCCGATGGCAAAACGTCAAGGCGACCGTTTTGCTTTCCGACGCCTACGGGATGGAGAGGAACTACACCGCCGCCCGTTTCGTTTTTTTGGAGAGAAATACGGAGATAGCTACACCGGCCGTATTGCATATAGTCGCACAGAAAACGGGAATGAATTAGTACGGTTCGAGGGCGAACGCAGGCTTTTGGGATTTCGGCGCGAATATTTGTACCTGAAAACGCCGACAATATCCCGTATGGTAATGTTCCGCCATATCGGTACCGCCCGCTGGCTGCGTCAAAAAGCAGATGAAAACCATGCAAAAATCGGATGGTTCGGCGGTAAAGCCGCGCAAATTGCAACAGAACACGAAGACGGTAGCACGGCAAAAAACCTGCCATCCCGCCTGCTATTGGGCTTACCGAAAGAAGACTTGGAGTACATTACAGACCAAATACTAAACGCCATAAAAATGGAGTAAAAAAGGCCGTCTGATTTATTTCGGACGGCTTTATTATTATATTTTACAAGTAGCGCATAAATCAGCATAAAAATGTCAAATCTTGCATAAAAACGCATAAAAAACCAGTGTTCGAAAATCGCCGAAAACCCTATGAAATATAAGGATTGCAGTAGGAGCCGCCGCTGCATAAAAAAACGCACCCCCACAGAGTCCCCGCGGAGGGAGGGGGAGCGCGCGCTACCTGCTGTCAGTGTAGAACAGAGAGACCTTCCTAAATTCAGTAAGGCTGGTTTAATCCTTATCGTGGGAAATAAGATTTTATGTGTTACCTTATGTGTTACTTATACTTTTCAAAAAAATAATCATCAATAAATCATATATGTATGATTAAATTTTAATCCCTTCCTCTCTGCCATAGATACTAAAGACACCAGCTAACGGTGTCTTTTTTTATATCTGCCTTTTTGAATATGGTTGATCCCATCTATCCGAACAGGGTGTAATGTCTTATCAAGTATCTTACCCTAGCAACATTTTGATGAAAATTCGTGACTTATCCTAAAATCCCGATACTATTTTCCCCTGATATGAAATCTGCCCCATACGTTTATTTCATCATAATGAAAGGCCGTCTGAAAGTTTTCAGACGGCCTCTTTCTTAAAACCTACCAAATCCCAAACCATTGTTTATCAGACTGCTTTTTATCACCGTTCTGCTGCTCGTGATTTTGACGGCGAAATTGCCAAGGTGCTTGCGGATTGTCTTTTTTCCATAAACCTTTACGTTTTTCCTTGGCTTGTTTTTGTGCGGCCGAATAGTCAGTGTAAGCGGTTTTACTTTGTTGTTTTTTGGCATAACTTTCATAATGCCATGCGGCACCATCCCGTATCTGCATCAAATTCAGGTCAATCGTGCCGACTGATACTTGGGCGACTTCGCGCTGATAGCGGTCGCTTTCAAACACGCGCACTTTGGCTTTTTTATTCAATGCAGCATCAATCAGATTGTCTCGTGATTGCGTACCATAAGCCTGATTGATTTCCGGCGCATCGATATAGGCCATACGGATTTTGTGTTTCCGGCCGTCGCTATCGATGATGTGCATGGTATCGCCATCATGGATTTTGATGATTTTTCCGTTGTATGTGTAGGATTGTCGCGATGACTTTTGTTTCTGTTCCAGTTTGGGTTTAGCTTCGGCTTTGGTGTCAGATGTGGCTTTGACGACATTTTCACCCAGCCATTCATTGACCTTTTCCAAACCGATATTGTCGCCTTGTGCCAATGTTGCGGCAACGCTTACCCCTGTACGAATCAACTCGGTATCGCGTGAGCTATAACCTAGTGCACCTAAAACGGATAAAACAACGGGCAACCATTTTATAATTTTACTGATTTGCATATTTTGCCAAATTGAAGGCCGTCTGAAAGACCTGATGTACTTTCAGACGGCCTTTAAGATTGATTAATCTTCATTAATCCTGACAAGGCAGGATGACTTTTGCGCCTTCTGCCGTACCCAAAACCAATACATCGGCAGCATCGCGGGCAAAAATACCGTTTTCGAGTACGCCAGTGATTTTATTGATTTCGTCTTCCATTTTCAGGGCTTGGTCGATATTGAGGCCATGAACATCAACGATTTGATTTCCATAGAAAGTAGTATAACCAACACGCAACTCAGGCTGTCCGCCCATGGCAAGCAGTTTGCGCGACACCAGCGAACGGGCATTTTCAACCACTTCCACCGGCAATGGGAATTTACCCAAACGGGAAACATATTTGCTTTCATCGGCGATACAAACAAATTTATCGGATGCGCTGGCCACGATTTTTTCATTCAAATGCGCACCGCCGCCACCCTTAATCATTTGCAGCGCGTGGTTGACTTCGTCTGCGCCGTCAACATAAACCGCCAAACCCATCACTTCATTCAGTGAAACTTCTGGAATCTCATATTTCGCCAAAAGCTCGCTGGATTTTTTAGAAGTAGACACGGCACCCTTGATTTTCTTACCGCTTTTACCCAAAGCTTCAATAAAAAAGTTGATGGTAGAGCCGGTACCGATACCGATGTATTCGTTTTCAGGAACAAATTCCACCGCTTTTTCGGCGGCAATACGTTTGAGTTCGTCTTGAGTTGCCATGTTGTCAGTCTTTCAGTTTGAATAATAAAGTAATTTTAAGCTCTTAGGCTTTAATCAGCAATACTGCCGCTTGCGCTTCAATGGCTTCCATCCGTCCCAGATAGCCAAGTTTTTCGTTGGTTTTACCCTTGATGTTCACGCAGTTTGCAGGCAAACCCAAATCTGCGGCAATATTGGCGCGCATTGCCGGAATATGCGGCGCAAGTTTTGGCTTTTGCGCAATCACGGTCGTATCGACATTAACTACCTTCCAACCCAACTCCTGCACGCTTTGATAAGCCTCGCGCAACAGCACACGGCTGTCTGCATCTTTGAATTCGGCGGCAGTATCAGGAAAATGACTGCCGATATCGCCCAAACCGGCCGCACCCAACAGAGCATCGGTAATCGCATGCAACAGCGCATCGGCATCTGAATGACCCAGCAAGCCTTTTTCAAACGGAATGTTGACGCCGCCGAGTATCAAATCTCGTCCTTCGACCAACTGATGGACATCGTAGCCCTGTCCGACACGGATATTCATGTTTGCTTCCTTAAATAATGGGTTTTGATTGTTCAGACGGCCTTGAGCAACAATCTGACAATGTATTCGTCTTGCGGCAGCGTCAATTTCAAATTGCGCGTATCGCCCTGCACCAAGCGCGGCCGGATACCCAGTTTTTCAATCGCTGACGCTTCATCCGTAATTTCACTTAAATCATCAACCGATAAGGCGCGATTTAATAAGGCCGTCTGAAAAAGCTGCGGCGTTTGCGCCTGCCATAATCCTGCGCGCGCAACGGTTTCATCAATATGATGACTGCCGTCTGAGCGCTTGAGCGTATCAGCCACCGGTATGGCCAAAATACCGCCTTCATCATTCTCACCCGCCTCATCAAGCAAACGTGTTAACGCTTCAACAGGCAGGCAACAGCGCGCGGCATCATGAACCAAAATGTTATCTTGCGCCTCGGCCAAACCTTGCTCCAATAAAACGGACACACCATTGCGTACCGTTTCGGCACGACTTGCGCCGCCTACTCGAAAGACGCGTACTTTCTCAGACAGGGCCGTCTGAAAAACCGAATCTTCCGGCGAAAGAATAACAGCAATTAAATCTATGCGGGGGTGTTGCTCAAAGATTTCTATGGTATGTTGCAATACAGTTTTACCATTGATTTCAACATATTGTTTAGGTTTGCCTGCGCCAAATCGCGCTCCCACACCGGCAGCAGGAATCAAAGCGATATTGCGCCGCATCATGCTGACGCTCCGGCATTGGCCTCATCTGGTGTTTCGGCCTTGCGCCATACACACGCTTCGCCTAAATCGTCCAAATATTTTTCATGTGCGGCCAACTCGTCCGCATTGGCTTTGATGACTTTCAACTGCGACGTACGTTTGGTTTCCGCAATAACGGTTTGTTTAACTTCGCCCTCTTCTTCCGCCTCGCCGCCCATCAGGTCGAACTGCTGACGCGTCATGGCAAGATAGACTTCACCCAAAAGCTCGCAGTCGATTAACGCGCCGTGCAAAACACGTTTGCTGCGGTCAACGGAAAAGCGGTTACACAACGCATCCAAACTCGCCTTTTGCCCCGGGAACATTTCACGCGCCATAGCCAGCGTATCGGTGACTTTGCAACCAAGTTCCTCAACAGAAGGCAAACCCATGCGACGGAATTCCATATTCAGAAAGCCGACGTCAAACTTGGCATTATGGATAATTAGCTCTGCGCCACGGATAAAGTCGGCAATCTGTTCACCAACTTGGGCAAACGGCGGCGCATTCTTTGCTTCCAATGCTTCAATCGTCAAACCATGCACCTTCGCCGCTTCCTCCGGCATATCGCGTTCCGGGTGGACATATAAATGAAGGTTGGAGTCGGTCATTTGGCGGTTGATCATTTCCAAGCCGGCAAATTCGACCAGACGGTCGCCGTTTTCAGGATAAAGACCCGTAGTTTCCGTATCGAGGATAATCTGACGTTGGCTCATGGTTGGTGGTTTCTGCAATTATCAAAACGCCTTGAATCATACTGAAGGCCGTCTGAAATGTATAGTCAGCAAAACTTTAGCTGCTTTTGAAATACCCTTTTATAGCTGGATTTTTTTCAGACGGCCTTTATTCTTTTTTCATCCAATAGCCATCTATTACTCCAATTTTGAGTAGAAAATCCAATTTCTACAAAATTTTTTAAATTTAATTTCTTTAATAATTAATATCTTACTTATAAATTAAATAATAGGAACAATTATCATTTGCAAATTTAAAAAATCGCCGTATAATACAACCCATCGATACAAAACAACCGCACAACAGAATGAAAGGAGAAGAAAATGCCCGAAAGTATTTTTAAGCAAGTCTCCCTTGATATTCTGAGACTGCACCAACAAGCCATCCGCTCTTTGATCGCCACCAAGTGTTGCGACGAATGCGAAGTACACGACGCAGTATTCATTACTTTAGATGGTCGCTATTATGTTTGGCTTCCTTGCATGGGCAAATCGCCCCAATCAGAAACCGGCATCCTGCTGATTGAAGATGAAGATGGCAATACGCGTTTGAGCTGGGTTGCCGATACACGCGAAGTCAAGCAAAAAGACAGTCTGTACAACCGCGTTGTTTCCGCACTGCAAAGAAAAATGCAGCGCACGAAAAACAAGTTTATCCAGTCGGCAAACGCCCGATTGCTTGAGCTGACGCCGCAGCAAGGTCGTCTGACGACAAACAGCAAAGATTTCTCTCTTTCACCACATGACTTGATGAAAGCACTTTATCCGGCAACACATCAAATAGGAGAATTTGCCCTGTAACAGTTTTTGGTAGTGGTTTGTGTTCCTTTTGCGCCCCTTAACATTTTAAAGGGGCGATTTTTTTGCCCCTACTTTTCAGACGGCCTCAAAACCGGTTTTCCAGTACAATAAAGGCCGTCTGAACATTTCCTACTTTTCAACCATGCAACTGCTCAAATACATCCAATCGCAAGGCCTCGGCAGCCGCAAGCAATGCCAATGGCTGATAGACAATGACTGCATCGCCATCAACGGCGAAATCCATAATCATGCCAAAGACGATATCGATCCGTCTCAAGTGCACACCCTGTCTGCTGACGGCGAAGAAATTGCCGCCGTTCCCATGCCCTATTTTTATATCCTGCTTCATAAGCCTGCAGATTACGAGACTTCGCACAAACCCCAGCAATATCCAAGCATCTTCAGCCTGTTTCCCAACCACATGCGCAATATCGATATGCAGGCAGTCGGTCGCTTGGATGCAGACACAACCGGCATTATTCTTATTACCAACGACGGGCAATTTAACCACCGCGTTACCTCGCCCAAACACAAAGTTCCGAAGCTCTACCGCGTCACTTTGAAACATCCTGCCAACGATACCCTTTGTACCACACTCAAAAACGGCGTCCTCCTGCATGACGATAATGAAACCGTCGCCGCGGCCGAAGCAGTATTGGCCGACCCAACCACATTGATGATGACCATTACCGAGGGTAAATACCATCAGGTCAAACGCATGGTTGCAGCCGCAGGCAACCGTGTCGAGCAGCTCCACCGTGAGAAATTCGGCGACTGGAATGTCGATGATTTAGCCGCCGGAGACTGGAAATTTATCCAGATTTAAAAAAATTCCAAATTTTTTTGATAAATTTTTAAACAATATGGATTTTTTATTTATTTAAAATCAAATATCTAAACCTTGTTATTTTTATTTAACGAAATTTAACACTGTGAAGACTGAACTATTGTATAATTCGCCTGTCTGAGTAACACTTGCTTCGAAAGAAGTGAGTAAGTGAGTAAGACGTTTTCCCCGTAATGTGTTTGGCCATCTATACTTTCCCCTTAGTATAGATGGTTTTTTTTATCTAAAATTTGGCAACCAAACGAATGCACTTTCAGACAGCCTTTCTCATCTAAAGAAGCTATCATTTCTAAACCCCATCTCCACTCATTAACTTGCCATTATCCCTTTTCTCTTTCTCGTCTCTTCCGCATCAATCTGTGCCGTTCCAATTTCAGGCAAATCATTTTATAGAAAGAAAACCGATCGGCGACTATCCAAGCTAAGGTTACAGGATGTTATTAGACAGCCTTAGATAAATACCATCTTTAATTTTGAAAGCACACCTTAGTGCTATCCAATATCCTTACAACACCCCTTTCCCATATCCCACTTTTCAGACGGCCTTTATCGTTACGGCCCTTTCAATCATTCATATCGCTTCAGACAAATTCTCTGTTTGCAGGTTTCAATACCAAACAAACTAGAGAAAACCACTAAAAATTCTTCATTACATAGTTTTTTTAACTAATTTCCTTTTCCGACTTTAGTCAAGATTCGTTAAATCTTTGCGGTAAAATGTTGTCTTTATTTTTATGCATCTGAGTATTTATGTCTTCCAATCAACCCCGTCAAACCTGGTCCAACCGTTTGACTTACATCCTTACCGTTGCCGGCGCGACTGTCGGCTTTGGCGCAACATGGCGTTTCCCGTATTTGGTTGGTGAAAACGGCGGCGGCGCGTATGTGTTTCTGTTCTGTATCGCCATGCTGGTCATCGGTATTCCGATGATTTTGGTGGAAAACGTCATCGGCCGCCGTAAAGGCGTGAACGCGCTGGATGCGTTTGGCGGCACAATGAATGGCAAACCCGTTGCCAAAGTTTGGAAATTGGTCGGTTGGATGGGCTTGCTCGGCGCATTCGGCATCATGGCCTATTACATGGTACTCGGCGGCTGGGTTATCAGCTACATCGTCAATATCATCGGCGGTAATTTAGACATTTCCAGTCCTGTTTCCGGCGAAGTCACCAAAAGCTTCTTTACCGAACACATCGAAAACAGCCCTTGGGAAATTGCCTTTTACACCTTCCTATTTGTGGTTGTGAACCAATGGATCTTGGTCAAAGGCGTGATCGGCGGTATTGAAAAAGCGGCAAAATACCTGATGCCTTTGCTGTTTTTATTCCTGATTGCGATGGTTGTGCGCAATGTTACCCTGCCGGGCGCAATGGAAGGCATTACCTTCTATCTGAAACCTGACTTCAGCAAAATTACTGCTAAACTGTTCGTCTTCGTTTTGGGACAAGTATTCTTCGCCTTGAGCTTGGGTTTCGGCGTGATGATTACGTTATCCAGCTATCTGGATAAAAATGAAGATCTGGTTCAGACGGCCGTAATTACCGCGATTACCAACACATTGATTGCCGTGTTGGCCGGCTTTATGATTTTCCCTTCCCTCTTCAGCTTTGGCGTTGCCCCTAACTCCGGCCCGACGCTGGTATTCCAAAGCCTGCCGATCGTGTTCTCCAATATGTGGGCAGGCCCAGTGTTTGCAGTGATTTTCTTCTCACTGCTTCTGATTGCCGCGCTGACCACTTCTCTGACCATTTATGAAGTGTTGATTACGACCATTCAGGAGAAAACCAAAATCCGCCGCGCAGCCGCGATTACCATCGTACTGGCAGGTATTTTTATCTTCGGCAATATCCCGTCCATCTTGAGCTACGGCCCTTGGAAAGATATTTCCGTGTTTGGTAAAAACATTTTCGATGCCTTTGACTACATCAGCGGCAACATCCTGTTTATGCTGACCGCGCTTGGCTCTGCCTTGTTTGTCGGCTTCGTGATGAAAGATGAAGCGAAGGACGAATTGCTCTACAAAGGCAACCAGACCACCGTCAATATCTGGTTTGCCTATGTGAAATACCTTGTACCATTGGTGATTCTGCTGATTTTCATTAGCAACCTGTTCTGATAAGCAAACATATAAAAAGGCCGTCTGAAAAATTCAGACGGCCTTTATTTTGACTATGTTTTATTCAGCCCAGTTTTTCTTCTTACTGGTTTTACCGATACCGGGGTTGAAGCTGTTGGTCGGGTCGAGTTTTTTATAGAACTGTTTCAGCTCGGGCTTGGCTTCATACAGATGACCGACATTATGCTCGGCAGGATATTGCGCACCGCGTTGGTCAAGCAGATGGAGCATTTCATGTTCCAAAGCCATGCAGTCGTTGCCTTTTTTAATGATGTAGTCCTGATGGAACACATGGCACATAAAATGTCCGTAATACAATTTATGGATGATTTTATTGTCGATTTCGGGCGGCAGGGTTTCAAACCAATCACGATCATCACGACGCAAGGCGATATCGAGTGCAACCAAATCCTCTACTTCATCATCATGTACAGAACGGTAACGGATCGCGGCAGAAGCCACAGCAAAGCGATGCAGCATGGCCGCCTGTGTTTCTTCGGCATTACATTCGAAGAATGCGCCGCCATGGGTTGCAAAATATTCTTTTAAGAAAGCACGCGCTTCTTCTACGCCCTCGCCACCCATTTTCAAGATCAAATGGTGTTCGTATTTGTCGCGATAATTGCGCATAGACTTCGGCAAGTGATCAGGCAAAATCTTGCTGATCAGTTGCATGAATTTATCAGAGAAGTGTTTTGGTAAGAAACTTATCTTTTTGCTGAATCTATCCACACGGGCTTTCAGATCAAACAGTTTCGGAAGTTGGTGGGTACCGAACGTCTTGATGATATAAAAAGTGTCTTTGCCATAAACGGCAGCAATATCAAAAGCATGACGATGGATATACTCACCGGAAATAGGCAGGTTTTTAAACTCACTCAAAGCGGCGCGACGAATATCGGTCAGCTCATTAATATCATTGGTGCCAATATAGAAGACGGCAGTCTGTTTTTCTTGTGGGAAAGTATCCAAGCGTACGGCAAACACCATCAGCTTGCCCGCGCAACCTGATGCTTCGTAGTGACGCGCAGGGTCGGCATTAAAACGGGCGGCAGTCGGTTCATTCACTTGGCGGACATGATCGCAGTATGCATGGTCATGCCCTTTGCCTGCATTTTGAACAATGTCTTTTTTTTGATAATGAAAACCTTGCAGATTGGTCAGAACTTCTTCAGGGGTTTCGCCCAAATCAATGCCCAAATGGTTGACCAGCTCCAGTTTGCCCTCTTCGTTGATTTGCGCAAACAGGGCCATTTCCGTATAAGCCGGGCCACGCTGTACCAATGCACCGCCCGAGTTATTGCATACGCCACCCAATACAGATGCGCCGATACAGGACGAACCGATTACAGAGTGCGGCTCACGGCCTAAAGGTTTCAGCAACAGTTCCAATTGATTCAGGGTAGAGCCAGGCAGGCAGACAACTTGTTCGTTATTATTAATAGGCTGAATGATGTTCAGGCGCATGGTATTTACAATCACGATATCGCGGTCGTAATCATTGCCGTCAGGAGTCGAGCCACCGGTCAGGCCGGTATTGGCGGCCTGCGTAATCACGATAACATCAGCCTCAACACATGCCTGCAAGATTTGCCACATTTCCAACACCGTACCCGGACGGACAACTGCCAGCGCCTTGCCTTCGCCAAAACGGTAGCCTTGACGGTATTGTTCGGTTTTTGCCGGGTCTGTGATGATATATTTTTCACCAACGGTTTGCGTCAGCTGGCTGATTAATTGTGTAGCATTCATTGCATACTCCTTAAGAGATTAATATATTTGTTAGATTGCAAGCATTGTAGTAATCCGTTCAATCAAAGTAAAGGCAAAACCCGTTTTTTAAACTTATCTTTTAAATAAACAAAAGGCCGTCTGAAATTTTCAGACGGCCTTTTGTTTCAAGCTTGAATAATCAGATTATTCGGCTGCTTTCTCTTCGCGAGCAGGCGCTTCCAGCAAAGCTTTGATAGACAGGCGTACGCGACCGCGGTCGTCTACTTCCAATGCTTTCACGTTCACAACCTGACCTACTTGCAGATAGTCGCTGACATTGCGTACGCGCTCGTGGGCGATTTGGCTGATGTGTACCAAACCGTCTTTGCCCGGCATCACGCTGACAATCGCGCCAACGTTGTTGTCGAGAATTTTAACCACAGTACCTTCGTACACTTTGCCCACTTCCACTTCAGCAGTGATTTCTTCGATGCGTTTTTTCGCTGCATCGCCTGCTTCTTGAGTAGTCGCAGCGATTGTGATGGTACCGTCTTCAGCAATATTGATTTCAGTACCGGTTTCAGCGGTAATCGAACGAATGGTTTCACCGCCTTTACCAATAACATCACGGATTTTATCTTGGTTGATTTTCATGGTGAACAAGCGTGGCGCGTGTGCAGACAGTTCTTGCGGGCCTGCAACAGCAGCTTTCATCTGATCCAAGATGTGCAAACGTGCTTCTTTGGCTTGAGCCAAAGCGATTTGCATGATTTCTTTGGTAATACCTTGGATTTTGATGTCCATTTGCAGCGCGGTCACACCTTCGGTTGTACCGGCTACTTTAAAGTCCATATCGCCCAAGTGGTCTTCGTCGCCCAAGATGTCGGTCAGAACGGCAAATTTGTTGTTGTCCAAAATCAGACCCATGGCGATACCGGCAACGTGTGCTTTCAAAGGCACACCGGCAGACAACAGGCTCAAGCAGCCGCCGCAGACGGAAGCCATAGAGGAAGAGCCGTTGGATTCGGTAATTTCAGAAACCACGCGCATGGTGTAGCTGAAATCTTCAGGTTCTGGCAATACGGCCAACAATGCACGTTTAGCCAAACGGCCGTGACCGATTTCACGACGTTTGGGCGCACCTACGCGACCCACTTCGCCGGTAGAGTATGGTGGGAAGTTGTAGTGCAACATGAAGCGGTCGGTGTATTCGCCGGACAGGGCATCAATGATTTGCTCGTCGCGTGAAGTACCCAAAGTTGCAACCGCCAAAGCTTGGGTTTCGCCACGGGTAAACAATGCGGAACCGTGCGTGCGCGGCAATACACCGGTTTGAATGTTCAACGGACGGACGGTGCGGGTGTCGCGACCGTCGATGCGCGGTTGACCGTCCAAAATTTGGCTGCGGACAACATCGGCTTCCAAGTGTTTGAAAATACCTTTGATTTCGTTGGCAGCCAAAGTGTCGGTTTCTTCGGTAATCAACGCTTCTTTTACGGCATTCCAAGCTTCGTCCAATTTGGCAGAACGAGCTTGTTTTTGACGAATTTTGAACGCTTCTTTAATGGTCTCGCCGGCAATTTCGCGTACTTTGGCAACCAATTCTTCATTGGTTTCAGGTGCTTTCCAATCCCAAACTTCTGGATTGACTTCGTCGGCAAACTCATTGATGGCATTAATGGCCACTTGCATTTGATCGTGACCGTAAACAACCGCACCCAGCATTACTTCTTCAGACAAGATGTCGGCTTCGGATTCCACCATCAGCACGGCTTTAGAAGTACCGGCAACCACCAAGTCCAATTGTGATTTGGCCAATTCGGCTTTAGTCGGGTTCAAAACGTACACGCCGTTTACATAACCCACGCGTGCCGCACCAATCGGACCGGCAAACGGTACGCCGCTCAACACCAGCGCAGCAGACGCGCCCAGCATTGCAGGAATGTCAGAATCGATTTCAGGGTCAACAGACACGACCATCGCTACGATTTGGATGTCGTGGTAGAAACCTTCAGGGAACAGAGGACGAATCGGACGGTCGATCAGACGGCTGGTCAGGATTTCTTTTTCGCTTTGTTTGCCTTCGCGTTTGAAGAAACCGCCGGGGATTTTACCTGCTGCGTAAGTACGCTCGAGGTAATCGACAGTCAGAGGGAAGAAGTCTTGGCCTTCTTTCACTTCTTTGTTGGTAGTCACGGCAACCAAAACAACGGTGTCGCCCATGGATACTTTAACGGCAGCGGCGGCTTGGCGGGCAATTTCGCCGGTTTCCAAAGTAACGGTTTGATTACCGTATTGGAAGGTCTTAACGTGTTTATTGAACATCATTGTTCCTTTCAAAATACCGCACTGCTAAAACACTAATAATGCACACTAAAATCCGAATGTGCATAGTTAGGGTTTCAGACCGTGCGGCAGGTTATAAACAAGCTTTCAGACGGCCTTTAAGGCGCTGAAAACAACTCTCGATTATAAAGGCAACCATCCTTAAAATCCAGTATTTGTACAATAAAAAGGCCGTCTGAAACATATCCTTTTCAGACGGCCTTCAAACTTAAAAATCAATCCTGAGTCAGCAAAGCCAATGCTTCCTGATATTTTTCGACTGTTTTTTGAATTACATCGGCAGGTACTTTAGGCGCAGGCGCTTTTTTGTTCCAACCGCTTTGCTCCAGCCAGTCGCGGACAAATTGTTTGTCAAAAGACGGCGGATTGATGCCGACTTTGTATTGATCGGCAGGCCAAAAACGACTGGAGTCAGGCGTCAACACCTCATCCATCAAAGTCAGCGTACCCTCTTCGTCTAAACCAAATTCAAACTTGGTATCGCAAATAATAATACCGCGAGATTTTGCATATTCGGCCGCTTCCGTATAAAGCTGAATCGCCTTGGCGCGTACTTCCGCCGCCAGCTCTTTGCCGATGATGCGTTCGCATTCTTCAAAGCTGATGTTTTCATCATGATCGCCAACTGCGGCTTTGGTCGACGGCGTAAAAATTACTTCGGGCAACTGCTGCGCTTCCTGCATACCTTCAGGCAGTTGAATACCGCAGACAGAACCGGTTTTTTGATAATCTTTCCAACCGCTACCTGCCAGATAACCGCGCACAATGGCCTCCACTTTCACCGGAGTGAGTTTTTTAGCCACAACGGCGCGTTTCTCCAAAGCTTTGGCTTCGTTTTCAGGCAAAACATCGTAAACCGTTTGGCCGGTAAAATGGTTAGGCATGATATGAGCCAGTTTTTTAAACCAAAAATTGGAAATCTGCGTCAGAATCTCCCCTTTACCCGGAATCGGATCATCCAAAATCACATCGAATGCAGACAGACGGTCGGAAGCAACCATCAACATACGTTTATCGTCAATTTCGTACAAATCGCGTACTTTGCCGGAGTAGATTTTTTTCAAGCTGATTTCAGACATTTCGGGTATCTCTTTGGTAGACAGAAGAATGCAGTATTTTAGCCCAATTTGGAATTTTTCGTCAGATTGTTTACAAAATAAAGGCCGTCTGAAACCTTTTATTTTGGTTTCAGACGGCCTTATCCGTTGATTTCAGGGAAGAACCCTGAAAATCACCATCCTATCAGATTACAGAAGCTTGAGTCTGATCTTGGATTTGGTTCACAGCAGACAGAGAGTAGTAGTCGCCATGGCCGGTTACTTGGTAAGTGCTACCGTCAGCAAACTTGAAGTTTTCAACTTTGTGATTGTTACCGGTGAACCAGTCGTCGATGGTGATGCTGTCGTTAGTACCGACAGAAACAGTCAGGTTGGCACCTGATTTGCTCAGCAATACATCGGAAGCTGCAACGCCTTTACCGAACAACAGGGTGTCATTACCGCTTTCCTCACGGATAGTGTCGTGACCGTAACCTTTGTCGAAGAAGTAAGTGTCGTTACCGGTACCGCCGATCAGGATGTCGTTGCCGACACCGCCGTCGAGGTAGTCGTTACCGTCTTTACCAACCAGGCAGTCGTCGCCGGCCAAACCGTACAGATGGTTGTTGCCGCCGTTACCTTCGATGTTGTTGTTCAAAGAGTTACCGGTACCGTTCAGGTTTTGCATACCTTGCAAAATCAGGTTTTCAACGTGATCGGTCAGAGTGTAGTCGATAACGGTACGAACAGTATCGATACCGGCTTGTGCATTGCCGTACTCGATAACTTGGTCGTTGGCATTGTCAACGAAGTAAACGTCGTTACCGTCGCCACCGCGCATGATGTCAGCACCGGAACCACCGTTCAGGTAGTCGTTACCGGCACCACCTTGCAGGTAGTCTTTACCTTCTTCACCGTACAGAGAGTCACCATCGGCATCACCGTAAATGGTGTCGTTACCAGCACCGGCGTAGATTACGTCTGTGCCGTTGCCACCGTAGATGATGTCTTCGCAAGCAGTACCATAAATGGTATCTTTGGCATCAGTACCGCGGATAACGTTGCCGTCTTTGCAGTCTTCAGCTCGGATAACATTACCTGGGTCTTTATCTTCCTGACCGTATGAGTTGTTTTGGTTATGGTCATCAACACAGTCTTTGCAGTCTGGCTCAGGTTTCGGTTCTGGTTTAGGCTCAGGTTTTGGCTCTGGCTTAGGCTCAGGTTTTGGTTCTGGCTTAGGCTCAGGTTTTGGTTGAGGTTTTGGTTCCGGTTGCGGTTCTGGTTGTGGCTCAGGTTTAGGCTCAGGTTTAGGCTCAGGTTTTGGTTGAGGCTTAGGCTGAGGTTTAGGTTGTGGTTTTGGACATGGGATCGGTTTGATTGGATCGCAGTTGTAAGGTGGGCAAACCGGAACACATTTGTAGTTAGGTGTTTTTGCCGGTGGGCAGAAAGCCGCAATAGCAGAAACCAAACCGGTTACCGCGTTAACTACTGACACGCCGACGCTAGCAATGCTAGCGATGCTGCCGATAGAAATAGAAGATTTTGCTGCAGGAGCGCAGTAGTAAGAAGAGTAGGAAGCCTTAGGCGCAGGAGCGCAGTAAGAACTAACCAGGGGTCTAGCATAATACCCCCCGTAACAGTATGCCATAATAATTACTCCCAAAATAGTTAATAAAGATATTGAGCTGGCGGAACGAGCAAATTCCACCCTTGCTCAATTATTATTTTAGTAATATTTTTCAAAATATTTACTCAAAAATATCAAACGGTAGAATTTGCCGATAAAAGGATGGAGTTTCGCCTTTTTTTAAATTCCATTATCCTAGAAATAATAAAAACATTAACATTGATTCACAATCTCTCAAACGACATAGATCCTTTATCTATCTTGTTAAAAGATGAATTTTAACTCTAGTTATAGTAAACAAACATAATACCAATAAGCAGTTATTATTATGAATAGATAATATCGACAATTTACCCAAATACAGCCTCCTCTACATTTTGTTCTACGCCAATAATGTGAATTTGTCGTATTTACACTATAATGACACGAACACCTATTTAACAGCTATCAGAGGAGATACTCAACCATGCGTACTTTATTGACCGGAGCCAAAGGTCAGCTTGCCCGTTGTCTGCGCGACCGCCTGCCCGAAGATTGGGAACTGATTGCTACCGACTCTACTTCGCTGGACATTACCGATACCGAAGCCGTGCATCACATGATCAAAAACTTCCAACCCGATGCCATCGTTAATGCCGCAGCTTACACTGCCGTCGATAAAGCAGAAGAAAACGCAGAAGTCGCTTTTGCCGTCAACGCAACCGCTGTTCACAACCTGGCAGCAGCTGCTCGCGCCGCACACGCCCGCTTTATTCATATTTCCACTGATTATGTATTCGACGGCGAAGGCAAACGCCCTTACCGCGAAACCGACTATACCAATCCGCGCAGCACTTACGGTCAATCCAAAGTAGCAGGCGAGCTTTTGGCTTTAGCCGCACATCCGGAAAGTACAATCGTCCGTACTTCATGGCTGTTTAGCGAATACGGCAGCAATTTCGTCAAAACCATGTTACGCCTTGCTAAAGAACGCGACTCCCTCTCCATCGTTCATGACCAAACCGGTTGCCCTACTTATGCAGGCGACTTGGCTCATGCCATCATCAGTTTATTGCAACAGCCTACTTCCCCACGCGGTATCTTCCATTACTGTGGCAATAAATCGGCAACATGGTACGAATTTACCAAAGCCATCTTTCAGACGGCCCACCAATTAGACGACAGCTTCCGCATTCCTGAACTGAACGCAATCACCACCGAACAATACCCCCTGCCCGCTCCGCGTCCGGCATACAGCATCATGGATTGCTCACGCCTCGAAACCGAATTTGGTATCAAACCGTCCGACTGGCAAAAAGCCCTGCGCGAAATTCTCCGCAAAATCGACTGATAAGCTGATCCATCTATATCAAGGCCGTCTGAAAACATATTTTCAGACGGCCTCTTTGTTTCTTTTATATCAAATGCTTTATCTATCCAGTCTGTCATTTGAAAAGTGCTACAATAGCTGTTTATTTTATTTTTCAGACGGCCTGACACCATGTGCAACCATCATCCCAAACATTCACACGATAATGACACCATCCGCATCCGCGGCGCGCGTACACATAATTTGAAAAATGTCGATTTGGACATTCCGCGCCACAAGCTCGTGGTGGTAACAGGATTGTCAGGCAGCGGCAAATCATCGCTGGCATTTGATACTTTATATGCCGAAGGCCAACGCCGTTATGTCGAGAGCCTTTCTGCCTATGCCCGTCAGTTTTTGCAGATGATGGACAAGCCCGATGTCGACTTAATTGAAGGCTTATCGCCCGCGATTTCCATCGAGCAGAAATCCACCAGCCACAACCCGCGCTCCACTGTCGGTACAGTAACAGAAATCCACGATTACCTGCGTCTTTTGTACGCACGTGTCGGTACCCCGTATTGCCCCGAACACAAGCTGCCGTTATCCAGCCAAACCGTATCTCAGATGGTTGATGCCGTCTTGAAGCTACCGGAAGACACGCGCGTGATGATTCTGGCGCCGGCGGTGCGCGAGCGTAAGGGTGAGTTTGTCGATTTCTTTGCCGACTTGCAGGCGCAGGGTTTTGCGCGGGTGCGCGTGGACGGCGAAGTCTATCAGCTTGACGAAGTGCCGAAGCTGGAAAAAAACATCAAACACAACATCGACGTCGTCATCGACCGCGTGAAAGTAAAAGCCGACATCAAGCAACGGCTGGCGGAAAGTTTTGAAACCGCGTTGCGCCACGGCAACGAGCGCGCACTGGCGATGGAAATGGACAGCGGCGAAGAGCATTGGTTCTCCGCGCGTTTCGCCTGCCCCGTATGTTCATACAGCCTGCCCGAGTTAGAGCCGCGCCTCTTTTCGTTCAACAACCCGATGGGCTCCTGTCCGACTTGCGACGGCTTGGGCAATACTAACTTCTTCGATCCCGAAAAAGTGGTCGCCCATCCGGAATTATCCTTAGCTGCAGGCGCGATTGACGGCTGGGACAAACGCAACCAATTCTATTTCCAAATGATTCAATCTCTTGCGCATCATTATAAATTTGATGTCAACACCGCTTGGGAAACTTTGCCTGAAAAAATCAGAAAAGTCGTCTTGCACGGCTCAGGCAAAGAAGTCATCGACTTCACCTACCTGTCCGAACGCGGCACCACCTTCAACCGCAGCCATGCCTTTGAAGGCATCATCCCCAATCTCGAACGCCGCTATCGTGAAACCGACAGCGAAACCGTGCGCGAAAAACTGCGCGAATACCAAAACCACCGCGCCTGCCCTAGCTGCGGCGGTGCACGTTTGCGCAAAGAAGCGCGCTACGTTTACGTCAGTGGCGAGCCGTTGCACGAAGTTTCCGCCTGGCCACTGACCAAAACCCACCAATTCTTTGAAATGCTGGATTTGGACGGCAATAAAAAACAAATCGCCGAAAAAATCCTCAAAGAAATCACCGAGCGGCTCGGCTTCCTGATTAACGTCGGACTGGATTACCTGAATTTAAGCCGCTCCGCCGAAACCCTCTCAGGCGGCGAAGCCCAACGCATCCGCCTTGCCAGCCAAATCGGCAGCGGCCTGACCGGCGTGATGTACGTTTTGGACGAACCCTCCATCGGCCTGCACCAGCGCGACAACGACCGCCTGCTCGCCACCCTCAAACGCCTGCGCGATTTAGGCAACAGCGTGATTGTGGTCGAACATGACGAAGACGCCATCCGCGAAGCCGATTTCGTCGTCGATATGGGCCCCGGCGCGGGCGAACACGGCGGCAACGTACTGATTGCCGACACGCCCGAAAACGTCGCCAAATGCGAAAAATCCGTTACCGGACAATACCTCAGCGGCAAAAAATCCATTGCCGTGCCGTCTGAACGCACCCCCGTCAATCCCGAGCGGATGCTTGTCCTCAAAGGCGCGCGCGGCAACAACCTTAAAAACGTTACCCTCGAACTGCCGCTCGGTTTGATTACCTGCATCACCGGCGTATCCGGCAGCGGCAAATCCACCCTAATTAACGACACCCTCGCCAAAATCACCGCCCGCGAACTCAACCGCGCCCAAGAAGAACCCGCACCATACGACGACATCCACGGCCTCGAATACCTCGACAAAGTCATCAACGTCGACCAATCCCCCATCGGCCGCACCCCGCGCTCCAACCCCGCCACCTACACCGGCCTGTTCACCCCCATCCGCGAACTCTTCGCCGGCGTACCCCTCTCGCGCGAACGCGGCTACAACGTCGGCAGATTCTCCTTCAACGTCAAAGGCGGCCGCTGCGAAGCCTGCCAAGGCGACGGCGTGATTAAGGTCGAAATGCACTTCCTGCCCGACGTGTACGTCCCCTGCGAAGTCTGCCACGGCAAACGCTACAACCGCGAAACCCTCGAAATCCAATACAAAGGCAAAAACATCAGCCAAGTCCTCGACATGACCGTCGAAGAAGCCCGCGAATTTTTCGACGCCGTCCCCACCGTATCGCGCAAACTGCAAACCCTGATGGACGTAGGCCTGGGCTACATCCGCCTCGGCCAGTCCGCCACCACCCTCTCCGGCGGCGAAGCCCAACGCGTCAAACTCGCCTTGGAACTCTCCAAACGCGACACCGGCAGAACGCTCTACATCCTTGACGAACCCACCACCGGCCTGCACTTCGCCGACATCGCCCTGCTGCTGGAAGTCATAGGCCGTCTGAAAGGCAAAGGCAACTCGATTGTGATTATTGAGCATAATCTTGACGTGATTAAAACTGCGGATTGGATTGTGGACTTAGGGCCGGAAGGCGGCGATGGAGGGGGGAGGATTATTGCGGAAGGTAGTCCGGAGCAGGTGGCGAAGGTTAAGGGGAGTTATACTGGGAAGTATTTGAAGGCAGTTTTGTAAGAAATTCTGTTTTAAATTCGGATAGGAGTAAATAATGAAACCTCATGAAAAACGAAAAAAATATTTTGAAATTTTCTGTATGTTCCTGCTTCCTTTATCAATCATCATATTTTTTTGTGGTTGGTTTCAAGATTGGTTCCAAAGTTTAGATGTTAAATCTTGGATAAGTAGAATAATATCAGGGTATTTTATTGGAGGTGTTCTAATTGCAGCTGAAGAGTTGATTGATGAATTTATTTTTTCGGATCGCAGCAATTTAGGAGTTTTTGAATATGTAATGGGTCTTATTTTCTTAATATTTGCTGTGCTTGCTTATTATGCTGGAGCATGTGGTACAAATACTGGACCATATTTTGTGATTGGATTATCAATTGTCGGGCTAACATATAAACACGCAAAAGATGGCTACCAAAAGACTTTCTGTTTAAGGAGACAGTAACCTGTATCTTTACTCCCCCATGTACTTGAATTCACGACATACCTTTTTGATAACATAGAGCTTTACAGCCAATATATAGCAAACTGCAGCCTGCATACCTAACTTACCGCGCGAGTAGCTATGCCACACACCTCACTTGACTTTAAGGTTTATTTATCTATAAATTATTTTGTCATCTTGACACATTAAAAAAATAAAATACAATCAAATTTTTACTGTTATCTCAAATTTAGGAGTAACCATTATCATGAGTATTAAAGACTTTCTCTCCACTATACTAAAACAAAAACAAGAAAAAGATGAAACAAAAATCCAAGTAAAACAAATTGTTGTAGAGCTAGAACAGGAAAATTTGGCATTCACTCAAGATAACCAAGAATTAGATCCGGAATCAGACGAAGACAATTCCGATATTCCTCAACCCGTACAAGAACTCAGCACTGCCATTAAAAGTATTCCCGGTATCAAACTTGCTGCGGTAAATCGCCATATGCTATTCGAAATCACATCGGATGATTTTACGCTTCCCATGTTTGGTGACTATCCGTTAGGTGCATTGAAACGGACTGATGGCGGTTTATCGGACGAAATCTTGATTTCGATCGACTTCATGATTACACGTGATGAAACTGGATTGAAAGCATTAGAGTTTTTGTCATGGTGGGTACGCGACCATGCACGAGGTGGAGATAGTATCCAGCTGCGCGCTCTGGCTCTTCCCCCAATCCCTGAGCAGTTTGGTAAAACTCTAACGTTTACCATCGACTATTTCTATGCTGATCCTGAACAAGATATTGATAAACTACTGAACAGTATCCAAAAACTAGCCGATAGTTTAAATGATGCAAAAATACAGTATTTAGACCAATAAGCTCTAACTGTTCACTTTAGCAAACCGTAGTCTGTATACTCAACCTATCGCGTGCGTGGTTACGCCACACACCTACTGTAACTTCAAAACCTACGTGTAGCAAGCCGTAGCCTGCATATCCAACCGACCGCGTGCGTGGCTGCGCCACACATCCTACCTGCGAATCAGACAGAACTTCAAAATATTAAAGTATCAAGCATTGTTGTTTAATTTAATTAAAATCATATAGCTGAAAGAGTCAGTCTATCTAAAAACATACTAAAGGCCGTCTGAAGTTTCAGACGGCCTTAGCTTTTTTAAGTAATCCTTTTTTCAATGATTACGCCGCTTTACGGTGATAATGTCTGAGCGCGTGCTCTTTGCGTCGACCGCTACTAAATGCGGATACGCGCTTCAGGTAGCCGATGACACGGGTGCCGTAGTCGATGTCGTGGCTGCCGCAAGCAGAACAGGCGTGTAAGGTGCGTTTGTCAATGTGGCCGCATTCGTTGCAAATGGTAATGCGCACGTTCACGCAGAAGTAGTTGCAGCCGGTTTGCGCGGCGATATCCAAGAGCGAGCGGTAGCCGGATTCGGGCAGGGCTTCATCGAGGTTCAGGTGCAGCGCGGAACCGCCGTCGAGCCAGTCCACCAGTTCTTTGCCGTGCAGCAGGAATTTGTCGAGCGCGTTGATTTCTTCGTCTTCGACAACGTAGAAATAGGAGTTGTAGCATTCGCGGCTGACTTTGTAACCGTCAGCTTTGTCCCATTTGGCGTTTTTCACGCCGAGGTTTTCGGCAGGGACAAACTCGGTGTTGAACTTCACGCCGTAGTGTTTGCTGGCGGCTTGGTTGGCTTCGAATATGGTTTTCAGACGACCTTGGACGAAGTTGATATAGTCGTCGTTGTAACCGACTTTAATGCCTTGCGATTCAGCGGCTTCCGCCATGCCGTTGATGCCGATGGTGAGGAACTGTTTGTCCAGCGTGATGAAGCCTGCATCGTAAACGGGCAGCATTCCGGCGGCTTGGTATTCTTCCATCAGTTTGCGGTAGGCGTATTGGTATTTGTGGATTTTGGCCACTTCGGCGGCAAGGTCGCGTCCGTCTTGTTCCAGCCGGTTCATGTTGATGGTGATGACGTTGATGGAACCGGTCGCTACGCCGCCCGCGCCGAGTGTGTAGCTGAAAGTGCGGTCTTCAATGGCATTACGCAGACGGCAGCAGGAAGCCAAGGAGTCGGGATTGTCGGAAAGATAGACGAAGAAGGAATTGCCTTCCGCCAACTCTTTCGCCATTTCGTCGGCGAACACGGTGTCTTTGCATTTGCCGCCGTCGGTCAGCATCGCAGCGGTTACAACAGGGAAGGTCAAAATGGCTTTGGTGCGCTCTTGGTTAAACCATTTAAGGAAGAAGTTTTGCAGCTTCGCCACGCTTTGCCACACCGGTTTGCTGAAATCGGGAAAGACGAAATCGCCGAACATCGCGTCGAAATAGTATTGATCGTAAACGGAAATATTCCAAAACACGCTCTGATAGCCGCGCGCGGCGGCGGGCTGGTTGATGCTGTACACCACCTGCTGCATATGGTTGGCGATTTCTTTGGCATGGGTTTCCAAATAATCATCGCCGTAGTCTTTGCGGGCGAAGTAGTCGAAATAAGTCAGAAATTCCACTGTGGCCACCGCGCCGGCAAACTGCGCGCTGATGGCAAACACAAGGTTGATAAACGAGCCGCAAAACGAAGCAAGATGTTGCGGTGCTTTGGATTCGCCGCCGAGTTTGCTTAAGCCGTCGAGCAGGAAGGGATACAGCGTAACCGACACGCAATAAGGCTTGAGGCTGGTTTCGTCGTGCACATAAATCTCGTGTGCCTCAATCTGGCGGATGTATTCGTCGGCAACGGATTGGTCGAAAATTTCGGCGATTTTGCGCGACACTTGGGCGCGGTTAATCTGCACGAAAAAGTCTTTCATGATTTCCGCTTCCATCGTGGCAATGTTTTTTTGCGTTACGTTGGCATTGGCGTCCATTTTCGAGCCGTCCGCCGCGTTTTGCGCGCTGATGTAGTCACGCATGAATTGTAGTTTTCCGTTTAACTGTTCGGGATGCAGCCGAATCATGTTAATTCCTCCTGTGTGAGTTGGATAAAAAAGCCTCAGGCCGTCTGAAAAGCGACCACCTGCGGCTGAGTTGTAATCGGGATGATTTTGGGCACGGGTTTGTCTTTGATAAACAAGCGATTCAACACCTCGCCCGTGCGCAAATCGATAAACTTTTGGTTGGTCGTCGGGCTGTCCAAGCCGCCCAGCTCCATCTGCCAGCGGCCGGTTTTCAGATACGTCAGATAAGGCAGGATGCCGTCTGAAACCGCCTCCAGCTCCTCACGCTCCAGGCCGGTGTACAAACAGGCTTTCAAACCCGCCTGCGTCACGATAGCCAGCATTTTCTGCAAGGCTTCCGGCTGCCATTCCCCGCCCATAAACAACACGCATGTAATCAATCCGCGATAGCGTTTCAGACGGCATTTTAAGTAATCCCCGGTCAATTCCGTGCCAATACCCTCTTTCCATGTATCGGCACTATGGCAACCTTTGCAACGCAGCGGACAACCGGAAAACAGAAACGCCAGCGACACTTCGCCCGGCACTTCCTGCCAAACAATTTGCTCGATTGTAAATTTCAAACCGCTCATTGCAACGCCATAAAACACAAGATATGGTGTGCATTAAAACACAATACTACTAGATATGGTATTTTATTTAACAATCCATCTTTATTTTGTAATAGGTTTTTATAATTTGATAGATTGTAAATTTCAATAATTACATCTACACGGCTCCCTTGATAAAGGTCGTCTGAAAACAATTTCAGAGCATCAATATAAAAAAAGAAAAGCAAACTCCGTTATAACAAAGACGGTTTTAACAAATCAAAAAAGGCCGTCTGAAATCATCTTTCAGACGGCCTTAATTTCATGTTTTACCCCCGATTCGAACCTTTCACCATATCCATCAAAAACAATCGGCAATCCAAATTACCGTTAAACAAAGGAATTTTCCGCTTCGGAGAAAGGCGCATAAATTTCGGCATATCGCGATCGCCGGTAAACATCCCAGCTAGCCAGCCTGCGTAATATTGTTTCAACCATGTACCGAGTTGCGGATATAAAGCCTGCAAAGCTTGAACCTCCGCAAGGCGCACGCCATAAGGCGGATTGGAAATCATAATGCCGTGTTCGCCGTTTGGGCGCGCGGCCTGCGCATCTTGCACGTCAAAGCGGATGAAATTATCCACTTCGGCGGCTTGTGCATTGGCCAATGCGGCGCGGATCATATAACGGTCGTTGTCGCTGCCGGAAATGGGCGCGGCGGCCGGTTTGATTTGTTTTTCAGCCTCATGGCGCAACGCTTGCCATTTTTCTTTGTCGAAGTTTTGCAGTTTTTCAAAACCGAAACGGCGCATCAAGCCCGGCGCACGGTGTGTCGCAATCCATGCAGCCTCAATGGCAATCGTACCGCTACCGCAAAACGGGTCTTGGAAAGGCTGCGTACCGTCATAGCCTGCCAAAAGCAGCAAACCGGCCGCCAAGTTTTCTCTCAATGGCGCTTCGCCGGTATCCTGACGATAGCCGCGTTTGAAGAGTGCTTCGCCGGAAGTATCGATAAAGATTTCCACATTGCGCTCATCGATAAAGGCATGAATGCGGATATCGGGATTGATTTTGCCCACGCTCGGACGCGCATCATAAATATCGCGGAAGGCATCACAGACGGCATCTTTGATTTTCAAACCGACAAAATCCAAGCTTTTCACATTGGCGCGCTTGCCTTCGACTTTGACTTTGAAGGTCTGCTCCAGCTTAAACCAACCTGTCCAATGCAGATTTCGTGCCAGTTTGTAGATATCGTGTTCGTTACGATAATTGCCTTTGGTCAAACGCAGCAAAACGCGGCTGGCAACGCGCGAATGCAGGTTGATGCGATACACCTGCTCCATCGTGCCTTTACATGCCACGCCGCCGTCAACAGCGCGGATATCCTGACATGCCATGTTTTCGAGTTCTTGCGTCAAAGGCGCTTCCAAACCGCGAGGACAAGTGATAAAAAGTGAATAAACCGTCATATAAAACCTTTCCGGGTAGAGCTATCCGAACTACTCGGATAATAAATAAAAACAATATTATAGCCGAAAAACCAAAGGCCGTCTGAAACTTCAGACGGCCTTTGAATAAAGCTTGTTTAGTGATCCAAACTGTCGGTTTCAACCTTAATCGCTTTATCGGTTTTGTCTTCCGGCAACACCAAGTTCAACAATACCGCCATAATACCGCCGGCAGAAATTGAATTTTGGAACAATACCGGCAGGTTTTTGAACACTTCCGGTTCAAACGCCACGCCCAAACCCAAACCGACAGAAGTAGCCGCGATGACTGCTTCACGACGGCGAATACCGTGGCTGACCAAAATCCGCACACCGGCAATCGCAATCAGGCCGAACATCAACACCATCGCGCCACCCAAAACCGGACTCGGAATCGTGGTAAACGCGCGGCCGATAATAGGGAACAAGCCCAACAATACCAAAATCGCCGCAATATATTTGCCCACATGGCGCGAAGCCACGCCGGTCATTTGAATCACACCGTTATTTTGCGCAAAAGTAGTCAAAGGCAAAGAGCCCAACGCAGTCGCAATCACAGACACCAAACCATCTGCCAATACGCCGCCGCGCAGACGTTTGGTATATTCCTCACCCTCAATCGGCTGCTCGGAGACCATCGCAGTCGCCGTTAAATCGCCTACCGCTTCAAATACGCTCAACAAGAAAATCGCACCGGCAACGATAAACGCGTGCCAATCAAATGCAAAACCATATTTAAACGGAACAGGCAGGGTAATCAGCGGCAGATTTTGCAGGGCGGAAAAATCTACTTTGCCCAAAAACAGCGCAACAATATACCCGACGATCAAACCCACCGCAATGCCGCTCATGCGCAGCAACGGATTTTTCAAGCAGTTGAAAACCAACACAATCAGCAACACCAGCGATGCCAGACCTAAGTTTTCCATCGAGCCGAATGTACCGTCTGCTTTCGCACCGAAGCCGCCTCCAAAGTCAGTAATGCCGACATGCACCAAGCTCAAGCCGATCAACATCACGACCACGCCGCTTACAGTCGGCGTAATCACTTTTTTCAGATAAGGCAAAAGCCAAGCGGAGAAGCACACCAAAAACGCGCCGACAAAGGACACGCCCAAAAGCGTTGAAATCATCGCATCTTCAGTCAAGCCGCCCTCTTTCATGCCGGTACCGAGTGCAATCATCACGGTAACAAAAGAGAAGTTGACCGACTGAATCGACAACATACCCGAACCGACCGGCCCGAAACGGTTGACCTGCAAATAAGTACCGACACCGGAAGCCACCATCGCCATCGACACCAAATAAGCCGTCATTTCAACCGGTAGCTCCAACGCCCCGCCGACAATCAGCGCCGGCGTAATCATCGGGACAAAAATAGCCAAAAGGTGCGTGACCGCACTCAACAACGCATTCCCAAACGGCGGCTTATCTTCCAAACCGTAAACCAAATCAGGCGAACCGGCCTGTTTATCTGTCATTTCGGCCATAATGACCCTTTCTTAAGAATCGTTAAAAAATATTAAGATGCGCATTTTAACTAATTTAAAATGTATCAGCAAATTCAAAATTATCAGACCGTCTGAAAGTTTTGCCCGATCATTTTCAGACGGCCTCAAACAGCCTTAACACATTTTAATCCTTGACAGTATTTTTCCATCTTAAAACAAACAAACTAATGATTTAAAAATGTATTATTCATTAAGATAATGACAAATCACGATTAAACGGCCCGGCCTCATAGCGGATATGTTTCACACAAACAACAAAGTAAGCTACAATCCGATGAATAATCCACCCACATTATAAAATTAAAGGTTTCCGTATGTTAAAAGGCAGTCTGGTTGCCCTGATTACTCCGATGAATCAAGACGGCAGCATCAACTACGAACAACTTCGCGACTTAATCGACTGGCACATTGAAAACGGCACCGACGGCATCGTCGCAGTCGGCACCACCGGCGAGTCAGCCACCCTGCCTGTCGAAGAACATTTGGCCGTTATTGAAGCCACCGTCAAACACGTCAACAAGCGCATTCCCGTTATCGCCGGCACAGGCGCCAACAATACTGTCGAAGCCATCGCCCTTTCCCAAGCCGCCGAGCAAGCCGGTGCGGACTACACCTTATCCGTCGTTCCCTATTACAACAAACCTTCCCAAGAAGGCATTTACCAACATTTCAAAGCCATCGCTGAAGCCACTTCGATTCCGATGATTATTTATAATGTTCCCGGCCGCACCGTCGTCAGCATGAGCAACGACACTATTTTGCGCTTGGCTGAAATTCCCAATATCGTGGGTGTCAAAGAAGCCAGCGGCAAAATCGGCAGCAACATCGAATTGATCAACAGCGTTCCTGAAGGTTTTGCCGTATTCTCCGGCGACGATCCTACCGGCCTGCCCTTCATGCTGTGTGGCGGTCATGGTGTGGTAACCGTTGCAGCCAACGTTGCACCGAAACTCTTCGCCGACATGTGCCGAGCCGCCCTTGAGGGCGATATTGCGACCGCCCGTCGTCTAAACGAGCAACTTATCCCAATTTATAACACCATGTTCTGCGAGCCCAGCCCGGCCGCGCCCAAATGGGGCCTGAGCTTATTGGGCAAATGCGAACCCCATGTTCGTCTGCCTTTGGTTGCACTGACCGAAGACGGTCAAGCCAAAGTCCGAGCCGCTCTGGAAAAATCAGGACAAATCTGATCCGGAAATAAGGCCGTCTGAAATCAAAACAGCCTTTTCAGACGGCCTCCCTGTTAAGAACTTCATCCACAGGAAAACAAGATGACCTATATCAAACCCATCGTAGTAGCCCTCGCCCTGATTAGCATGACTGCCTGTTCCGGCAGCAAAAAAGAACAACCCAAACTCGACTATCAAAGTCAATCACACCGCTTGGTCAAACTGGAAGTACCACCTGATTTGAACAACCCGGACCAAGGCAACCTCTATCAATTACCGGCAGGCAGCGGTGCCGTCCGCGCCAGCGATTTCAACAAACGCCGCACTCAAGCCGTACAACAACCTGCCAATGCAGAAGTTTTGAAATCCGTTAAAGGCGTACGCCTTGAGCGTGACGGCAACCAACGCTGGTTGGTTGTCGATGGCAAATCGCCTCGCGAAATTTGGCCGTTGCTGAAAGTATTCTGGCAAGAAAACGGTTTCGACATCAAATCCGAAGAACCGGCCATCGGCCAAATGGAAACCGAGTGGGCGGAAAATCGAGCCAAAATCCCTCAAGACAGCCTGCGCCGCCTGTTGGATAAAGTCGGCTTGGGCGGCATCTACTCCACCAGCGAACGCGACAAGTTCATCATCCGCATCGAACAAGGCAAAAACGGTTCGACCGACATCTTCTTCGCCCATAAAGGCATGAAAGAAGTTTATGCCGACCGTAAAAAAGATACCACAATGTGGCAGCCAGGTGAAAACGACCCTAACCTCGAAGCCGCATTCCTCGCCCGCTTTATGCAATACTTGGGCGTTGACGGTCAGCAAGCCGAACAAGCCCTGACCCAAAGCATTGCTGCCCGCAGCAATGCTTCTGAATTGGCGCGTGTGGACAACGGCACTCTGTTGCTGGCAGGCGATTACGGCCGCAACTGGCGCCGTACCGCCCTTGCGCTTGACCGCATCGGCCTGACCGTTATCGGTCAAAATGCCGAACGCCGCGCTTTCTTGGTTCAACAAGCGCCAACCGAAGGCGAAGCAGTTGCCAATAAAAAACCAGGCCTGTTCAAACGCGTATTTGGCAAAGGCAAAGCAGAAGCACCAAAAACGTATCCTGAAATCATTGTTTATGTTGAGCCTATCAACAATGGCGCACGCCTCCATCTGTTGAACAAAGACGGCAGCCCATACAAAGGCAGCGATGCCTCCACATTGTTGAGCCGCCTGCACACAGAATTGCGTTAATCCGTTATTCGACTTAAGGCCGTCTGAAATATTCAGACGGCCTTTTTAACGAATGCGGCATGGTTTCAAATTCCCAATCTGACGTTATAATCAGAACATTTTTCCCCCTTACCCAAGCTGCCATGACCCGACAAAAAGCCTATCTGCTCCTGACCGCCCTGTTTACCCTGATGTTTATCGTCCTGATTCTGTTGGGCGCTTATCTTCTAAGCATTCACAGCAAACAATTTGCCGTTGCCGCCTTTCTATTTGCCTTTGCCGCCGTTTTTGCCCAAATCGGCAGCCTTGCCCTTTACATCCGCCACAAAGCACGCGCACAAATGGCTCCTATGCAGCAAACCGAAAACCATTAAGGAAAAACCATGTTTGAAAAAATCGTCCTTGCCAGTGGCAACGCAGGCAAACTCAAAGAATTTGCCCGCCTCTTTGCCGACTTAAACATCGAAGTCCTGCCGCAATCACAGTTCAATACGCCCGAATGTCCCGAGCCGTACCATACCTTTGTTGAAAATGCCCTGGCTAAAGCACGCCATGCCGCCAAATACAGCGGCTTACCGGCACTTGCCGACGACTCCGGCATCTGCACCAACGCCTTAAACGGCGCACCCGGCATTTTCTCCGTACGTTATGCAGGCGAAAACCCCAAATCCGATGCCGCAAACAACGCCAAACTGTCTGCCGATCTTGCCGATAAAGACGACAAAAGCTGCTACTACGTCTGCGTACTCGTACTCGTCCGCCACGAAAACGACCCGCAACCCATCATCGCCGAAGGCATCTGGCGCGGCCAATGGCAGGCCGAAGCAGCTGGTACAAACGGCTTCGGCTACGACCCTCATTTCTATCTGGCCGAACATGGTTGCACCGCCGCCAAGCTTGACCCTGAAATCAAAAATGCCGAAAGCCACCGCGCCCAAGCATTGCGTGAACTATTAAGAAAAATCGAATCCTTATAAACCAAAGGCCGTCTGAAAACCTGAAACGTTTTTTAGATGTTCTAAATCCAACAAATAATGGAAGAAATCCATGTCCCCTAAGCAAATCTTGATTGTCGCCATCCGCTTGGTCGTTTTAATCGGTATCGTACAAACGCTTGGCAGCATCGCGACCATATTCGTACAGACAGAGAGCATGTATGACAGCAAACAAATCTCATCCGTACTGATGCTCTACGGCTTGTATTTAATTGCATGGCTGCTGCTATGGTGTTTCCCTGCCGCCATTGCCAACCGCCTGTTGCCCGAACATCTGCAAATCGTACAGGAAGCCCCCAAACACCCTGCACCATGGCTGACGACCGGTATTGTATTAATAGGCATATATACTGTTTTCCAAGCTATCCCCGACCTAATTTACCAGTTCTCTCTCTATCTTTTTGTACAGTCTATTGCTATCGACACACACACATCCGTTTGGGCGGATCTCGGCGCACAAAACCAAGCCGGTATACTTGCTAACATCGCGCAGCTTTTTATCGGCATTTTCCTGCTATTCGGTGCACCCAAACTCTCATCTTGGATGCGCAAAAGACTTTAACTACATAAAAACAACAGGCCGTCTGAAACCTTCAGACGGCCTACCTCACATTCATTCCCATGCCCACACCTGAAGAATTGGCAGCCTTTGCAAAACACGTTGCTGCCTTCATCCCAACCACACCTGACGAACTTCTGCAACTCATTGACGGTCAAGAAACTGCTATCGTCTTTTTAGGCAAACCAAGCTGTTCATACTGTCGCCGTTTTGTTGCAAAACTGTCTACCGTTTCCTTAAACAAACAACTTACCATCCGCTTTACCGACAGCAGCAACAAAATAGCTTTAAAAACTTTTCGTGAACAACACGGCATCAAAACTGTTCCCGCATTACTCAACATCTCACAAGGCAAAATAAAATTTGTCTGCAATTCCAAATTATCAGAAGAAGAAATTGAAGCTTTTTTGAGCGCTTAGACTTCGCAAATTTCCTACTGATTACTTTCCCGGCCGACATTTCAGTTAAAATAAGGCCCTAAAAATTTCAGACGGCCTCGAGCCTCAACACATATCATGACCCAAATCACCTTCCAACGCCCCGGCCAGCTAACCGCCCTACCTCCTTTATCACTCTATATCCATATTCCTTGGTGCATCAAAAAATGCCCGTATTGCGACTTCAATTCCCACAGCCTGAAAAACGGCCTGCCGGAAGAAGCCTATATCGATGCCCTATTAACCGACCTGCAGCTTGAATTGCCCAATATTTGGGGCAGACCGGTGGAAACCATATTTTTCGGCGGCGGTACACCCAGCCTGTTTCAAGCGGAATCGATTGACCGCTTGTTAAGCAGCGTGCGTTCGCTGTTGCGCTTGCAACCCGAAGCGGAAATTACTTTGGAAGCCAATCCGGGCACATTTGAAATTGAGAAGTTTCAAGGATTTAAAGACGCAGGCATTACACGTCTGTCTATCGGCGTACAAAGTTTTAACGACGATATGCTTGCTCGATTGGGACGCGTTCACAATGGCAAAGAAGCCCTGACAGCCATTGATACTGCCTTGAAATTATTTGAAAAAGTCAATATCGATTTGATGTATGCCCTGCCAAACCAAACGGTTCAGACAGCCTTAAACGATGTGCAAACCGCTATTGCAACAGGCGTATCGCATATCAGCGCATATCATCTGACCATGGAGCCGAACACGCCTTTCGGTCATACGCCGCCAAAAGGTTTGCCGCAAGATGAAGCAGCATTGGATATTGAAGATGCCGTACACGGCGAATTGGAAGGCGCAGGCTTTATCCACTACGAAACATCGGCTTTTGCAAAACCTGCCATGCAGTGCCGCCATAATTTGAACTATTGGCAGTTCGGCGATTACTTAGGGATAGGCGCGGGTGCGCACGGCAAAATCTCCTATCCCGACCATATCGAACGCACCGTCCGCCGCCGTCATCCCAACGACTATCTTGCCGCCATGCAGAGCAATCCGCATGAAGCAGTCGAACGCAAAACTGTTGCTGCCGAAGACCTTCCATTTGAATTCATGATGAACGCCCTACGCCTGACCGACGGCGTACCTGCCGCAATGCTGCAAGAACGTACCGGTGTACCCACTGCAAAAATCATGGCACAAATCGAAACCGCCAGACAAAAAGGCCTGCTTGAATCAGACCCGACCGTGTTCCACCCGACAGAGCAAGGCCGTTTGTTCTTAAACGATTTGTTACAGTGTTTTTTATAAATGCGGTTTTACAACAGCTAAAACATTTTTAGATTTGCTTAATTTTCCACAAGAAAATACAATCAGAATAATTGTTGGGGTAGGTGCTCATGTGGCTGTTAATCATGCTTCAACAAAAGTTGAGACAGCTAATTCATATTATGAACGCAGTGATACTAAAACTGGTGTTGGAGCAATGGCTGGCGTAAGCTACGAAGTAACACCTAACGTTGCATTGGATGCAGGCTATCGCTATAACCATTGGAGCAAGATCAATAACGTTAAGCTCCATACTCACGAAGTATCTGCCGGTGTACGCATAAAATTCTAATATTTGAATACTTGGCATGAAGCAATCATTGCTTCAAATATCAAGTAACAAAAGGCCGTCTGAAACCTGTTTCTCAGGATTTCAGACGGCCTTTAAGTTTTTTAAATATATCTAACTTTTTGCTGCTTTTACTTTTGCTGCAAACCACAGCGCTGCAGTCGTACCTGCCATATCGGCAATACCGTCCGCGATCGAACCTTGGCGCGTAGCAGTCAGAAATGCCTGAGCCAGCTCGCTTCCTACTGCAAATAATAAAGCGGCAAACAGAATGCCTTTATAGGGAATATTCCTATTGTCTTGAATAAATATTTTTGCACACAACCATGCCTGACCGAAAAACAGTCCGAAATGGCCGACTTTATCAAAATGGGGAAATGGCGGCGGGCTATTACCGCCCTCTTTGAAAAGTAAGGCATAAATGGCGGCGGCAAACCAGATTAAGGCAGCGACAGTAAATTTGTTTAATGGTAAGGCTTTCATTTTTCGGCCTCTTCATCCAGCCATGTTTGGCAAATACTTGCCAAGCGGACAAATTTCCCACCCCGCGCCTTCAAAATATCACGCCATTGTTCCACTTCTTCTGCATTTGGGGCATCTTCAATACTGCATTCGTAAAGGCAGAAGTCTAATGTTTCGCCAACAATGCCTGGGGCTTCGGTCTGCATCAGGCTGGTCAGTTCGTTCATATTTACTGTTTCTTTAATTAGTTTATCGCTAGCCAGACTGCGCCGTCTGTTTTCAGGCCGTCTGAACATGATGTGCAAAGCTGCCCATTCGGCTTACTTACTGTGCAAAAAACGTATTGCTTCTTCCCATTCGCCATTCAACACGGCCGGCAATCCTTGCAGGGATTTGGCGATGGAATCATCAATTTGCTGTCTATGTTCCGCCGACGGTTTATTCAACACATAACCGACAACCAGATTACGGTCGCCCGGATGATCAATACCCAAGCGCAGGCGGTAAAAATTAGGCGTACCCAAACGAGCCTGAATGTCTTTGAGGCCGTTGTGTCCGCCGTTGCCGCCGCCAAGTTTGAATTTGATACGGCCGCATGGAATATCCAGCTCGTCATGAACCACTAAGATTTCCTCCGGCTTGATTTTGTAAAACTGAGCCAAAGCTGCTACTGCCTGACCGGAGCGGTTCATAAAAGTCATGGGTTTGAGCAGCCAAACATCGCCATCAGGCGTAGCAGCGCGCGCTACTTCGCCGTAAAATTTCTTTTCGTCTTTAAAATTGACTTTCCATTTCCACGCCAGTTCGTCCAACAGCCAAAAGCCGACATTGTGGCGCGTTTGTTCGTATTCTTGGCCTGGATTGCCCAAACCGACGATTAATTTAATTTTCAAGCTCATTACTGTTCTTTCAGTTTGACAGGCCGTCTGAAAAAGTTTCAGACGGCCTTGGATTTATTCTTGCCCGGCGCGTTTACGTCGCGCTTCTTTCGGATCGATCAACAATGGACGATAAACTTCAATCCGATCGCCATCGCGCAACACCGTCTCGTCTTTCACCGCCTTGCCGAAAATACCCAAAGGCGCTTGTTGCAAATCCAACTCTGGAAACTCTACCTCCAAACCGCTTTGCAGGGCGGCTTCGCGTACGGTTGTACCTTCGGTAACGGTCATACCCTTCAACACTTGCCTATCGGCCAGTCCGTAAACAATTTCAATCTCAAGCATAGCGGCGGTCGGCCTCTTTAATAAAAGCATCCACCAGCGTGCCGGCAAGATGGCCGAACACCGGGGAAATCATGGCAGAGAGTACGGCATTGGAGAAATCGTATTCTAATCTGAATTCGACTTTACACATATCATCGCCCAAATCGATAAATTTCCAAGTGCCGCGCAGGGTTTTAAATGGCCCTTCGAGCAAATCCATGCGGATTTCCTGCCCCGGGATATTGTGGTTGTGCGTCGCAAACGACTGTTTGACGCGCATATAGTCCATAAACAGGCGCGCTTTGAGCTCGTTGCCTTTGCGTTCGATGACTTCGGTCTTGCTGTACCACGGCAAAAATTTTGGATAGTCCTCAACTTTGTCCACTAGCTCAAACATTTCCTTAGCGCTATGCAGCACCAATACGTTTTTCTCGACTTTTTTCATGTTGGTTGTAGACCTTGTTTTTGAATATTCGGGGTTCAGACGGCATGATTTAGAAAAATATTTGCCCTACTTTGGGACAAAATTCCAAATTTAAACCGCTTCGCCATTTTGTTTCGCTTCCAGCCATTCCCAGCGTTCCAGCTTTTCCAAAAGCGACATCTCAATTTCTTCAGCCCTGCTTTGTAACGCACCTGCTTTTTCGTAAGCTTTGAAAATTTCAGGATCGGAAAGCTGGGTATTGATTTCAGCCTGCTCGGTCTCCAAAGCAGCGATTTCGTCGGGTAGCGCGTCGAGTTCGCGCTGCTCTTTGTAGGAAAGTTTGACTGTGCGGTTGGCTTTGGGTTTGACTTTTTCAGGCTCGGCAACCGCTTTAGGCACAGAGGCCGTCTGAATTTTATCTTCCCGCGATTTTGCGTCGATATAGTCCTGATAGCCGCCGATGTATTCTTTCAGACGGCCTTGTCCTTCGAAAACAATGCTTTGGGTAATCACATTATCCAAGAACATACGGTCATGCGAAACAAGGAATACCGTGCCTTGATAATCTCGCAGCAAGTCTTCAAGCAGCTCTTGGGTGTCGATATCCAAGTCATTGGTCGGTTCGTCCAAGACCAAAATATTAGCAGGACGGGTAAAGAGTTTTGCCAACAGGAGGCGGTTGCGTTCGCCGCCGGAGAGCGATGAAACGGGACTTTGTGCGCGGGCTGGATGGAACAGGAAATCTTCCAAATAGCTCATCACATGCTTTTTCTTACCGCCGACTTCAACGTAATCGTTGCCCTGTCCGAGCGTGTAAAACACAGTGTCGTTTTCATTCAAGGCGCTGCGGAACTGGTCAAAATAAGCAACTTCCTGCTTACTACCGATACGGATTCTGCCGTAGGTCGGCTGCAATTCGCCCAAAATCAGCTTGAGGAAGGTGGTTTTACCGATACCGTTTGGACCGATTAAGCCGATTTTGTCGCCGCGCTGCAAAATGGCGGAGAATTTGTCCATGATGACTTTGTCGCCATAGGCAAAAGAAGCGTGTTCCAATTCGGCGATGATTTTGCCGCTTTTTTCGCCGCTGTCGAGCTTAAAGTTGACCTGCCCTTGTACATTGCGGCGCTCGGCGCGCTGGCGGCGCAGCTCTTCCAAACGGCGCACGCGGCCTTCATTACGGGTACGGCGCGCTTCGATGCCTTTACGTATCCACGCTTCTTCCTGAGCATGAAATTTGTCGAAGAGGCGGTTGTGTTCTGCTTCAACCGCCAATTCCTGCGCTTTTTTCTCGCTGTATTTGGAGAACGAGCCGGGATAGGAGCGCAGAATGCCGCGGTCGAGTTCGACGATGCGCGTGGCGATATTGTCCAGAAAACGGCGGTCGTGGGTAATCACGACCAAGCTGCCTTCAAACGCTTTGAGCAGATTTTCCAACCAAATAATCGCATCGATATCCAAATGGTTGGTCGGTTCGTCCAGCAGCAATACGTCGGGCTTTTGCACCCAAGCCTGCGCCAAGGCGACGCGCTTTTTCTGACCGCCGGAGAGGTTGCCGATTTTTTCGTTTTCCGGTAAACCCAGTTCTCCCAAAGTCTGCTTGACTGCCGCATCCAGTTTCCAGCCATCCTTCGCTTCGATTTCAAGTTGCAATTCGTTGAGCTCTTTCAACAAAGCCTCACTCGAACCATTTTCCAACTCATAGCTGACATGATGATAACGGCGCAATAAATCGCGAATTTCGCCCAAACCTTCGGCAACGGTATCAAATACGGTTGCGTCCTTATCAAAAAAGGACTCCTGCGGCACATAAACGATTTTGAGGTTGTTTTGGACAATAATCTGCCCGTCATCGAGCTTTTGTACACCGGCGAGGATTTTTAAAAACGAAGACTTACCCGCACCATTACGACCGATCAAACCGATTTTCTCACCGCTGTCGAGTTGAAAAGAAGTTTTGTCGAGCAAGGCGACGTGGCCGACGGCAAAAGAAGCATTTTCTACGGATAAGATATTCATGGGGAAACTTCAAAAAAGAAAAGGGGAACATTTTAACCGATTATCGGCAGATATTTGCCGACAATCATATAAAATTGAAAGTATCAGGCCGTCTGAAAGCAGTTTTCAGACGGCCTTCATTATTATTCTTGAACCTTCAAGCCGAAATGCAGATAAGCTCGTTCGGTTGCTACGCGTCCGCGCGGTGTGCGCTGCAAAAAGCCTTGTTGAATCAGATAAGGCTCAATCACATCTTCGATGGTATCGGTCGATTCGCCAATCGCAGCAGCCACGTTTTCCAAACCGACAGGACCGCCGCTGAACTTGTGCAAAATCGCCTCAAGGAATTTCCTGTCCATCACATCCAAACCTTGCCCGTCCACATCCAGCATACTCAAGGCAGCATCGGCAATTTCCGCATCAATGACACCATTGTTTTTTACATCGGCATAATCGCGCACACGTCGCAAAAGGCGGTTGGCAATACGCGGCGTACCGCGGCTGCGCTTGGCCACTTCCATCGCGCCCTCGTCGCCCATATCCAACTGCAACAATTGTGCAGAACGGGCAACAATAGTTGCCAAATCTTTGTTTTGATAAAACTCTAATCGGGACACGATACCGAAACGGTCGCGCAAAGGATTGGTCAGCATACCGGCACGGGTCGTCGCGCCTACCAATGTAAACGGCGGCAAATCGATTTTGACCGAACGCGCGGCCGGTCCTTCGCCTATCATGATGTCCAACTGATAATCTTCAAGCGCAGGATAAAGGATTTCCTCAACCACTGGGCTTAAACGGTGGATTTCATCGATAAACAGCACATCATGCGGCTCGAGATTGGTCAACAAGGCTGCAAGGTCGCCTGCACGTTCCAAAACCGGGCCGCTGGTTTGGCGCAAATTAACGCCTAACTCTTTGGCGATAATGTGCGCCAAAGTAGTTTTACCCAAACCCGGAGGGCCAAACAGCAAAGTGTGGTCAAGCGCTTCGCCACGTTTTTTCGCCGCCTGAATAAAAATGGCCAACTGCTCTTTTGCTTTATCCTGCCCGATATAGCCGTCTAAAGTTTTCGGACGTAAAGCGCGTTCAAGCAATTCTTCCTGAGCGGAAATATTTTGAGCAGTGATAATACGCTGAGGTTGTGCAGAAGTAAGATTATCGGTTTGTAACATAATGTTTCTAAATTCTAAGACCGTTCCCGACCCGTTATTTCAGACGGCCCGAACAATCAGACAAAGCGGTTAAATTATGATTTTGGCCATTATACCCGATAAGGCCGAACCACTTTTTCCTCAAATTCAAATCACACAAAAATTTTCGTTTTCAGACGGCCAAAGCAACGTATAATAAACGGTTAATTCAAATACCTATCGCATTCAGGAGAACACATGAGCCTCAAGCAAAAAGTCATCGCCATCGACGGCCCCAGCGCATCCGGCAAAGGGACGGTTGCCTCACGCGTAGCCGAAGCCTTGGGTTTTCTTTACCTCGACTCCGGTGCGCTTTACCGCCTGACCGCACTTTACGCACAAAAACAAAATGTTGCCTGGACAGATGAAGATGCCGTCAGCACACTGGCAGAAACTTTGCCCGCACAATTTGAAGGCAGCATCGTGTTATTAAACGGCGAAGATGTATCCGAACAAATCCGTACCGAAGCGATCGGCATGGGTGCATCTGTCGTCGCGCAGTTGCCTAAAGTGCGTACTGCCCTTTTGCAGCGCCAACGCGATTTCCTGACTGAGAAAGGTTTGGTCGCCGACGGCCGAGATATCGGCTCGGTTATTTTCCCTGATGCCGCATTAAAAATCTTCCTGACTGCAAGTGCCAATGTTCGCGCCCAACGTCGTGCCAAACAACTCGGTATCCCATGCGAAGGCGTGGCATTCGAGCGTATTCTGTCGGACATTGAAGCGCGCGACGAAGCAGACCGCCGCCGCCCTGTTGCTCCGTTGAAACAGCTTCCCGACGCCCTGCTTTTAGATACTGATAACCTTTCTATCGAAGAAGCTGTAAAAAAAGTGCTTGATTGGTATCATAAAGTTTAAAATTTGGAGTATAATCGCGAAGTTTTCATTTCAGACGGCCTGTTGACCCTAATAACAAGGCCGTCTGAAAACATTTCCCAACCTGCCGCGCCAAGGACGGCAGGTCATTTCAAACCTAACCCGCACCCCTTGGCGGTGTACCGAAAAGAGTATATATGACTATGGAAAATTTTGCCCAGCTGCTGGAAGAAAGCTTTACCCTGCAAGAGATGAACCCAGGTGAAGTGATTACTGCCGAAGTAGTCGGCATCGATCAAAACTTCGTTACCGTTAACGCAGGTCTGAAATCAGAATCTCTGATTGATGTTGCTGAATTCAAAAACGCTCAGGGCGAGATTGAAGTTAAAGTTGGCGATTTCGTTACCGTTACCATCGAATCTGTTGAAAACGGCTTCGGCGAAACCAAACTGTCCCGCGAAAAAGCCAAACGCGCTGCCGACTGGATCGCTTTGGAAGAAGCTATGGAAAACGGCGACATCCTGTCCGGCGTTATCAATGGCAAAGTCAAAGGTGGTCTGACTGTTATGATCAACAGCATCCGCGCATTCCTGCCGGGTTCTTTGGTTGACGTACGTCCTGTAAAAGACACTTCTCACTTCGAAGGCAAAGAAATTGAATTCAAAGTGATCAAACTGGACAAAAAACGCAACAACGTTGTTGTGTCTCGCCGCGCTGTTCTGGAAGCCACTTTGGGCGAAGAACGCAAAGCCTTGCTGGAAAACCTGCAAGAAGGTTCAGTTATCAAAGGTATCGTTAAAAACATCACCGATTACGGTGCATTCGTTGACTTGGGCGGCATCGACGGTCTGTTGCACATCACCGACTTGGCATGGCGCCGTGTGAAACACCCAAGCGAAGTTTTGGAAGTTGGTCAAGAAGTAGAAGCCAAAGTCCTGAAATTCGACCAAGACAAACAACGCGTTTCCCTAGGTATGAAACAACTGGGCGAAGATCCTTGGAGCGGCCTGACCCGTCGTTACCCACAAGGTACCCGCCTGTTCGGTAAAGTATCCAACCTGACCGACTATGGTGCGTTCGTTGAAATCGAACAAGGCATCGAAGGTTTGGTACACGTTTCCGAAATGGATTGGACCAACAAAAACGTACACCCAAGCAAAGTTGTTCAACTGGGTGACGAAGTTGAAGTCATGATTCTGGAAATCGACGAAGACCGCCGCCGTATCTCTTTGGGTATGAAACAATGCCAAGCTAACCCTTGGGAAGAGTTTGCGGCCAACCACAACAAAGGCGACAAAATCTCCGGCGCAGTTAAATCTATCACTGACTTCGGCGTATTCGTAGGTCTGCCTGGCGGCATCGACGGCCTGGTTCACTTATCCGACCTGTCTTGGACTGAAGCCGGCGAAGAAGCTGTACGCAAATACAAAAAAGGCGAAGAAGTTGAAGCCGTTGTATTGGCCATCGACGTTGAAAAAGAACGCATCTCTTTGGGTATCAAACAACTGGAAGGTGATCCGTTCGGCAACTTCATCAGCGTAAACGACAAAGGTTCTTTGGTTAAAGGTTCTGTGAAATCTGTTGACGCCAAAGGTGCCGTAGTCGCTCTGTCTGAAGAAGTTGAAGGCTACCTGCCTGCTTCTGAATTCGCCGCTGACCGCGTTGAAGACCTGACTACCAAACTGAAAGAAGGCGACGAAGTTGAAGCCGTTATCGTTACCGTTGACCGCAAAAACCGCAGTATCCGTCTGTCTGTTAAAGCGAAAGACGCTAAAGAAAACCGCGAAGCGCTGAATTCAGTTAACGCCGCTGCAACTGCCAATGCCGGTACTACCAGCTTGGGCGACTTGCTGAAAGCCAAACTGTCCGGCGACCAAGAATAAGGTTGCAGACATGACGAAGTCTGAATTGATGGTTCGCCTTGCAGAAGTGTTTGCCGAAAAAAATGGCAACCAACTGCTGGCTAAAGATGTCGAATACAGTGTAAAAGTCTTGGTTGATACCATGACCCGCTCACTAGCTCGTGGACAACGTATCGAAATCCGCGGCTTCGGCAGCTTCGACTTGAACCACCGCCCTGCCCGTATCGGGCGCAACCCGAAAACCGGTGAACGCGTGGAAGTGCCAGAAAAGCATGTTCCTCACTTCAAACCGGGTAAAGAGTTGCGTGAGCGTGTAGACTTGGCATTGCAAGAAAGTGCTCATTAATACTTAGTAGCAAAACGCCGCAGAAATGCGGCGTTTTTTTGTTTTTTCAAAAATACTAAAGCCAGCCCTTTTTACTTGCACCTTAATCGCACACTTTTCCAACTATATTGACAACAAAGCCTTTGCAAAAAACGCAGGCCGTCTGAAATCATTTATAATAGACCGACCATTCCGTAATGAGAACATCATTCCGACTACTGTCCAAATTATTGCGGAAGATGTTTCGACTATCGCCAGCAAAACATAATAAAGGTTATACATGAGCAATAGAGACCAACTATTTACGCCACCGCCATTTGAAAACCACAGCCCATTGACTTGGTATCAGGCCGCCGCCGAACAACCCAACTTCATCCGTGACGAAGCACAAGCACGAGCCATTGAATATTTGGATCGCTTATGGACCGAGCTGATGATGTTCAAACGCAAACGCAACCGTTTTCTCGGCCGTAGCTTGCGTTCCCCTCAAGTACCTAAAGGACTCTATTTTTATGGCGGCGTAGGGCGCGGTAAAAGCTTTTTGATGGATGCTTTTTTCGGCTGCCTCCCTTATCGTCGTAAGCGTCGCGTGCATTTCCATGCCTTTATGGCCGAAATTCATCAACGACTAAAAGCTTTAAAGAGTGAAGCAAATCCTTTAAAAGCCGTTGCAACAGAAATTGCCAAAGAAACACGCGTATTATGCTTTGACGAATTCCATGTCAGTGATATTGCTGATGCCATGATTTTGGGCCGTTTGCTGGAAAACCTGTTGAGTGAAGGTGTAGTCTTGGTAGCCACTTCCAACTACGCCCCATCCGAACTCTATCCTCAAGGCCAAAACCGCAGCAGCTTTCTACCAACCATCGCCCTTATCGAGTCCAACCTGACCGTTTTAAATGTAGATGGTGGCGAAGATTACCGATTGCGCACACTACGTCCTGCCGAAATTTTCTTTGTGCCCAATAATGAAGAGAACGAGCAAAAACTGGCTGCTTTATTTAAAGAAATGAGCGGAATCTCTGAATTAAACCCAGGCATCAGCATTATTCATGGACGGGAAATTCCCCATAAAGCCCAGTCAGAACGCGCCATCTGGTTTGATTTCCGCGCATTATGTTTTGGCCCGCGCTCACAAGCTGACTATCTGTATTTAGCCGAACATTACGAGATGGTTTTCCTTTCAGGATTAGAACGCCTAACCCCTCAAGAAAAAGCAGAAGCACGCCGCCTGACATGGTTAATTGACGTTTTATACGATTTCCGTGTGAAATTGTGTGCCACCAGCGCAGTTGGCGTAAACGATATTTACGTTGAAGGCGATTTTGCCGAAGAATTTACCCGTACAGCCAGCCGTATGATCGAAATGCAATCCGAAGTCTATTTGGAACAACCACACCTGACTTTAAGCAAATAATGCCTTTCCCAAAAAGGGGCGAAATTTGGTAGAATACACTTCCCTCGCCTCTTGGCTACGGCAACTTACCTATTAATAAAAACAAGGACATAACATGGCCATCGAACGTACGATTTCCATCATCAAACCCGATGCAGTAGAAAAAAACGTCATCGGCAAGATTTACAGCCGCTTTGAAGAAAACGGCTTGCGCATTATTGCGGCGAAAATGAAACATCTCTCTGAGCGTGAAGCAAAAGAGTTTTATGCCGTACACAAAGACCGCCCTTTTTATGAAGACTTGGTTAAATTCATGACTCGCAATCCTGTCATGATTCAAGTATTGGAAGGTGAAAACGCCGTTGCCAAAAATCGCGAATTGATGGGCGCAACCAATCCAGCCGATGCAGCTCCTGGCACAATCCGTGCCGACTTTGCAGAATCTGTCAGTGTCAATGCCGTACATGGTTCTGACAGCGTGGAAAATGCTGCAATTGAAATTGCTTACTTCTTCAGCCAAAGCGAAATCTGCCCACGCTAAGAGTAAAAGCCTATAGCCGCTTTACGGCCGTCCGATTTATATCGGACGGCAAAACTGCTTTGTATGTCCTACAAATTAAAGGCCGTCTGAAAACCCAAAGGCTTTTAAAGCAAAGCTGCCCAATAAGCCCCTTTGCTTTAAAAGCTTTACTGAGAAACATAAAAATACATGAAAACCAATCTACTGAACTACGATTTAAACGGACTGACGCAACACTTTGCCGAAATGGGCGAAAAACCTTTTCGCGCCAAGCAGGTAATGCGTTGGATGCATCAAGCCGGTGCACAAAACTTTGAAGAAATGACTGATTTGGCCAAATCATTACGCGCCAAGCTGAATGAACAAGCCACAATCGAAGTGCCTAAATTAATGATGGCACAAGAATCTACTGATGGCACACGCAAATGGTTGCTGGATGTCGGCACGGGCAACGGTGTAGAAACCGTCTTCATTCCCGAAGCCGAACGCGGTACTTTGTGTATCTCTTCCCAAGTCGGTTGCGCATTGGAATGCACCTTCTGCTCTACCGGACGACAAGGTTTCAACCGTAATCTGACTGCCGCTGAAATTATCGGTCAGCTTTGGTGGGCCAATAAAGCCATGGGCGTTACCCCAAAAAACGAACGCGTTATCTCCAACGTGGTGATGATGGGTATGGGCGAACCCATGGCAAACTTTGATAATGTTGTTACCGCTTTGAGCATTATGCTGGATGATCACGGCTACGGCTTGAGCCGCCGCCGCGTAACTGTTTCCACTTCGGGCATGGTTCCACAAATGGACAGACTGCGTGATGCAATGCCTGTTGCTTTAGCCGTGTCTTTACACGCATCCAACGATGAAGTGCGCGATCAAATTGTTCCACTCAACAAAAAATACCCGCTCAAAGAATTGATGGCGGCTTGTCAACGTTATCTAGTCAAAGCCCCCCGCGACTTTATTACCTTTGAATACGTTATGCTCGATGGCATCAACGATAAAGCACAACATGCGCGTGAATTGATTGAATTGGTTAAAGACGTACCCTGCAAATTCAATCTGATTCCGTTCAATCCTTTCCCAAATTCCGGCTACGAACGTTCTACCAACGAAAATATCCGTATCTTCCGCGATATTCTGCAACAAGCCGGCTTTGTCGTTACTGTCCGCAAAACCCGCGGCGACGATATCGATGCCGCTTGCGGACAATTGGCCGGACAAGTACAAGATAAAACACGCCGCCAACAAAAATGGCAACAAATTTTGGTCGAACAATAAGGTTAATTATGAAAATCAAGTTCGGATTCGCTTTACTTACCGCACTGACTCTTTCTGCCTGCGCATCCTCTTCCGGACCAAGTCCCAAAGAACGTGCCATTCAGGTTTCTAATATCAAAACCCAGCTTGCCGTAGAATATATGCGCGGCCAAAACTATCGCCAAGCTACCGAAAGTATCGAAGAGGCGCTTAAATTCAATTCAAAAAACGATATTGCTTGGTTGGTACGCGCTGAAATTTACCAGTATCTGAAAGTCCGCGATAAAGCTCAGGAAAGCTTTCTTAAAGCATTGTCTTTAAAACCGGATAGTGCTGAAGTTAACAACAATTACGGTTGGTTCTTATGCAATCAAATGAATGCACCTGCCGAATCTATGGCTTATTTTGATAAAGCACTGGCCGACCCGACCTACCCGAGCCCCTTTATTGCCAATATGAATAAAGGCATTTGCAGCGCAAGGTTAGGCCAATACTCTTTGGCTCAAGCCTATTTGGAAAGGTCTTTGGCGGCCAATCCACAATTCTTCCCTGCTTTCAAAGAGCTTGCCCGAACCAAAATGATGGCAGGCAATCTGAACGATGCCGACTATTATTTCCGCCAATACCAAAGTAAAGTCGATGTCCTGCAGGCTGATGATTTACTTTTAGGCTGGCGCTTGGCCACCGCCTTGGGCAATAAACACGCCGCATACGAATACGAAGCCCAACTTAGGGCAAACTTCCCTTATTCAGACGAACTACAAACTGTCACAACAGGCCACTAAATGGAAAATAACGATAAAATCAACTACGACACACAAGCCGCCAAAACATTGGGAGATGAATTACGCAAACACAGAACTGATGCCAAAATCGATATTCAAGATGTTGCTTCACGGTTGAAACTGTCTGCCGAACAAATTGATGCTTTGGAAAAAGGGGAATATTCCGGCTTTCCCGGTTTAGTCTTTGTTTCAGGCTATCTGCGTTCATATGCACGATTTCTGAAAATCGACGAACAAACCATCGCCAAACATTTGCTCTCCATTACTCCGCAACTTGAAGACCATGTATACGCGGTAACACGCAGCGCCAACGCCGGCTTAAGCTACAAAGACACTGAAAAACAAGGTTTCCCAAAATGGATATTGGGGATAGCCGCACTGGCTTTGGCTGTAGGCGGTGTTTACTTTTGGCAAAGTAAATCCAGTTTTGAAAACGAGCAGGCAAATATTCAAAACAGCAAAGATGTTGCCGATACGATGAAAACGCCTGCTTTGAAAACGGATAATGTCGCCGTTAGCGAAATGACCGAAGAGGGTAAAAAAGAAATTACCAATAAGCCTGAAGCAGCCAATGAACAAGCAGCTTCAGCTGCTTCTGCCGTTGTAGAAGAAAAGCCTACCGTCAAAGTCGAGAAAGACGAACTGTGGATTAAAGTCCAATACCGGAGCAATCTGATTATTACAGACAAAGATGGAAAAGTAGTATTCAGCCGCATTGTTCCGGCCGGAAGCGAACATCGTCTGAGAGGCGGCGCGCCTTATAATGTTTGGATCGGTATTGCAGCCGGTTCGGAAGCCAATTACGGCGGCACACCAATCGAACCTTTAAAACACCGTGTTGCCGGTGAAAAATCCGCCTCTTTTGTTGCAGGAAAAAACTAAAATGACCACACCTAAACGCCGTCTGACACATCAAGTACAAATCGATCATCTCATCGTCGGTTCGGATGCGCCCGTTGTTGTGCAATCTATGACCAATACCGACACCGCAGATGCAGAAGCAACCGCCCGACAGGTCAAAGAGTTGAGCGATGCCGGCTCGGAAATGGTACGCATCACGGTCAATACTCCGGAAGCGGCTTCCAAAGTCGCCGAAATCCGCAGCCGCTTAGACGATATGGGTTACACCACACCCCTAATCGGCGACTTCCATTTCAATGGCGAACGCTTATTGGCTGAATTTCCCGAGTGCGGAAAGGCCCTGTCTAAATACCGCATCAACCCGGGCAATGTCGGCAAAGGCGCAAAAGGCGATGAGAAATTTGCCTTTATGATTCGTACAGCGGCAGAAAACAATAAAGCCGTACGCATCGGTGTGAACTGGGGTTCACTTGATCAAAGCCTTGCCAAGCGCATGATGGATGCCAACTTAGCCTCTGCCACACCGAAGCCGCCTGAAGAAATCATGAAAGAGGCTTTGATTGTTTCGGCGCTGGAGTCGGCAGAAAAAGCCGTGGCTTTGGGCTTGCCTGAAGATAAAATCATTTTGTCGTGCAAGGTCAGCGCCGTACAAGACTTGATTCAGGTTTACCGCGAATTGGGCAGCCGTTGCCACTATCCGCTCCATCTCGGTCTGACCGAGGCCGGCATGGGCAGCAAAGGTATTGTGGCATCTACCGCTGCCTTGGCTGTATTGCTGCAAGAAGGTATCGGTGACACCATTCGAATCTCCCTAACCCCCGAGCCCGGCAGTTCGCGCACTCAGGAAGTCATTGTCGGTCAGGAAATCCTGCAAACCATGGGCTTGCGTTCCTTCACACCAATGGTTACAGCCTGCCCGGGCTGCGGCCGTACCACCAGTACCGTATTCCAAGAATTGGCGCAAGACGTACAAAACTATTTACGCCAAAAAATGACTGTTTGGCGCACTGAGTATCCAGGCGTTGAATCATTGAACGTTGCCGTAATGGGTTGCGTAGTCAATGGCCCGGGCGAAAGCAAGCTTGCCGATATCGGTATCAGCCTGCCAGGCACTGGAGAGACACCGGTTGCGCCGGTTTATGTAGACGGCGAACGCAAAGTGACCCTCAAAGGCGACAATATCGCTGCCGAGTTTTTGCAAATCGTTGAAGATTATGTCAAAACCAACTATTGTGAAGGTGGCGCAAAACGTAAGCAAAACCGTGTCATTCCGATTCAGTCCGCCTAAAACATTATCAAGCTAAAGAGGCCGTCTGAAAATATGTTGGGCAAACTGGATACTTGGCTGACTGAGCATCCCAAACGCAAGGATTTGCATGGTTGGCGACGCTTTATCGTTGAATTTTGGTTTTTCGGTTTGAAAGAAGCACGAGCCTGCTTATTTGCAGGCTTGTTTTTCATTGCTATGTTTCTTATTCCGAAAACAGGTTGGCTGGGAATTTCGCGCTACGACCTACTGCTGATTTTTGCCGTCTCCGTACAAGCGGCCATGCTGTATTTCAAGCTGGAAACTTGGGACGAAGTAAAATCGATTACGCTGTTTCACTTGGTGGGCTTTGCTTTAGAGTGGTTCAAAACATCGGGCAGTATCCAATCCTGGAGCTATCCGGAAGAAGCATATACCAAAATCGGCGGCGTACCGCTGTTTGCGGGCTTTATGTATGCCGCGGTCGGCAGCTATATTATCCAAGCATGGCGGCTGTTTGACCTCAAAATCAAAAGCCATCCGCCGTATTGGTTGGGCACTTTGTGCGCACTGGCGATTTATATCAATTTTTTCACCCATCACTACATCGGCGACTATCGCTGGTATCTTGCAGCTTTTGCTCTCGGTCTATACGCCCGGACGACAGTCTTGTACACGCCCTATGACACCACTCGCAAAATGCCGCTCCTGCTCGCTTTCGTCCTGATTGGATTTTTCATTTGGCTGGCGGAAAATTTAGGAACTTTATTCGGCGTTTGGCGCTATCCCAACCAAATCGGCGCGTGGGCATCGGTACACATCAGCAAATGGAGCTCATGGGCTTTACTGGTGATGATGACTTTTACCATCGTTGCGAATTTAAAACATATCAAGCATACCATCAGCGTATCGAAAGATTAGTTGTTTAACATTTAAAAAGGCCGTCTGAAACTTTCAGACGGCCTTTCATTTTCAACAATCAATTAAACAAACTTAAGGCTTTCACAAACACCATAATGACGCCGTAGCCCAAAGGAATGCAGACCAAAGCCCAGCGCCACCATACACCGATACCGCCCGCTGATACTTTTTTACTAATCAGATAGGCATCGGATACAGCGGTTTCATCATCGGGATTGCGGCTATGTGCCGCTACTTTAATGTCTTTCTCGTGATGCTTTTCATGAACCGAACGGACACTCAAGTTACACAGCAAACCGACAATCAACAAACCCGCCATGATGTACATGGTAATACTATAAGCCTCGGCAGCCGGAACGCCGCTTTCAATTTGACTTTGGCGGATATAGTTAACCAATACCGGGCCAATAACGGCCGCAGTTGACCATGCCAGCAAAATCCTGCCATGGATTGCACCGACTTGATAAGTGCCGAACAAATCCTTCAAATACGCCGGAATGGCTGCAAAACCGCCGCCATACATGGAAATAATGACGCAAAAACCAATGACAAACAAAGCCTTGTTACCGCTCCCGCCAATAGACGGAATGGCGAAATATAACAGCGAGCCGAGCACGAAGAAAATGGTATAAGTATTTTTACGGCCGATTTTATCGGACACGCTGGACCACAAAAAGCGGCCGCCCATATTAAACAGGCTCAACAGGCTCACAAAACCTGCCGCCGCACCCGCACCAATGGCCGCTTGTTTTCCTACAGATGCCTCGGAAAAAAGCTCCTGAATCATGACGGAAGCCTGTCCCAGCACACCAATACCGGCCGTTACATTCAAACACAACACCCAAAACAAGAGCCAGAATTGCGGCGTTTTCATGGCTTGTGAAACATTGACATGATTGCTGCTGACCAATTTGCTTTTGTTTTTCGGCGCAACATAACCTTTAGGTTTCCAGCCATCGGCAGGTATGCGGATGGTAAACGCGCCGAACATCATCAATACCAAATAAAACAACCCTAAAACCACAAAAGTCTGTGCAACGCCAACCGAAGTTTCACTGGAGAAAAAATTCATCAGCGACACGGATAAAGGCGAGGCCAACATCGCGCCGCCACCAAAGCCCATAATCGCCAAGCCTGTCGCCATACCCGGTTTATCGGGAAACCATTTCATCAAAGTCGATACAGGCCCGATATAGCCCAAGCCCAAACCAACCCCGCCAATCACACCGTTACCCAAATAAAGCAAAAACAGATTGTGCGTATGAACGCCAATAGCCGACACAAAAAAGCCCAAACTAAAACAGCAGGCTGCAACAAACATCGCCTTACGCGGCCCAACGCGTTCCATCCAAGTTCCGAACATGGCCGCAGACGCACCCAACATCGCCAAGGCAATACTGAAAATCCAACCGACCGTGGTCAGCTTCCAATCTCCGGCAGCCGACTCAGTGATACCGATAAGCTTGGTTAAAGGCGCATTAAACACGGAATAAGCGTATATCTGCCCAATGGCAAGATGCACAGCCAAAGCGGCAGGCGGTACCAGCCAACGATTAAAGCCGGGTTTGGCAATGGTCGCCTCACGGTCTAAAAACTTCATAAAATCCTCTTATCTTATGTATGTCAAACGCTGATTCCATATCATATGGAATCGAAAAATTGTTAACAATATTGTAACATTAATCTCCCATTTTCCTTTTTGTCCGCTCCATGATAATTTTGCGCATCAGACAGAAAAAACATTCATCTAAACCATTTTCCTCATCCAATATCAACAAAAAGGCCGTCTGAAAATCTTTCAGACGGCCTTTTCATTCATATCGTTTTATGCGGCGAAGCGTTTGGCAACTTCATCCCAGTTAACGATTTCCCAAAAACCTTTTAGGTAGTTAGGACGGCTGTTGCGGTAGTCGATGTAGTAGGCGTGTTCCCATACGTCGCAAGTCAACAGCGGAGTATTTTCAGTAGTCAGCGGAGTACCTGCATTGGAAGTAGAAACCAGATCCAATTCACCGGCAGGCGTTTTCACCAACCATGCCCAACCGGAACCGAAAGTACCGGCCGCACAGGCATTGAACGCTTCTTGGAATTTCTCGAAGCTGCCCCATTTGGCATCGATGGCCGCAGCCAATTCACCGGCAGGTTTGCCTTGGCCTTTAGGGGTAAAGCCCAGCCAGTAGAAAGTGTGGTTCCAAGTTTGGGCAGCGTTGTTGAACATACCGCCGGAAGATTTTTTCACGATTTCTTCCAAAGGCATTTCTTCAAACTCAGTGCCTTTGATTTGATTGTTCAAGTTGGTGATGTAGGTTTGATGGTGTTTGCCGTAGTGGAACTCCAAAGTTTCTTTGGTCAGATGTGGGGACAATGCGTCCAGTTCATAAGGCAGTTGTGGCAGCTTATGTTCCATTTTTGTGCTCCTGATTGTTGATATTTATATTTTGGTAGTGTGCGTCGTCATATTGACAACATGACTATTTTACCTGCTTTAGCCTAAACAAACCAATTGAACTTACACTGCGTTATAATAGCGGATTACAATTTTCCAGCCAGAGATGCCCGTCATGAGCAATTATTCCGACATGCCGTCTGAAGACCGTGAAATCAGCGCATTATCCTTGCCGCCGCATTCCACAGAAGCGGAGCAATCCGTTTTGGGCGGCCTGATGCTGGAAAATTCTGCTTGGGACCGTATTGCCGATGTCGTTTCCGGCGAAGATTTCTACCGCCACGAACACCGCCTGATTTTTCGTGCCATTGCCAACCTGATTAACGAAAGCCGCCCTGCAGACGTCATTACCGTTCAGGAAAGTTTGGAACGCAATGAAGAATTGGAAGCGGCAGGCGGATTCAACTATCTGATTACGCTGGCGCAAAACACGCCATCCGCAGCCAATATCCGCCGCTACGCCGAAATCGTGCGCGAACGTTCCATCATGCGCCAGCTTGCCGAAGTCGGCACGGAAATTGCACGCAGTGCATACAATCCGCAAGGGCGCGATGCAGGCCAGCTTTTGGACGAGGCGGAAAACAAAGTATTCCAAATCGCCGAAAGTACCGCCAAATCCAAACAAGGCTTTCTTGAGATGCCCGACCTGTTGAAAGAAGTGGTCGAGCGCATCGATATGCTTTATTCGCGCGACAATCCTGATGAGGTAACCGGCATATCGACAGGTTTTATCGATCTCGACAAAAAAACATCAGGCCTCCAACCGGGTGATTTGATTATCGTCGCAGGCCGTCCGTCTATGGGTAAAACCGCCTTTTCGATCAATATTGCCGAACACGTTGCCGTAGAGGGCAAACTGCCTGTCGCTGTATTCTCGATGGAGATGGGCGGTGCGCAGCTGGTTATGCGTATGCTGGGTTCAGTCGGACGTTTGGATCAAAGCGTTTTGAAAACTGGCAGATTGCAAGACGAACACTGGGGCCGTCTGAACGAAGCGGTCGTTAAACTTTCCGATGCACCCATGTATATCGATGAAACTCCGGGCTTGACCGCGCTCGAACTACGCGCCCGCGCCCGTCGCCTTGCGCGCCAGTTCAACGGCAAATTGGGTTTGATCGTCATCGACTACCTGCAATTGATGTCAGGCTCCGGCCGTTCTGACAACCGCGCTTCCGAGCTTGGCGAAATTTCCCGCTCCCTCAAAGCATTGGCGAAAGAGTTGCAAGTTCCCGTCATTGCCCTGTCGCAGTTGAGCCGTACGGTTGAGCAGCGTACCGACAAACGCCCGATGATGTCCGATTTGCGTGAATCCGGCGCAATCGAACAAGATGCCGACTTGATTATGTTCATGTATCGTGATGAATACTACAACTCAGAATCACCCGCAAAAGGCTTGGCGGAATGTATTATCGGCAAACACCGTAACGGTCCCGTCGGGAAAGTATTCCTCACTTGGATGGGTCAATTTACCAAATTTGATAATGCTGCCTATGTTCCAGAATCCATGTTGATGGAAGATTGAGACAGATTGTCTGAAAAACTAACCGAATTTCATATTTCATTAGTCACGCATTACAAAATCGTTTAAAATAAATCTAATAAAAGCAAAAGCATTGCCGCAGGCAAGTGCAAAAGAGAAAACGTCAGTTACCCAACACATTACTACCAAAAAATCACTCATGTATCAGACACAAAAAGGCTTCACCCTAATTGAGTTGCTGATTGTCATTACTATTGCAGCAGTAATGGCCGTCATCGCACTTCCCAATATGAATCAATGGATTGCCTCCAGACGTGCAGCATCGCAAGCAGAGCAAATTGCCAATCTGCTGCGCTTCGCTCGTAATGAGGCCGTCCGTCTAAATCTTCCCGTTTACATCTGCCCGGTCAAAATCAAATCTGATGGTTCGCCCAATAATGGTTGTAATTCCAAATATGCCGGTAATGGTATGTTGGCCTACGCCGATAAAAACGAAGACTTACGCTATCAAAACGATACCGTCGATTTATCCATCCGCTCCATTATTCTTAATGGGGATACCGACAAAGTGGAATACAGCTTCGACTATATCCCTATCAGCAATGACCGTTCTGCCCTCTCTGCTTCAGCTTCAAAAGAAGTCTGGTGGAGATTCCTGCCCAATGGTACATTTAGCCATTCAACTGATGGCAAGGATTATCAATTTTCAGACGGCCACATCAAAATCAGCCTGACAGATAAATCTGCCACCGATGCTGAAACCAAGAAAGCCCGTGCTACCGTACTTTTAATTAATGGCAATGGGCATGTCGAAATCTGTGCCAAAAACGATGAGCGCAAAATGTGCGAATACACTTCCAAATGATAACAACGGTATCTTATGAACATTACTAATCCTACTCATCTCAGATCATTTAAAGGCCGTCTGAAAACCAGCCCAACAAGCTTTACCCCAAAACTTCAATCAGGTATGACCCTGATTGAAGTTTTGATTGCCATGTTTGTCCTTGCTATCGGCGTACTCGCCCTGCTGGCTGTTCAATTGCGTACCGTATCCAACGTACGTGAGTCTGAAAATCAAACCACAGTCGCCCAAATTACACAAAATCTAATCGAAGGTATGCTCATTAATCCGACTCTCTCTGAAGAAACCGATACTGCAGGCGAAAAAACTACCCGTTATAAAAAATCCTATGATGCCTATCTAAAATCCGACTCTAAACAAACTGGAAAATTTGAAGCCAAAATGAGCAAAGCCCAACTTGCACAGGCTCAAATTGCACAGTTTAAGGCCGACTTAGCCAAAGCCCTTCCCGAAGCCCAAGTGTTCTCAACCATCTGCAAAGATTCTTCCGGTGCAGAGCCGACTTACGAAAATGGCTTCCAAGCAAACTGCGATGGCAAAGGCGACACGACCATTGTTAAAGTTTTATGGCTGCAAGATGTCGAAGAAGAAAATAGCGCAAAACATCTCAATACATCGGGGCATCATGTTGTCTATACCTACCAATCACGCGTAAGAGACTAACAATGAACAATAAACGCTTACTCAACCATATTCCAAATAAAAGTGCTATTCGAGGCTTCAGCATCCTTGAATTTCTGGTTGCCAGCCTGCTCAGCATGATCGTCTTAATGGCTGTCAGCTCCACCTACTTTACTGCGCGCGGATTAAACAAGTCTGCCAACGCCCGTATCGGTATTCAACAAGATTTGCGCAACACCGCCAATATGATCGTCCGTGATGCGCGTATGGCAGGCAATTTCGGCTGCTTCAATATGTCGAATTCTCCTGCCTCTGCAGTGATAGAAGACAAAAGCTCAGCTGAATATGCCTTGAAAACAGCCGGTGTTAATAAGCTGTTACCGGTTAAAGAAATCAATTTAAGCTATCCCGGCTTTACTCAAATCGGCCCAGCCCTGCTGTTTCAATACGGTATCGACATCGACAAGGCAAAATCTACTGCAAAAACTGCCATTGTCAGCAGCTGCTCCCGTATTGCCAAACCTCACACAAAAATTAAAGATTTGGATACGGCAAAATCGGCTTTGAATTTAAAAATTACCGACTCTGATCAAAACGGCAGTATCGCCATCATGAAACATGAAATGATTACCTACGCCGTTGGTACGCTTGGCGAAGAGAGCAAAGAGCGCAGCTTATTCCGTTTCCAATTATCTGATGACGGCTCATGGGGTAATCCGCAGCTGTTGATTAAAGGCATCACTGCTATGGATATCCATTATATCTATGCAGAATGTTCTGATTCTGAAAATGCATCAGCAAGTGGAGCAAATGCGGAAACCTTTTATGAAGATAAATTTGATACCTCAAAGGCTGAGGCTTACTCTCTAGCTTCTGTCCAAATCATATTAAATAAGGATAAGGGCAGCATTAACCCCTCAAAAGAACAAGACAATAAAGTCGATATCTATAATATTAATGCCACTATCCGCGGAGGAAACGTATGCGCCGACCGATCACTCTAATCAAACCTGACCGGCAGCAGGGCTATGCTTTGTTTATCGTTTTAATGATGATGGTCGTCATCGCCCTGCTCGTGGTCACAGCTACCCAATCCTACAATACTGAACAGCGTATCAGCACCAATGATGCCGACCGCAAACTGGCAACCACCCTAGCCGAAGCTGCACTGCGTGAAGGTGAAAATCAAATTTTTGATATTGAAGGGAAAAAGACTACTTTTACCGCAAAATGTGAAAAAGGTTTATGTTCCACACCAAATGTAAAATCCAATGGCGATTTTACTGAAGAAGGTAGCCCAACCGTAGATGCTTGGAAGCGTAAATGCGACAAAAGCCTGTGTATTGACACCAATGGTACGGAATATCCTTTAGATAAAAAAAGCGGCATCGCAAACAATCCACGCTACATCATCGAATATTTAGGCAAAACTACCGAGGGTCGAATTACCTACCGCGTTACTGCCAAAGCATGGGGTAAGAATGCCAATACCCAAGTCGTTCTTCAGTCTTACGTTGCCAGCGAATAATATAATGAATACCACCTCTACCAAACAACTAGGCTTTACGCTGGTTGAGATGATGATTGCTGTCGCCATCTTAGCCATCCTGAGCGTGATTGCCATTCCCTCTTACAATCGCTACATTGAACGTGGCTACCAATCACAAGCGCATGCCGAGTTAGTCGCCATCAATTCTGCTTTTAAAAACCAGATGGTTAAAAATCCAAAGTGGGAAACTGATAGGATTGAAAAGGAATTGGATGCCTTTATTTCCTCATATAAAGGCCATAAAGATTTGGCAGACAAATACAAATACTCTGCCGAAATGATTGATACCAGTACAAGCCGAGCCTCCAATAAAAGCCGAGCCTATCGTTTGAAAGCCATTCCCACCAAAACAGGCTATACCCTTTCCGTTTGGATGGATAGTTTGGGCAATGCTTACAAATGTACTGATATTAATTCTGCCAAAGATTCCAAAACTACAATGACCAATGGAAAAGGTTGCGAATCGGTTTCCAAAAAGAAATCTTCTTAGACTGGCAAACATAAAAAAGCAGTGTCATCTTACTGACACTGCTTTTTTATTTTACTGCTTCCAATCATCGTCTCGGCGTTGACGTTTCAACAAAATCCTGACTGCACCATCATTGCCTTGTCGAGGCTCGACATAAGCCAACACATCAGGATGCTGCATCAACCAGCGGCGCGTCATATTTTTTAAAACCGGTTTATAGCCTGCAGAACCCAAGCCGCTGCCGTGGACAATCTCGCCGCAAACGCCGCGTTTTTTCGTAAACTCAATAAACTCGTTCAATACCTGCTGCGCTTCTTCCTGCGTATAGCCATGCAAATCCACATCAGCTACCACAGGATAATGGCCGTTTCGCAAACGCATCAAATCATTTTTACCCTGCCCGTTTTTACTGAACGAAGCCGGCGGTTCTTCCCAGCCGCCGCTACCCACATAAAAATAATCTTCCTGCTCCAAAGTTGCCATTTCTTTAGGTCGCGGCTTGATAGGTGATTTATCACGGGGCTGTTCATAATAGTTACCGGCATTTTTTAACGGCGTAACCTTGCCAACCGCCTTGCTGAAGTCCACATCCTCTACCTGCTTTTTAGCCTTCGCTTCGGCTTCCCGCTCCGCTGCTTCCTTTTTCGCCTGTTTGCCCAAAGCCTTCAGCGTTTCTTGAAAGTTTGCCGTCATGGTTTGTCCTTTCCAAAAAATTGATTGCGCACATTATAGCAAACCCGGCTACAAGGCCGTCTGAAAGACTCTTATCATCGCTTCTTGTTTAGGGTATAGTATTAACGCATTGCCAGTCCTATAAAAGAGAAAAATCATGTTTAAACGCCCGGAAGAAATTATTGTTTTGGTACTTGCCCTATTATGGGTCGCACTCAGCTACTACTTTGCCGCCATCCTGATTTCAGATGCCTACACCATTCTCCTGATTACCGTACTGACTTTCGTTTGGGCGGCCATCTGTTTCCTTTTATGGCAACGCAACTTAAGCCGTCATATTTGGCCGCTGTTCCTCGGCAGCCTAGTTGCCTGTTGGTGGCCGTACTTCACTTGGCTTGCAAGCGATGTTCCCGAAGGTACATGGTATTCAGGCTGGACATTCAAATCCATTATTGCCCTGATTCCCGTTATTGCCGCTTATCTCTTCAAGTGGAAACGAAGCCGGAAAAACAAAATCTCCAATACCCTTGCCTGATACCTCGCGCCGTCTTTTTCAGACGGCGTTTTCCATATCTGACATAACGCTCAGACTGTCAACAATCCCAATAAAATGCTATACTCTTCACACGATTTAACACCCTAAAACAGGCCGTCTGAAAGACTTATCAAGATGATCAGCAAACAAGAATACCAAGCCCAAGCCGCACAAGGTTACAACCGCATTCCACTCGTTCAAGAGCTGCTTGCCGACTTGGACACACCGCTCTCAATCTACCTCAAACTTGCCAACAAGCCTTTCACCTACCTGCTCGAATCCGTTGTCGGTGGCGAACGCTTCGGCCGCTATTCTTTTATCGGCCTGCCTTGCAGCCACTATCTCAAAACCAGCGGCAAACATGTCGATGTGTATCAAAACGGCGAAATCGTCGAACAACACGACGGCAATCCCCTGCCCTTTATCGAAGCCTTCCACAACCGCTTCAAAACGCCCGAAATCCCAAGCCTGCCGCGCTTTACCGGCGGCCTGGTCGGCTACTTCGGTTATGAAACCATCTACAATTTCGAACATTTTGCCCACCGCCTGAAACATACGGCCAAAGCCGATCCGCTCGGTACGCCCGACATCCTCCTGATGCTCTCGCAAGAGCTTGCCGTAGTGGATAACCTAAGCGGCAAAATCTACCTGATTGTTTATGCCGATCCGTCTCAAGCCAACGGCTACGAACGCGCACGCGAACGTCTTGAAGACATCCGTACCCAGCTACGCCAAAGTTGCGCCATCCCGCTTTCCCTCGGCAGCAAACAAACCCAAGCAGTCAGCGAATTTGAAGAAGAACCTTTCAAAGCCTGCGTCAATAAAATCAAAGACTACATCTTTGCAGGCGACTGCATGCAGGTTGTCCCCAGCCAACGCATGAGCATGGAATTTACCGATAATCCGCTTGCCCTCTACCGCGCCCTGCGTACGCTGAACCCATCGCCGTATATGTTCTACTACGATTTCGGCGATTTCCATATTGTCGGCTCTTCACCCGAAATCCTCGTCCGCCGAGAACGCGACGATGTCATCGTCCGCCCTATCGCCGGCACACGCCTGCGCGGCAAAACACCAGCCGAAGACCTCGCCAACGAACAAGACCTGCTGAGCGATGCCAAAGAAATTGCCGAACACGTCATGTTGATTGACTTAGGACGCAACGACGTCGGCCGCATCAGTAAAACCGGCGAAGTCAAAGTCACCGACAAAATGGTGATTGAAAAATACTCCCATGTAATGCACATCGTCTCCAACGTCGAAGGCCGTCTGAAAGACGGTATGAGCAACATGGACATCCTTGCCGCCACCTTCCCTGCAGGCACACTTTCCGGCGCCCCAAAAGTCCGCGCCATGGAAATCATCGAAGAAGTCGAACCGAGCAAACGTGGCATCTACGGCGGCGCAGTCGGCGTATGGAGTTTCAACAACGACATGGACTTGGCCATTGCCATCCGCACTGCCGTGATTAAAAACAATACCCTCTTCGTCCAAAGCGGCGCAGGCGTAGTTGCCGATTCCGACCCAACATCCGAATGGCAGGAAACCCAAAACAAAGCCCGGGCAGTAATTCGCGCAGCGCAAATGGTGCAAGAAGGATTGGATAAATAATTTTCAGACGGCCTGCGCTCTGAAATGACTAAACAATAAGATTATGATACTAAAAGAAAAACAACTAAAATCCATCAGCAAATTCCTCAGCTTTATCTTACGTCATCATCCCGAGCAAATCGGCATTACTTTGGATAAAGACGGCTGGGTGGATATTGATACCCTGCTGACGCAGGTAAATCATCCCGAGCGCGGCTTTACGGGTAATCCGCTGACCTACGAAGTATTGCTGGAAGTGGTCGAAAACAACGATAAAAAACGGTTTACCGTATCAGAAGACGGCAAACGCATCCGCGCAGCGCAAGGTCATTCGACGGCACAAGTTCAAGTTGAACACAAAGTGGCAACGCCTCCTCAGATTTTGTATCACGGTACGGCTGAGCACTCTGTTCCGTCTATTTTGGAGCAAGGCCTGCATTCTGCCTCGCGCCATTTTGTCCATCTGTCTGCCGATGCCGCAACAGCCGTCAACGTCGGCTCCCGACACGGCAAGCCGGTTGTATTGACCATCGACACTGTCGCCATGCTTGCGGCAGGACATCAATTTTATTTGGCGGACAATGGCGTATGGTTAACTGAAAACGTTCCGCCGCAATTTATCGGCAAACTTTAAAACATCAGGCCGTCTGAAACCCATAAACCCTTTTCAGACGGCCTGCAAACACCCTACCCAATTTCTTTATAAAGCGATTATCCATGAACACATCCCCCATCCTCCCTCCTGCTATGCTCGGCATTCTTGGCGGCGGACAATTAGGCAGAATGTTTACTGTTGCTGCCAAAACCATGGGCTACAAAGTAACCGTACTCGATCCCGACCCGAATGCGCCGGCAGCGGAATTTGCCGACTGCCATTTATGCGCGCCATTTGATAATGAAGCAGCTTTGGAAGAATTAGCAAAATGCGCGGCAGTTACGACCGAGTTTGAAAACGTCAATGCCGACGCGATGCGTTTTCTCGCCAAACATACCAATGTTTCCCCCAGCGGCGACTGCGTTGCCATCGCGCAAAACCGCATTCAGGAAAAGGCATGGATACGAAAAGCAGGTCTGCAAACCGCACCATATCAAGCAGTTTGCAAGGCCGAAGACATTACTGAAGAAAGCGTACAATTTTTGCCCGGCATCTTGAAAACTGCCACTTTGGGCTACGACGGCAAAGGCCAAATCCGCGTAAAAACATTGGATGAACTCAAAGCCGCATTTGCCGAACACGGCGACGTGGATTGCGTTTTAGAAAAAATGGTGGGCTTGCGCGGCGAGATTTCCGTTATCGTATGCCGTCTGAACAATGACAACGTGCAAACTTTCGACCCTGCCGAAAACATTCACGAAAACGGCATCCTCGCCTACTCCATCGTCCCTGCGCGTCTGAGTGCCGACATTCAGCAACAGGCGCGACAAATGGCGCAGCGTTTGGCCGATGAATTGAACTACGTCGGCGTATTGGCAGTAGAAATGTTTGTTGTCGGCGATACACATGAATTGGTCGTCAACGAAATCGCACCGCGTCCGCACAACTCCGGCCACCATACCATCGACGCCTGTGCGGCAGACCAATTCCAGCAACAGGTTCGCCTGATGTGCAACCTGCCGCCTGCTGACACCAAATTGCTGAGTTCTTGCTGTATGGCGAATATTTTAGGCGACGTTTGGAAGGAAGACGGCGGCGAACCAGAATGGCTGCCGCTGCAAAGCAACCCGAATGCACATCTGCATCTTTACGGTAAAAAAGCCGCGCGCAAAGGCCGAAAAATGGGCCACTTTACCGTCTTGGCCAACGATGCGGACAACGCGTTCCAAACCGCACAAACCTTACATCAAAGCCTGTAACCTTACCCACTTTTTTCAGACGGCCTTTGATTGCCAAAGGCCGTCTGAAATCAATTTTTCCGACCATCCGCCATGAGCCTTCTGACCATCCTCCGTCCAGCAACCGAAAAAGACTGCCAAGACATACACAACGCCCATCTGCATGCCGTTCAATACGCCTGCATCCGCAGTTACGATGAAACCATTATGCACGCATGGGAAAGTCTGCTCGACATCAACAGCTATTTGGAAACCATCTCCGATAAAAACAAAGCATTGTGGGTGGTCGAATACAAAGGGCTGATTCAAGGCTTCTTCCAAGTCGATTTCAAAGAAGCGCAACTGGACGCCTTATACGTCCATCCGCTCTTCCACAATCTCGGCTTGGGCACGGCCCTGCTCAGCCGCGCCGAAGAAATGGCACGAAATGCAGGCCTCAGCTTTCTCAAACTGTATGCCTCACTCAATTCCGTGCCTTTTTATCGGCTCAATCGCTACGAGTCGCTCGGTACTGCCGTGTTGCAGCTGAACAAAACCGTCCGCGTCGAATGCGAATTGATGCGCAAATACCTGTAATTTCCCCTTCCGCCGTTGCTTTTTTGAAAGAAACCAATGTCCCGAATTGCCGCCCTGCCCGACCATCTTGTCAACCAAATCGCCGCCGGCGAAGTGGTCGAACGTCCTGCCAACGCCTTGAAAGAAATCGTTGAAAACAGCATCGATGCAGGCGCGACAGCGATTGATGTCGAGCTGGCCGGCGGCGGCATCCGCCTGATTCGCGTCAGCGACAACGGCAGCGGTATCCATCCGGACGACATTGAGCTTGCGCTCCACCGCCACGCCACCAGCAAAATCAAAACTTTAAACGATTTGGAACACGTTGCCAGCATGGGCTTTCGCGGAGAAGGCTTGGCAAGCATCGCCTCCGTCAGCCGCCTGACCCTGACCAGCCGTCAAGAAGACAGCACGCATGCGACCCAAGTCAAAGCCGAAGACGGCAAACTCAGCAGCCCTACCGCCGCCGCCCACCCCGTCGGCACCACCATCGAAGCCGCCGAACTCTTCTTCAATACCCCTGCGCGACGCAAGTTCCTCAAATCTGAAAACACCGAATACGCCCACTGCGCTACCATGCTCGAACGCCTCGCGCTGGCGCATCCGCACATTGCCTTCTCACTCAACCGCGACGGCAAACAAGTGTTCAAACTTCCTGCACAAAGCCTGCATGAACGGATTGCCGCCATTGTCGGCGATGATTTTCAGACGGCCTCATTGGAAATTGACAGCGGCAATGGCGCGCTAAGGCTCTATGGCGCGATTGCCAAGCCGACTTTCGCCAAAGGCAAAACCGACAAACAATTCTGCTTCGTCAACCATCGTTTTGTCCGCGACAAAGTCATGCTCCATGCCGTCAAACAGGCATACCGAGACGTTTTGCACAACGCGTTGACGCCTGCTTTCGTCCTCTTTCTCGACCTGCCGCCCGAAGCCGTGGATGTCAACGTCCACCCGACCAAAACCGAAATCCGCTTCCGCGACAGCCAGCAAGTACACCAACTCGTGTTCCACACGCTCAACAAAGCCCTTGCCGACACGCGTGCCGACTTGACCGAAAGCGTCAGCAACGCAGGCGAAGTGTTGCATGACATTACCGGCGTTACGCCTGCACCAATGCCGTCTGAAAACAACAGCGAAAATCTGTTTGATAGCGCATCCAACTACCCGACAGGCAACAAATCCGACACACGCAATGCCTTTGGTTCATCAGGCAAAACCGCGCCCATGCCTTACCAAGCTGCACGCGCACCGCAACAACGCAGCCTGTCCCTGCGCGAAAGCCGCGCGGCCATGAATACTTACGCCGAACTCTACAAAAAAACCGACGATATCGACCTTGAGTTGAGCCAATTCGAGCAGGCACGTTTCGGCAATATGCCGTCTGAAATCCCTACCCAAAAAACAGATACGCCGCTTTCAGACGGCCTTCCATCACAATCCGAACTGCCGCCGCTCGGCTTTGCCATTGCCCAATTATTAGGCATCTACATCCTTGCCCAAGCCGAAGACAGCCTTTTGCTCATCGATATGCACGCCGCTGCCGAGCGCGTCAACTACGAGAAAATGAAACGCCAACGTCAGGAAAACGGCAACCTGCAAAGCCAACGCCTGCTTATTCCCGTAACCTTTGCCGCGTCCCACGAAGAATGCGCCGCCCTTGCCGATCATGCCGAAACGCTGGCAGGCTTCGGGCTGGAACTGTCCGACATGGGCGGCAATACCCTTGCCGTCCGCGCAGTTCCCGCCATGCTCAGCAAAGCCGACGTCGTTTCATTGGCCAAAGATGTTTTGGGTGAACTTGCCCAAGTCGGCAGCAGCCAAACCATCGAAGAACACGAAAACCACATCCTCGCCACCATGTCCTGCCACGGCTCCGTCCGCGCCGGCCGCCAACTTACCCTGCCGGAAATGAATGCGCTCCTGCGCGATATGGAAAATACGCCGCGCAGCAACCAGTGTAATCACGGCCGTCCGACTTGGGTCAAACTGACTTTAAAAGAATTGGACGCACTGTTTTTGCGCGGACAGTAATGCCAATAAAAAGGCCGTCTGAAACTGCTTTCAGACGGCCTTTTAATTGATTGACCCTTAACGAATATCCATAGGTGCAAACGATTTCACGGTTTCATCAATCGCTTTAACACGGGTCAGGAAGTCTTCCAATTGGGCAAGCGGCAATGCGCTTGGGCCATCGCATTTGGCTTGGTCTGGATTGGCATGGGATTCGAGGAACAAACCGGCCAATCGGGTTGCCATGCCGGCAAGCGCCAAGTCCAATACTTGGGCGCGACGGCCGCCTGATGCGGCAGCACCGGATTCGCGCGTTTGCAGGGAATGGGTTACGTCAAAAATAACGGGCAGGTTGTGACACGTTTTTTTCATCACGCCAAAGCCGAGCATATCGACCACCAAGTTGTCGTAGCCGAAGTTTGCGCCGCGTTCGCACAAAATGATTTGCTCGTTGCCTGCTTCTTGGAATTTCTCGACGATGTTTTTCATTTGAGACGGGCTGAGGAATTGCGGCTTTTTGATGTTGATGACATTGCCGGTTTTCGCCATTGCCACCACCAAATCGGTTTGGCGTGCCAAGAATGCTGGCAGCTGGATGACATCGCAGACTTCGGCAACCGGCTGACATTGGTAAGGCTCGTGAACATCGGTAATCACGGGAACATTAAACTCGCGCTTCACCGCTTGAAAAATCTTCATGCCTTCATCCAAACCCACACCGCGGAAAGAGTGGATGGAAGAGCGGTTTGCCTTGTCGAAAGAGGCTTTGAACACGTAAGGGATGCCGAGTTTATCGGTTACTTTAACGTATTGCTCACAGGCTTTCAGCGTAGAGTCGAGGTCTTCAAGGACATTGATGCCACCGAAAAGGGTAAAGGGCGCATCGTTGCTGACGGTGATGTTGTTGATTTGGATATTCACGGCAAAGCCTTTCAGATAAGTTGAATTTGGGAAACAGGCCGTCTGAAACGTTTCAGACGGCCTTTGTTTGAATATTACAACACGGTGTGCGGCGGCTCATAAGAAATCACGTCGCGGATTTTATTGTTTTCATCGACAAGGACGACTTTCGGCTCATGCGCTGCAATTTCGGGTTCGGACAACATGACGTAAGACATGATGATCACGATATCGCCTTTTTGAACCAAACGCGCAGCCGCGCCATTCAAGCAAACGACGCCGCTGCCGCGTTCACCGGGGATGGTGTAGGTTTCAAGGCGTTCGCCGTTGTTATTGTTGACGATGGCGACTTTTTCGTTCACGCAAATACCTGCCGCATCCAGCAGGTCTTGGTCAACGGTAATGCTGCCGACGTAGTTGAGGTCGGCTTCGGTAACGGTGGCACGGTGGATTTTGCCGCCGAGCATGGTACGGAACATGGGTTTCCTTTTTGATTGTGGGTTGATTTGCGGTTTTAACTTCAGTGAAGCTAAAACCGCTGTTTGTGTGATTGAGGATTAGTTATTGGGAAAGTCTGCTTCGTCAAACTCAGGTTCCGGGTCGCTTTGAAGGACTTTTCCGTTTAATTTCAACTCGCTGTTTTGCAGAGTCAGATGGGTTTTGACATTATCGTCTTCTAAGGTCAGATATTTCTCGCTTGCCATGCTTTTGATGGTGCTGTCTACCATCAGGCGCAAGGTCTCGTTGATATCGTCAATACTGGCGCGGCCTGCGGCTTCATCTTCGGCATTGACGCTAAACAGGCTGCTTGCCTGGTTGACGGCGAGCTGCTCCAACAATTTTTGCGGTACGCTCATGTTGAAGTCGGCTTCGGTTTTCTTCAGCATATCGCCCAAATTGTTGAGGTCTTTGGCTGCCAAACCTTTAAACGCGAGTTTGCCGCTGACATCGACATCGCCATGAGGCATGGTGAATTTGAAGGTTTTGACGTTTAAAACCGGATTATTGGTAAACAGGCCCGAAGCCTCGTTTTTGGCCGTCTGAATCAAGGAAGCCTGAATTTCTTCTTCGCTCATTTTCTTCACGGACACTTCGGCAATTTTGTTTTTCAATGCCAAAAGTGATGCCGCATCCAAATGCTCGGCAGCGACATTGATGTCCAGAGGGCCGTATTTGTCTTCGCCATAAGTCAGGCTTTCAAATTGGAAGCGGCCTTCACTGTTGATGAATTTATCAACTTCGCCGGTCTGAGTATCGAAACGCAGTTTGCTGACTTCGATTTTAGATGGAGCAATCGTGCCGGTCGGATTGATGAATGCACCGATTTGCAGGTTGGTCACAAGGTTGACCAGTTCGTTCAACTTAACGTTGTAATCGATGTTTTCTTTCCATTGCAACAGGAATTTATCCAGCGTAATGCTGCTCTTGCCCAAAGCAAGCTTGGTCAGGCCGTCTTCCGTTTCGGATTGGAAGTGCAGGTTTTCCAAAGACACATCGCCTTTGTCGGCCAATTTGACTTGTAAAGACGGCGCAAGGTAATCGTGGCGATAGCTTTTGAAGCCTTGGCTGTAATCGGTATTGCCGCCAAAGCCTTTCCAGTTGAGCTTGATACCGGAAAGCTCTTCATAGTCGAAGGCAGGGATATTGAGGCTGAGTTTGCCGTCGCCGGAAAGGTAAACCGTATTGGTCATGGTCAACGGCGTTTGCTGGCCGAAGAAGCGGTCCAAAACTTTTTTGGTTTCCGGATGATATTGGAACTCGGTCTCTACGTGTGCACGCGTACCGAAGCCGCCGGCAAACGGGCCGTGGGTCACGTGGTTGATGACCGTAATCGGCTCTTGCAGGACGGTTTTCAAATTGTCCGGCAGGTATTTTTGCGTATTTTGAAGCAGGGTCGGTTTGAGGCGGATGACGGTCGTCTCGGTTGAACTGAACCAGCCGCGATCGTATTGGTGGGACTCAACGGTCAGGAAACCGGATTCCTGCAACAGCTTTTGTTGCTCGGTCAGGCTTTCTTCCGCTTTGACACCAAGATAATAAGGCGTGCCGAGCGCAGCGGCGACAACGACGGCGGTAGTCGGGATAAGATACTTTTTCATCACTTCAAACAGATTAGGTTCAAAACATAAAGCATAGCATTTTTTAGTTGTTTTGTCTTATCCGCCGTTTCAGACGGCCTTTTGGGCTATGGCTTGCTGATTTCAGACGATCTTTTTAATTTAGTTGGGTTTTAAACCCAACCTACGCTTACTACAACTTACTAAATTTCATTTAAAAAATCAGGATTTTCAAATAACTTATAAATAAAACTCTCTATTGAATCAGCTAAGGGATTTTCCATATCCCATATCCAATAGACAGGTTGTTTAGGCTTATTTAAATTTCGCCTATCAAAACAAATAAAATATTCACTAAATCTTTCGAAAAATGGTACTTGATATGGCTCAATAATAAAATTAGAAGAAACTTGTTCTGACTCCCCAATCAATATATCTAAAATGGATAAAGGATCCATAATTCGATTATCGGACTCTGATCGAATACTTCCACTTTCATTTACAGTAAGAAAACCATAACCAATTTCTTTCCAAAAGCAGAATAAATCATATGGAATTTGGATATGCTTTTCTAACTCTAGAAAATCACTATCTAGTAATTTAAAAAATAGATTTTTCTCTTGGCATAATGAATACTCATTGAAATTATTCACAATAATAGAAGAATTTTTTATTCGTTCAAACATATTATCTATCCAATTTTTTTTGAAGATTTCTTAATGGTCCATCTGCCCGATGAATGCCGCCTTGATGCTGTTCAGGATACCTAGCTGGAGTAATGTTTTGCCAAATATTACCACCATTATTTTCTAATGGTTGAATATGGTGAGCATCATACTTACTTCCTGTTGGCTTTATAAGCCTACCAGTTCTGGAAGATATTACAGGTTCAGTATAAGTTGGCCATTTTTTCCCTGTATTCTTTTCCCATTCTCGAATCAAGGCATCTCGATTTTTACCAAATTCTGCCCTACGTCTAGCTAACTCCTGCTGGCTTGGTTTGACCGTACCATGAGTTCTTATGTATTTAAGTAATCCTAAGGTAAAGATTGTGATATTATGCAAACATAAACGATTTTTACACTTTTGGCAGGCCTTATCCTGTCTGCCAAAATGTCATTAAAGGTTTGCAAATGCTTTTATTCATTGATAATTACGACAGCTTCACCTACAACATCGTCCAATACTTTGCCGAATTGGGGCAGGAAGTTTTGGTTCGCTGCAACGATGAAATCACCATCGAAGAAATCGAAGCCCTGAAACCTCAATATCTGGTCATCGGCCCCGGCCCTTGTTCCCCGAAAGAAGCAGGCATTTCTGTTGCGGCCATGCAGCACTTTGCCGGCAGGCTGCCCGTTATGGGCGTGTGCCTCGGCCATCAAACCATGGGCGAAGCGTTCGGCGGCAATGTCGTGCGCGCGCAAACGATGATGCACGGCAAAGTCTCCCCCGTTTTCCATCACGGCACAGGCATGTTTAAAGACCTGCCCAATCCGGTCAACTGCACGCGCTACCACAGCCTGGCCATCGACCGCACCACCCTGCCCGACTGCCTCGAAATTACTGCATGGACGGAAGACGGCGAAATCATGGGCGTACGCCACAAAGAATATGCCGTCGAAGGCGTACAGTTCCACCCCGAAGCCCTGCTGACCGAACACGGCCACGATATGCTGAAAAACTTCTTGGAAGAATTCAAAGACTACCGCCCACAAAAATCTTAATGAAAGGCCGTCTGAAATGTGTTTGACAGTGTTCAAACCGCATTTTCAGACGGCCTGAATCACATCGGACACGAACAAAGGAACAATCATGATTACCCCTCAACAAGCGATTGAACGCCTCATCAGCAACAACGAACTTTTCTACGATGAAATGACCGACCTCATGCGCCAAATCATGAGCGGCCAAGTTCCGCCCGAGAAAATCGCCGCCATTCTGACCGGTCTGCGGATTAAAGTTGAAACCGTTTCCGAGATTACCGCCGCAGCCAGCGTAATGCGTGAATTCGCCACCAAAGTGCCGCTGGAAAATGCCGATGATTTGGTCGATATTGTCGGCACAGGCGGCGATGGTGCCAAAACTTTCAATATTTCCACGACTTCCATGTTTGTCGCAGCGGCGGCTGGCGCGAAAGTCGCCAAACACGGCGGCCGCTCCGTTTCTTCATCCAGCGGCGCTGCCGATGTCATGGAACAAATGGGCGCCAACCTCAACCTCAACCCCGAACAGGTCGCCCAAAGCATTCAGCAAACTGGCATCGGCTTTATGTTCGCACCCAACCATCACAGCGCCATGCGCTATGTCGCCCCTGTCCGCCGTTCGCTCGGTTTCCGCAGCATCTTCAATATCTTGGGCCCGCTGACCAATCCGGCCGGCGCAGCAAACCAACTCTTGGGCGTGTTCCACATCGACTTGTGCGGCATTCTTTCCCGCGTATTGCAACAACTGGGCTCCAAACATGTTTTGGTTGTATGCGGCGAAGGCGGTTTGGATGAAATCACGCTGACCGGCAAAACCCGCGTTGCCGAACTGAAAGACGGCAAAATCACCGAATACGATATCAGCCCGGCCGATTTCGGCATGGAAATCCGCCGCAATTTGGACGAAATCAAAGTCGAAAACGCGCAAGAATCCCTGCAAAAAATGAACGAAGTGCTGGATGGCAAAGTCGGTGCCGCACGCGACATCGTCGTCCTCAATGCAGCCGCCGCGCTCTACGCAGGAAATGTGGTCGCATCGCTGGCGGACGGTGTCAAAGCCGCGCAAGAAGCCATCGACTCCGGCAAAGCCAAAGCCAAAAAAGACGAGTTTATCGAATTTGGCAAACAGTTTGCCTAAACTTTAAAACCATAAACAAAGGCCGTCTGAAAAATCTTTCAGACGGCCTTTTATTCTTTAAATATTAAAATTTGCTTTTAATATCATTAATCAAGCCTTCAGCTTTTTCTTTGGCTTCTTCAGCCAAGTGTGCTACTTTCTCTTTGGCTTCACCTGCAAAGTTTTCTACTTTTTCTTTAGCCTCGCCTGCGAAGTGCGCCGCTTTTTCTTTGGCTTCACCTGCAAAGTTTTCTGCTTTTTCTTTAGCATCCGCAGCAACTTCTTTTGTCTTACCGACGCCTTGTTGAACTACGCCTTCAGCTTTGAGTTTGGAATCGTCAAGAACTTCGCCGGCTTTCTCTTTTACTTCACCGCTGATTTGATCTAATTTGCCAGTCATCATTTATTCCTTCTTAGTTTCATGTTGATAAGAGTAATCACTATATCCCAAAAGATATTGGGTTGCAACTTAAAGTCTGTCTCAATATTAAAAACATAATAAAAATGGATTACGTCAAGTTAGCACAACTGTTTCAATATCGCTTCGGCTACTGCCTTGCCTATCATCTTACTGCCAAACTCATTGAAATGAAGCCCGTCGCACAGCATCACATCAGTCAAATCCTGCTCAAACATCAGGCTGTATAAATCATTGATGGCAAAGCCATATTGCCTTGCCAAATCCTCCGCCACACGGTTATAGGCCTTCAAATCAGCCAGATAGCGGCGCGAGGGTTTGACGATATTGTGTACGCTTTCCAAAAACGGCGTACTGCACGCCCAAATAATTTTTGCACCTGTCTGTTTCAAATAATCAAAAATTTGAATCAGGTTGCTGCGATAGGTTTTTATATCGGCCACCGGCTCATTACAGCCTTGATTATGGCGGATGTCGTGCAAACCGCAATTGATGTGGATAATGTCTCCCACAGTCGCGCCCTCTGTCCATTGCCTGATATGCTCTAACACATCATGCGACGAACGGCAGTTTTCCGATGGAGAAACAATATCCACCTCAGGCAAAGCGGCGCGCGTGTAAGGCTCCGAAGCAAGCCGAACGGAGTCGCCGATTAAGTAAACGGTCATTTTTGTTCTCCTCCCTTTATTTGAACCAACAGCAAGGCCGTCTGAAATATCACTTATATTATTATAAGAGTGCTATTTCAGACGGCCTTAACTTCAGTCAAGTTCTATCGTTAAATTATCAATTAACGCTGACTGTTTTTATAAAAATCAATTAATTGCTTGGCCTGCAACATGGGCAGCCCAAAACGGTCGCTCACGGCTTTCAAATCCTTCCATTCCTGACCGGTCAGATTCTGCCCAACCCATTTGAGGTTTTCCGGATTGCTTTTGATTTTCTCAAAATACGCCTGCTTGCGTTTCCAGTTACGCGACCACACCAGCAACATGGTAAAAATACATAAAACAATCAATACAATATTGGTAAACAACATCATGTCCATACGACATACTCCCGCTTGAGTCTCGAAATCAGAAAATATGGATTAAAGGCCGTCTGAAAAACAATCTTCAAACGGCCTCAGCGTGACGCTCAACGTTGCATTTCCATCATTAACGCCTGACAAGCGGATTCGTTTTCCAAAGCACAAGATTCGCTCAGTTGGTTTAAACGGCTGTCGCGGTCTGGTGTATTGCCTTGCGCCATCTCTGCTTTAGTTTCTTCAAAATTGGTACAGGCATTTTCATAACCGCCTTTACAGGCTCGCTCGTAGAGCTTGACTGCGGCGGCATAATCCATGCCTAAACCGCTGGACGGATTGAGATACAGATTACCCAAAACATTGCAGCCGCGCATATTGCCGCCATCGCAGGCTTTTTTCAGAAACGGATAAGCATGAGCAGGCGCTTCAAGATAATCGCGCATCCAAACGGCCGCAGTGACACAACTTTCCAGATTGTTCCGATTGCATTCTCGTATCAGCTTATCGTGCTGCTTCTCGCTGTAATCCCCAGCCTGCACGCTAAACCCCGTAGCAACCAATGCCAAGCCAAACAATAAACGAAGTGTTCTCATCTGATTATTCCTTCAAAAATACTTAAATGACAGGCCGTCTGAAAAACAATCTTCAGACGGCCTTTATATTATCACTCAATCTTCACCCGTTTCAGGCGCAAGGCATTGCTCAACACGGAAACCGAGCTTGCCGCCATTGCCGCACCTGCGATAACAGGGTTTAGGAAGCCGAGCGCGGCGAGCGGAACACCCAATATATTGTAGAAGAAGGCGAAGAACAGGTTTTGCTTGATGTTTTTCAAGGTTGCCTGCGACACCAGCAGGGCATCGGCGAGTTGGTTGACCGAATGCTGCATCAGCGTGGCGGATGCGGTATGTTCGGCAACGTCCGCACCGCCCTTCATGGCGAAACTGACGTTGGCGGCGGCGAGCGCGGGCGCATCGTTGATACCGTCGCCGACCATCGCCACGGTTTTGCCGGCAGCTTTGAGTTTCTGCACTTCGGCAGCTTTATCGCGCGGACTCATATTGCCGAAGGCGTGTGCGATGCCCAGTTGTTTGGCGACGTATTCGACCGTGCCTTGGTTGTCGCCGCTCATGATGTAAACATCGATATTGTGTTTTTTCAGACGGCCTATGGCTTCGGCGGTATCGGCTTTCAACGCGTCGGCAAGTGCGAATGCGCCGATAGGTTTGTTATCGACTGAGACTGCAACAATGCTTGCAATATCCCAAACGCCGTCTGAAAACTTCGGCAAGGTCAATTCGGCAAATTCGGCTTTGCCTGCTTTCACCAAACCCACGCCTTCCACTTCGGCGGTAATGCCTGCGCCGACAACAGTTTGCGCGTTTTGTGCGGCAGGAATCTCCAAGCCGCGCGCTTGGGCGGCGGAAACGATGGCGCGGGCAAGCGGATGAGCGGCGTTTTGTTCGACGGCGGCGGCGATGCGGTACAAAGCGTCTTCGTCAAAGCCGCTGTCGGGAACGCAATAAACGGCGGCAACCTGCGGCCTGCCTTCGGTCAGCGTGCCGGTTTTGTCCAACACGACGGCATCGACATGGGCGGCTTCTTCCATCGCCGCCGCGTCTTTGAACCAAATGCCGTGTTTCACCGCCTTGCCCATGCCGACCATAATCGCAGCGGGCGTCGCCAGACCGAGCGCGCACGGACAAGCAATTACCAAAACGGCAACGGCGTGCATCAGAGCAACCGTCCAATCGCCTTTCACCAGCCAAGTGGCGATAAAAGTCAGAAGCGCGATGCCCACGACGGCAGGCACAAACACCGCCGCCGCCTTGTCTGCCACGCGCGCAATCGGCGCTTTACTGCCCTGCGCTTCGGACAGCGCGTTCATCATGTCGCCAAGCAGGGTTTGGCTGCCGAGTTGTGTGGCGCGGTACACCACGCTGCCTTCGGTCATCAACGCACCCGCCAATACTTTTCCGCCCGCTTTTTTCTCTTCGGGGTTGGATTCGCCGGTAAGATGGCTCTCATCCGCCCAACCGCTGCCGCTCTCGATGATGCCGTCGGCGGCAATGCGTTCGCCGTGGTTGGCGCGGATAAGGTCGCCGATTTGCACTTGGTCGATGGGCAGTTGTTTCCATTCGCCATCGCGTTGCACGTTGACTTGGGTCGGCGTGAGTTTGAGCAGCAAGCCCAAGCTGTTCAGGCTGGATTTTTTGGTGCGGTGTTCCAAAAATTTGCCCAGCGACACAAAACCGATCACCATCACGCCTACTTCAAAATACACGTGTGCCATGCCGTGCGCCGCGTGCGGGCTGAAAAACAGCATATAGACGGAATACAGGTAAATCGATACCGTACCGATGGTAACCAGCACGTCCATGTTCGCCAACCCGCCCTTAATGCTCGCCCACGCGCTTTTGTAAAACGGCACCGCCAGCCAAAGCTGCACCACGCTCGCCAGCGCAAACTGCCATACAGGCGGAATCATCCAATCGTGCCGCCCGATCATCATCCCTGCCATGCCGATAAGGAACGGAATATTGATGGCCAACAAAAGCCACAGCCTCCAGCTTACATGCGCTGCTTCTTCGGGCTGCGGCAGCGCGTCTTCCGTTTTTTCCTTCGCGCCGTAGCCGGTTTTCTCGATAATTTTGGCGATGTCGGCTGCGGAGGTTTTGCTGTCGTCAAACGTAACCTGCGCTTCCTCGCTGGCAAAGTTCACCCCTGCCGATTCGACAAAATCTTTTTTGTTCAACACTTTTTCAATACGCGAAGCACAGGCCTGACAAGTCATGCCTTCGATTTGAAAACGGACTTTTTGTTGCATGGTTTCTTCCTTCTGAATGTGGTTGGGCTACCTGAAAAAAGCGGAGCAGGATTTCAGGTAGCCTTTGGGGTGTTGCAGTCGATTTGTTGCGATTCGATTTACAAAGCCGCATCAAAGCCGCCGTCTTCCACCGCTTCTATCAGCGCGGCGGGGTTGGTTTGGGCGGGGTCGAATTCCACGACGGCATTCTTGTTTTCCAGGCTCACTTCGGCCTTGTCCACGCCGTTTACGCCTTCGAGGATGCTGGTAACGCTTTTCACGCAGCCGCCGCAGGTCATGCCTTCGATGTTTAATGTGATGGTTTGCATAGGGTTTCCTTTCTGTTGGAATGAGGCTGAGGTTTTAAAGCCCGTTGCAGCCAAAGCTTTCAGGTAACCTGAAATGATGGGTCTGCTCTTGCTTTCCCGCTAAGTGCCGCCACTATAAAGCTTTACCCGAAGTAAAGGTCAAGCATCATGATGAACATCAGCCAGGCCGCGGCCGAGAGCAGCCTTTCCGCCAAACAAATCCGCGACTACGAAAAGCACGGCCTAATCGCCCCGGCCGCGCGCAGCGAAGCGGGCTACCGCCGCTACGGACATGCCGACCTTGTCCGGCTGCGCTTTATCCGCCATGCGCGGGAAGTGGGCTTTTCGCTGCCGCAGATCGGGCAGCTTTTGAGCCTGCAACACAACCCGCAGCGTACCAGCCGCGAAGTGAAAACGCTCACCGCGCGGCACATCGCCGAGCTGGAGGCCAAAATCGAACGCTTGCAGGGCATGGTGGCCGAGCTGCAACGTTGGCACGATGCCTGCGCGGGAGACGACTGCCCGGATTGTGCGATTTTGGCCGGACTGGAGGAGCGTTAGGCGGCTTGGGCAGAATAGAAACAGGTTACCTGAAAAGTTTCAGGTAGCCTTAGTCGGCCGCTAACGGTTTGGTACAGGCCTCGTCGTAATACGGCAGCCACTTGCCGCCGCTTTGCTTCAGATATGCGCGAAAACTTTTGTTTACCCGTGTGGCGGTGTAATCCAAATAATGGCAAAAAGTAAGTGATCAAGAGACAAAGGCCGTCTGAAGCGTTTCAGACGGCCTTTATTCAAAAATACGCTTATCGGTTACAAAGCCACATCGTAGCCGCCGTCTTCTACGGCATCAATCAGCGCGTCGGTATCTGTCTTGCTTTCATCAAAAGTAATCACTGCATTTTTGTTTTCCAAGCTGACTTCTGCTTTTTCCACGCCTTCTACGCCTTCCAAAAGACGGGTTACGCTTTTCACGCAGCCGCCGCAGGTCATGCCGTCGATGTTGAGGGTAACAGTTTGCATTTGTATTTCCTTTCATTCAAACAAATATGGTTGCCAAACACTTTACTCCTTACGCAAACAGCTTGCAAATTCTTTATTAAGGCCGTCTGAAAAATGCAGATAGGCGTACAATAACGCCTTTTGCTTCATCAAACGGACATAATAATGACTTCAACATTCAAACAATGGGTTAGCGTATGCGCGCTGGCGGTGGGGGCGTTTATTTTCAATACCACCGAATACATTCCGATTGCGCTTTTGAGCGACATTGGTCAGAGCTTTGGCAAACCGGCAACGGAAGTGGGCATGATGATTACGGTGTATGCGTGGATTGTTGCGCTCCTATCGCTGCCGCTGATGCTGATGACGAAAAACATCGAACGGCGCAAATTATTGCTGATGCTGTTTGCACTGTTTGCGCTGTTTCACGCGCTGTCGTTCTTTTCTTGGAACTTCAACATCCTCTTGGTCAGCCGTATCGGGATTGCGCTGACACACGCGGTATTTTGGTCGATTACGGCCTCGTTGGCAGTCCGCCTTGCGCCAGACGGTAAGACCAATCAGGCTTTGGGCCTGCTCAGTACGGGTACGGTTTTGGCGATGGTGTTGGGTATTCCGCTCGGACGTGTGGTCGGGCAATATTTTAGCTGGCAGCTCAGTTTCCTGCTGATCGGCGTCTGTGCTGCCGGCGTAATGCTGGTGTTGGCTAAAAACCTGCCTGCTTTACCCAGCCAAAATACCGGCTCTTTAAGCAGCCTGCCGAGTTTGTTCAAACGCCGTAACCTGATGCTGCTCTATGCCATGACGGTGTTGATTATTACGGCACATTTCACGGCATACAGCTATATCGAGCCTTTTGTGTTGCAAGTTGGCGGATTTAAGGCAGAACAAGTTACCATCGTTTTGAGCCTGTACGGTTTGGCAGGATTTGCCGCGTCTTATCTGTTTGGCAAATGGTTTGCCAAAGCGCAACGTTTGTTTATGCTCGGCGCGGTGGCGGTCATCCTGCTCTCCGCCCTGCTGCTTCTGCCGCTTGCCTCTTTCCCGTATGCGGTATATGCGCTAGTGTTTATTTGGGGCGTGGCCATCGTCATCGTCAGCTTGGGCATGGTATCGAAAGTCTTGGCATTTGCCTCGGATGCAACTGATGTGGCCAACTCGATTTATTCAGGTTTGTACAATGTCGGTATCGGCGGCGGTGCACTTTTGGGGCATTATGTGACCGTCTGGTTCGGCCTTTCCAATATCGGCATTGCAGGCGCGCTCTTAGCTGCTGCAGGTTTTGCCGTTTGCGGTTTGTTGTTTAAGGAACAAGACAATCTGACGCAAAATGTTTAAATCCATATAAATCAGGATGGTATTACTGACTCTGCCGTAATTTTGGCAATTTTACCGATTTGTCCTGATTCTTATTAGCTCACAATGGGTTTTCATTCCACCGGATAAGCAGTTTTCTTGCTGCTTATCCGGTTTTCATTTCATTTTTAAAAAATAATTTACAATTTGTTTACACTACATCAAATTACAAATATACTGTCGCCTATTAGGCCGTCTGAACGTACGGCTGAAAAGAAAAACCAATCATGTTTCAGAGGAATACATCATGGACTTAAACGCCAAGGATAAAACTCAGCATCCTGAGAACGTTGAGCTTCTCAGTGCGCAGAAGCCGATTACCGACTTTAAAGGACTGCTGACGACCATTATCTCTGCTGTTGTCTGCTTCGGCATTTATTACATCCTTCCCTACAGCACCGATGCCAACAAAGGTATCGCACTGTTGATTTTCGTTGCGGCACTTTGGTTTACCGAAGCCGTACACATCACGGTAACCGCATTGATGGTACCAATTCTCGCCGTCGTACTCGGCTTCCCCGACATGGACATCAAAAAGGCGATGGCGGGCTTTGCCGATCCGACGATTTACATCTTCTTCGGCGGTTTCGCGCTTGCAACCGCCCTACACATGCAACGTCTCGACCGTAAAATCGCTGTCAGCCTGTTGCGCCTGTCCCGCGGCAATATGAAAGTTGCCGTGTTGATGCTGTTTGCCGTTACCGCCTTCCTGTCTATGTGGATCAGTAACACTGCTACTGCAGCGATGATGTTGCCTTTGGCAATGGGTATGATGAGCCACCTCGACCAGGAAAAAGAACGCAAAACCTACGTTTTCGTCCTGCTCGGTATCGCCTACTGCGCCAGTATCGGCGGCTTGGGTACCGTGGTCGGTTCTCCGCCGAACATGATTGCCGCCAAAGCGCTGAACTTGGACTTCGTCGGCTGGATGAAGCTCGGCCTGCCGATGATGCTGTTGATTCTGCCGTTAATGCTGTTCTCCATGTACGTCATCCTCAAACCTAATTTGAACGAGCGCGTGGAAGTTAAAGCCGAATCTATCCCTTGGACTTTACACCGCATGATCGCGCTGTTGATTTTCTTGGCCGCCGCCATCTCTTGGGTATTCAGCTCCAAAATCAAAGACGCATTCGGTATTTCCAACCCCGATACCGTTATCGCCCTGATTGCCGCCGTTGCCGTCGTTGTATTCGGCGTGGCGCAATGGAAAGAAGTTGCCCGCAATACCGACTGGGGTGTATTGATGCTCTTCGGTGGCGGCATCAGCTTGAGCGCTTTGTTGCAATCTTCCGGCGCATCTGAAGCACTGGGTCAGCAAGTTGCTTCCACGTTCGCCCACTCTCCTGCATTGCTGGTGATTTTCGTGGTTGCAACCTTCATCATCTTCCTGACCGAGTTCACCAGTAACACGGCTTCCGCCGCCCTGCTTGTGCCTATTTTCGCCAGCATCGCCGCGCAAATGGGTCTGCCTGAACAAGTCTTGGTATTCGTTATCGGCATTGGCGCATCTTGTGCCTTCATGCTGCCGGTTGCCACGCCGCCTAACGCGATTGTGTTTGGTACAGGCTTGATTAAGCAACGCGAAATGATGAATGTCGGCTTATTGCTGAATGTCCTCTGTATCCTGTTGGTTGCGCTGTGGGCTTATTTCGTCCTGATGCCGTAAACCCGTAAACATAGTCCAGGCCGTCTGAAAGAATATTTTTCAGACGGCCTTGAAGTTTGTCGTTCAGACACAATTTAACGAATGATTCAAAACCGGATTCTAACGAAAGGAAACCCATGATTATCCTGCACACCAATAAAGGCGACATCAAAATCGAACTCGATTTCGACAAAGCCCCCATTACTGCTAAAAACTTCGAGCAATACGTTAAAGACGGCTTCTACGACGGCGTAATCTTCCACCGCGTTATCAAAGGCTTTATGATTCAAGGTGGCGGCATGGATGAAAACATGAACGAAAAAGAAACCCGCGATCCGATTCAAAACGAAGCGTCCAACGGTTTGCCTAACGAAAAATACACCATCGCCATGGCGCGTACTTCCGATCCGCACTCTGCCAGCGCGCAATTCTTCATCAACACTGCCGACAACGCTTTCCTGAACTTCCGTTCTAAAGAATTGTACGGCAAAACCGTCGTCCAAGACTGGGGCTACGCCGTATTCGGCAAAGTCGTTGACGGTTTTGATGTAGTCGATGCCATCGAAGGCGTTTCTACCAAACGCCACGGCTACCACGACGATGTACCGAGCGAACCCGTCATCATCACCAAAGCCGAAGTGGTTTAATTGATTTGATTTCCCATAAAAACAGCCTGTCCGAATTAAAACCGGACAGGCTGTTTTTCAATAATGACGCATACCGTCACACATCATAAGTACCGACTACGCATGCCGAATCCAACACATGGCCCTGCATGGCAAAATGCAGCTCATTAAAGCGGAAACCGCGCGGCAAATCCAAAACAGTGTCCAGCGCGTACACAATCAGCTCGTAACGATGGCGGTTGTTCGGTGGCGCCATACCGCCATAAAACGAAGCCTCTTCGATTTCAAATTTACCCAACGCGCTCGCCCAAGTGTTCGCGCCTTGCGTGAAATCCGTTGCAGAAATACTTTCATTTTCTGCCACGGAAGTACGTTTCAAATCCGAAATCAACCAATGCGTCCATACGAAACCCGATGCCGAAATGGCATCTTTGTCTTCCAATACCACGGCAAACGATTTTGTTCCCTCCGGCGCATCTTCGATCTCAAAAGGAATCGAATAAGAAGGCATACCGCTCGGGCTAAACTGGCTGCCGCGCTTGCCGTATTTGTCTTCAAATTCACCGTTGACAATAGCTTTACTGCTAACTTTCATCTTATATCTCCCAATAGTAGGTTTGTTCATTCTAACAAACACCAAGGCCGTCTGAAAGATACTGCCGTTTTCACTTTCCCGATACCGCATTTTCAGACGGCCTCCAGCAATATTCGCAATTCGATCAAACACATTCGACATTCCATAGTATAATCCGCCGCATGAAAACTACACAGGATACACATTATGGATTGGAAAGGTCGTGAACAAAGCCAAAACGTCGAAGATCGCCGCGGAAGCCGTGGCGGCGGCGGCAAAACGCCGGGCATACTCGGCATTATCGTGGTTTTGGTCGGCGCATATTACGGCGTGGATTTGAGCGGCTTGGTTGGCGGCTCATCTTCGATGGGCATTCCTACCCAGCAAGCCTCCCGACTCGACAGCCAACAAGAAGCCGAGTTGAATGAGCTGTCCCGCGTCGTCCTTGCCGATACGGAAAAAGCATGGAGCAAATATTTCCAACAACACGACCAACGCTATACACCGGCAATCATGGTGTTGTATGAAGGCGGTACGTCCACTGCCTGTGGTACGGGTCAATATACCATGGGTCCGTTTTACTGCCCGGGCGACCAAAAAGTTTATTTGGATTTGAGCTTCTACGAAGACATGCGCACCAAGCTCGAATCCGCCAGCGATGCCGCGTTTGCCTACGTTATTGCCCATGAAGTCGGCCATCACGTTCAAAACCTGCTCGGCATCCTGCCTAAAGTCCACAAAATGCAGCAGCAAGTCGGCAAGAAAGAGGCCAATGCCCTTTCCGTCAAACTCGAATTGCAGGCCGACTGTTTCGCCGGTATTTGGGGACACTACGCCGTCAACAACAATATCTTCAAAGCCGAAGACATTCAAAAAGCCATGCTTGCCGCCGAATCCGTCGGCGACGACCGTTTGCAGAAACAGGCTCAGGGCTATGTTGTTCCCGACAGCTTTACCCATGGCTCATCCGAAGAACGCATGACTTGGCTCAAGCGCGGTTTGGAAAGCGGCGACATCAACCAGTGCAACACTTTTAACAATTGATTCGTCCAAGCAACACTGTTCTTTGATGTAACGACAAAAGGCCGTCTGAATTCTTCAGACGGCCTTTTAGCCGTGTTAGAATAACGCCTATTATTTTCCCTTAAATTCAAAGGAAATCCACATGGCAAATATCGCCCGCGACATTTTCAAAGCCTACGACATCCGAGGCATCGTCGGTAAAACCCTGACCGACGATGCTGCCTACTTAATCGGCAAAGCCATTGCCACCAAAGCCTCCGAAAAAGGCATTACCCGTATCGCACTCGGCCGCGACGGCCGTTTGAGCGGTCCCGGCCTGATGGCACAAATTCAACGCGGTTTCACAGACAGCGGCATTGACGTCCTCAACGTCGGCATGGTTGCCACCCCTATGCTCTACTTCGCAGCCATCAACGAATGCGGCGGCAGCGGCGTGATGATTACCGGCAGCCACAATCCGCCCGATTACAACGGTTTCAAAATGATGCTCGGCGGTGACACGCTTGCAGGCGAAGCCATTCAAGAACTTTTAGCTATTGTTGAGAAAGACGGTTTTGTTGCCGCCGACAAACAAGGCAGCGTAACCGAAAAAGACATCTCCGGCGAATACCACAACAACATCGTCGGCCACATCAAGCTCAAACGCCCGATGAAAATCGTGATTGATGCGGGCAACGGTGTCGGCGGCGCATTTGCAGGCAAACTCTACAAAGGTTTGGGCAATGAAGTTACCGAACTTTTCTGCGAAGTGGACGGCAATTTCCCTAATCACCACCCTGATCCTTCCAAACCGAAAAACCTGCAAGACCTTATCGTCGAGCTTAAAAACAGCGATGCCGAAATCGGCTTGGCATTTGATGGCGATGCCGACCGCTTGGGCGTGGTCACCAAAGACGGCAACATCATCTATCCAGACCGCCAACTGATGCTTTTCGCGCAAGACGTGTTGAGCCGCAATCCTAAAGCCAAAGTGATTTTCGACGTCAAATCCACCCGTCTGCTCGCGCCTTGGATTAAAGAACACGGCGGCGAACCTGTAATGGAAAAAACCGGCCACAGCTTCATCAAATCCACCATGAAAAAAACCGGCGCACTGGTTGCCGGTGAAATGAGCGGCCACGTTTTCTTTAAAGAACGCTGGTTCGGCTTCGACGACGGCATGTATGCCGGCGCACGCCTCTTGGAAATCCTGTCTGCCTTCGACAATCCGTCCGAAGTGTTAAACAAGCTGCCGCAAAGCATTTCCACTCCGGAACTCAACATTGACCTGCCGGAAGGCAGCAACGGCCACAAAGTGATTGAAGAGCTGGCTGCCAATGCCAAGTTTGAAGGTGCGACCGAAATCATCACCATCGACGGCTTACGCGTTGAATTCCCTGACGGCTTCGGCCTGATGCGTGCTTCCAATACCACGCCGATTTTGGTATTGCGTTTTGAAGCGGATACGCAAGAAGCGATTGAGCGTATTCAAAACCAATTCAAAGCAGTCATTGAAAGCAATCCAGCATTGAAATGGCCGCTGTAAGGGTTTAGGCTAAAAAAGGCCGTCTGAAAATCATTTCAGACGGCCTTTAATATTAAACATTGATTATTTAAAAGTTTGAAAACCGAGAATATCCCGGCTTAATTATCCGACTTGCGCTAACTGCTGACGCATTTCATCGATAACGGCTTTGTAATTCGGTTTGCCAAAAATCGCCGAACCGGCCACAAACGTATCCGCACCTGCCGCCGCAATTTCAGCAATATTGTCTGCCTTCACGCCACCATCGACTTCCAATGCGATATGGCGGCCGCTTTGCCGTTCATACTCGTCCAACATCTCGCGCACTTTGCGGATTTTCACCAGCGTATTCGGGATAAAGCTTTGTCCGCCGAAGCCCGGGTTGACCGACATCAGCAACACCATATCCAGTTTGTCCAAAACGTTTTCCAGAATATTGACCGGCGTAGCAGGGTTCAATACCAAACCTACCTGACAGCCGTATTCTTTAATCAAACCCAAGCTGCGGTCGACATGGCGGCTGGCTTCCGGATGAAAAGTAATAATATTGGCACCGGCTTTGGCAAACGAATGAATCAAATCGTCCACCGGCTCAACCATCAAATGCACATCGACCGGCACGGTTGCATACGGTTTCAAAGCCGCGCAAACCATAGGGCCGAAAGTCAGATTCGGCACATAATGATTGTCCATCACGTCAAAATGAATCAAATCCGCACCGGCGCGGATAACTTCGGCAACCTCTTCGCCCAAGCGGGCAAAATCGGCAGACAAAATACTGGGGGCAATACGGTAGTCGGTCATGTTTATTCTCCTAAAGTGTGTTCCTTTGTCATTATCGCATTTTTAATCCTATGTTGTATGCTGCCGACAACATCTCTGCCGTCATTTTTATGAATTTACATTTCATATACATTAATGAAACTTATAATCACATAGTAAGGCTTTGAAAATAAATTATTAGATTACATACATCTGCAAAAAAATCTAACATCATTAACAAAAGTTAACTGCATTGATACTGCCTTTCACACGCTTATCGGTTATATTTCCAAACCTGATGAAACATTAGGAAAACACCGTGTCTGTCGCACTTTCCCGCTATCCGACTTTTACTTTCTTAGCACTCGCCCTACTCTGTTCCAGCCTGCCTGCCCATGCAGGTCCGTTTCTGGCCACTTTGGACGACTTCCACCCCAATTGCGATATCCGACAGCTTAATCTATCCGCCGACCAACACGCCGCCCTGCGCCGCCTGCGTACCGACTTCAAACAAATCAACGATAAAGCCTACCGCAAAACCGTACGCTCTGACCGCAACCGCCGTCAAACCATCATCAAAATCCTCTCCGGCGACTCATTCGATTCAAACGCCGCCCGCGACTATGTTGAAAGTCGCTACCTCTCCAGCATGGACTATGCAGTGGATGAAATGGAAATCCAATACCGCCTCTATCATCTGCTCAATCCGCGCCAACGCCAGCAGTGGTTGTCTTCATGCTTGCGCTGATGGATAAATAAAAATACAAAAGGCCGCCTGAAACCATATTCAGACGGCCTTTACTTTTCAGCCTTAATCTAGCACTCTTTCTTCCGGCAACCGTCCTGCCCAGTCGCAGGCAAACTGCCACGCCGAACGGCCTGAACGGCTGCCGCGCATTTGCGCCCATTGCAACGCGGCTTGGCGCGCGGTATCGTCAAAAGGCACATTGAAATCGTCCAACCAGTTGGCTACAGCGGTCAAATAATCGTTTTGGTCAAAAGGATAAAAACTCAACCATAAGCCGAAGCGGTCGGAAAGGGAAATTTTCTCCTCGACGGCTTCCTTCTGATGGATTTCGCCGCGGGTGCCCGTAGTACCGCCGTTTTCATCCATGTATTCGGGAATTAAATGGCGGCGGTTGGACGTGGCATAAACCAAAACATTCGTGCAACGTTGCGACAGTCCGCCGTCTAAAGCAGTTTTCAAGGCTTTATAGGTTTCATCACCACTTTCAAACGACAAATCATCGCAGAAAACGATAAATTTCTCGGGACGCTCGGACAACAGTGTCAACAAAGCCGGCAGACTGATCAAATCGCTTTTGTCCACTTCAATCAGTCGCAGGCCGCGCTCGGCGTATTCGTGCAACAACGCTTTAACCAAGGAAGATTTACCCGTACCGCGTGCGCCGGTCATCAAGACATTATTTGCTGGGCGACCTGCCAAAAATTGCTCGGTATTGCGTTTCAGCCTGTCAGTTTGCGAACCGACTGCCGCCAATCTGCTCAAAGGAAACGTATGCGGACGCGGCAGGCTTTCCAAAATACCTTTTTTGCCCACGCTGTGCCAACGGTAGGCCAAAGCGCGCCAGTCGGTTTTACCGGCTTCGTCAGGCAGGATTAAATCCAGACGGTTTAAAACGGAATTAGCTTTTTTCAAAAAATTGGATAATTTCATTTCGGCTTTCTTTTTTTCAGACGGCCTTTTGTGCCAATACTCGCATCACGGTATCGACAACGGCTTGGGTTTGCGGATCGATTTCAATATTGATGAGGTCGCCTTCTTTGCGGCTGCCAAACAGGGTACGCTCCAAAGTCTCCGGAATCAGGTGTACGCAAAATTCGCTGTCGCCGACTTCGCCTATGGTCAGGCTGCAACCGTCCAAACCGACAAAGCCTTTGGTCAGGATATAGGGCTTGAGGTTTTCCGGCAGCTCAAACCAAACTGTACGGTTGAACTCGCTGGATTCGATACGGGAAATTCGGGTAACCGCCATCACATGGCCGCTCATCACATGGCCGCCGATTTCATCGCCAAACCGCGCCGCGCGTTCCAAGTTGACACTGTCGCCGACTTTCAAGCTGCCGAGATTGGTTTTGCGTAAGGTTTCGTCCATCAAATCAAAGCTGACTTTGTTGCCGTCGATTCGGGTAATGGTCAGGCAGCAGCCGTTGTTGGCGACAGAAGCGCCGGTTTGCAGATTGTCGGCGATTTCGGGGGGCAGCTCGACAGTGTGGGTACGAAAGTCGGGCGAAGGTTGGACGATGTCTGTAATTTTGCCCATGCCTTGTACGATGCCTGTAAACATGATGTCTTCTTTCCGATGGTACGATAAGGCGGATATTGTAGCATTTTCCAGGCACAAAGGCCGTCTGAAAGCGGTGGTGTCGATGGTTTGGGGTATAATCGGATTTTTATTTCCGCCGCCCAATCATGCTCAGCTACCGCCACGCCTTCCATGCCGGCAACCATGCCGATATGCTCAAGCACTTTACCCTCTTCCTCGTCCTCGAATATTTCAACCGCAAAGACAAGCCTTATTGGTATATCGATACGCACAGCGGTGCCGGTTTGTATGATTTGGGCGGCGACGAAGCGCAAAAAGTCGGCGAATACAAACAAGGCATTGCGCTCTTGGAACAAGCTGACAAGCTGCCTGCCGAATTGGCCGAATTTATAGGCCGTCTGAAACAAATCCTGCCGCAAGACAACCTTTACTGCGGCTCGCCTTGGCTGGCACAGGCGCTCACGCGCGACAGCGACAAAATGCGCCTCTTTGAGCTGCATCCTGCCGATTTTGTCCATTTGCAAAACAATATGCGCGAAGTCCGTCCGACGCGCAAAGTACAGGTCAGCCAAGCGGACGGTTATCAAGGCCTGATTTCGCTCTTGCCTCCTCCGCCCCGCCGCGCCGCCGTCTTGATTGATCCGCCCTACGAAGAAAAACAAGACTACCGCCGCGTCGTCCAAGTTTTGAAAGATGCTTTAAAACGCTTTGAAACCGGCTGCTACATGGTTTGGTATCCCTGCTTGAGCCGCGAAGAAAGCCGCAAACTGCCGGACGAACTCAAAAAAATCGCTCCCGACAATTATCTGCACGCCGAGCTTCATGTCCATACGCCGCGCAGCGACGGCTTCGGTATGCACGGCAGCGGCATGTTCGTCATCAATCCGCCCTATATGCTTGCCGAACAGTTGCAAAACAATCTGCCCGAGCTTTCCAAAATTCTGGCGCAAGATGCCGGCGCGCATTATGTATTGGAAAGCAAAACGAAATAAACGTTGCCGTCTGAACGCATACCCAAGCGCTTCGATTTTGCCGCCATACCCGTTCAGACGGCCTTAAACCTTTATACTTAAGCCTTTTTCCACTACAATTCACAACATAACAATTAACGGCCGTCCACTCATGAATATACGCACACCCCTAGCCTGCACGCTCCTGCTTTGCGCATGCAGCGAATCTGTAAAAAACGAATTTAAAGAAGAATTTACCCAAAGTTTCCGCACCGAATTTGTCCGCTCGGCAACCGAAGCCTGCGTAGAAAAAGCCTCCGGAAAAAGCCCGTTTGATTCCGTGACCACTGAAAAAATCTGCCGCTGTATCGGTGAAAAAACAGTTGATAAAATCAGCCCTGAAGAAGCAACCTCGCTTTTGGGCGGCAGCAACACCATGAGCGACGAGCTGAAAAAACACATCAAGGATGTCAGCATCGCCTGCACTAAAGAAGTTTTAGGCATGGCCGAGAGCAAAACCAAATGAACACGCCGTTTTCAGACGACCTGAAATTGAAAAATATTCGATTCAAACTTAGGAAAAGAGTGAAACCATGAAGACATTGAACCAATTCTTAGCCCAACACCTGCCCGAACACAAACTGCCGCAAGAGCTGGCCGGCGTACTGGAATCCGTAGCCGCCGCCTGTTTGGACATCAACGCCAAAGTCCGCCTCGGCGCGCTTTCCGGCGTTTTAGGCATGGCCGGTACCGGCAACATCCAAGGCGAAGACCAAAAGAAACTCGATGTCATCGCCAACAACATCATGATTGATGTTTTAAAAGCCAATGCCAACATCGCAGGCCTTGCCAGCGAAGAAGAAGACACCTATGTCGCCACACACGACAACGGCGGCTATTTGGTATTGTTTGACCCGCTGGACGGCTCTTCCAATATCGACGTCAACATCTCCGTCGGCACCATCTTCTCCATCTTGGCGAAACCTGAAGGCGCATTGACTACCGAATCCTTCCTGCAAAAAGGCCGCGACCAAGTGGCCGCAGGTTATGTTTTATACGGTCCGCAAACCCAACTGGTACTGACTGTCGGTCACGGCGTATTCGTATTCACTCTGGACGATGCCAACCAATTCCTGCTGACCAAAGAAAATCCGCGCGTTCCCGAATCCACTAAAGAATTCGCTATCAATATGTCCAACCAAAGACATTGGTTCGCCCCTGTTCAACAATACATTGACGAATTGCTGGCAGGCGAAACCGGCGTACGCGGCAAAAACTACAATATGCGCTGGGTAGCCAGCATGGTTGCCGAAATTCACCGCATCCTGATGCGCGGCGGCGTATTCATGTATCCGCAAGACAAACGCGACCCATCCAAACCGGGCAAACTGCGCCTGATGTACGAAGCCAACCCGATGAGCCTGATTATGGAACAGGCCGGCGGCGCATCAAACAACGCCATCGAAGCCATGCTCGACATCCAACCTACCGGTCTGCACCAACGTGTTGCCGTATTCATGGGCAGCCGCGAAGAAGTCGAATACGTTTACAATCTGCATCAAAAATAATCAGATGTATTGATTTCAAACCCAAAAAAGGCCGTCTGAAATATAATTTTCAGACGGCCTTTGGTTAAAAAATAAAAGAAACAAAAAATCAAAAGGCAGACTCAAATCTGCCCTTTGCTGCTTCCCATCTAATCTTTATTGGATTACGCCGAACGAGCCAGCTCTTCCGCCGCTTTTTGTACTCTATCCGGCGTCAGTTTGTTCAAACAATCCGTATGCCCCAACGGACATTCGCGCTTGAAACAAGGCGAGCAATCTAAATTCAAGCTGACGATTTTTGCCTTTTGGCTGAGAGGCGGCGTATGGTCAGGGCTGGATGAGCCGTAAACCGCAACCAATTTCCGATCAAGCGCGGCCGCAAGGTGCATCAGACCGCTGTCGTTGCACACGACCGTATCGGCGCAAGACAACAAATCAATCGCCTCCGAAAGATTGGTTTTGCCGCAAAGATTGGTACACAGGCCGTCTGAAAACCGGTTGATTTCATCTGCAATATCGAAATCTTTTTGCGAACCAAACAGCCAAACCTGCCAACCCTCAGCCAAATAGCGGCGGCCCAGTTCGGCAAAATGACGCGCAGGCCAACGCTTGGCCGGGCCATATTCAGCACCGGGACAAAATGCCAAAATCGGTTTATCCGTCGCTAAGCCATGTTTTGCCAAAGCGGCTTGACGGCTTTCGGGATCAATCTTAAAACACGGATTATCGGAATGCCCGTTAAAATCCGCTTGGGTCGGATACGCCAGCGCAGTATAGCGGTCGACCATCAGAGGCAACGCGGCCTTATCCAACTTGCGGATATCGTTCAGCAAAAAATAGCGCGATTCGCCGACGTAGCCCGTACGCTGTTTAATACCCGTAGCCAAGGCAATGATGGCGGATTTGAGCGAACCGGGCAAAATAATCACTTGATCATAGCCTTCTTTTCCCAATTCACGCCCGATACGCCAGCGTTTTTTCAATTCCAACGCACCATGTCCAAACGGATTTTCCATCACACGGTTGATTTCAGGCATACGCTCAAATACAGCCATCGACCATTTGGGTGCAAAAGCATCAATGGTGCAGCCGGGATACAGCTCATGCAAACGGCGATAAAGCGGTTGGGTCATGACGCAGTCGCCAATCCAGCTTGGGGTAATAATCAGGATTTTTTTGGACATAATGGAATGTGTTTTTAATTTTGGCTTATTGTAATACGATTTTTAAAAGGCCGTCTGAAACTTGGTTTAATCGCTCAGTTTAAAACGTACTAGTTGATACACGTCATTTCAACAGATGCACTCTGGTTTGAGCGCTTGAAGCGTTTGTCTTCCCAATTATTCTGCAAATACCACGCCCCAAATACTAAGCATAACGTCAGCAAGCAATATTCTCTTCATTTTTAAAACTTTATAAAAACAGAAAGGCCGTCTGAAATATTTTCAGACGACCTTTTTATAGTGGTTTAACGATGGTAGTTAGGCGCTTCTTTAGTAATTTGTACGTCGTGAACGTGGGATTCGCTCATACCGGCAGAAGTGATTTCCACAAATTCTGCTTTCTCGTGCATTTCAGCAATATTGGCGCAACCCAAGTAACCCATGCTGGAGCGCAGACCGCCGGTCAGTTGGTGGATGATGTTCACAATCGGGCCTTTATAAGGAACGCGGCCTTCAATGCCTTCAGGAACATATTTGTCTGTGCTGTCGGTTTTGTCTTGGAAGTAGCGGTCGGCAGAGCCTTGGCTCATCGCACCCAATGAACCCATGCCGCGGTAAGACTTGTAAGAGCGGCCTTGGTAGAGTTCGATTTCGCCCGGTGCTTCTTCCGTACCGGCAAACATACCGCCTAGCATGACGCTGTATGCACCTGCTGCCAGAGCTTTGGCAATATCGCCGGAGAAGCGGATACCGCCATCGGCAATCAGGGGAACGCCTGTACCTTTCAGGGCTTCGGAAACATTGTGAATCGCAGTCAGCTGAGGCACGCCCACGCCTGCCACGATACGGGTCGTACAAATAGAGCCCGGGCCGATACCGACTTTAACGGCATCCGCACCTGCGGCCACCAAATCCAAAGCGGCTTGGGCAGTCGCGATGTTGCCGCCAATGACTTGGATGTGCGGATAAGTTTCTTTTACCCAGCGCACGCGATCGATAACGCCTTGGCTATGACCGTGGGCAGTATCGACTACAATCACGTCCACGCCTGCTTCTACCAATGCTTTGACGCGCTCTTCGGTATCGCCGCCGGTACCCACCGCTGCACCAACGCGCAGACGGCCTTCGGCATCTTTGCTGGCATTAGGGAATTCGGTTGTTTTCAGAATATCTTTAACGGTAATCAGACCTTTGAGTTCATCTTGGTCGTTCAATACCAAAACGCGCTCTACTTTGTGCGCATGCATGATTTCGCGTGCTTCGTCGATGCTGGTACCTTCAGGAACGGTAACCAAACGGTCGCGGGGGGTCATGATGGCAGAAACCGGCAGATCGACACGGTTTTCAAAACGCAGGTCGCGGTTGGTCACGATACCGACCACTTTGCCGTTTTCAACAACAGGCAGACCGGACATTTTGCGTTTACGTTGTGCGCGCATTTCCAATACGTCGCGGATCAATGCGGTCGGCGCAACGGTAACGGGATCTTTCACCACGCCGCTCTCATGGCGCTTCACTTTGGAAACGGCACGCGCTTGCAACTCCGGCGTCATGTTTTTATGGATAATGCCGATGCCGCCTTCTTGAGCCATAGAGATGGCCAGACGCGCTTCAGTAACGGTATCCATTGCAGCAGAAAGTAGAGGGAGGTTGAGCGTGATATCGCGGGTGAGTTTGGTTTGAAGTTTGACATCTCGAGGCAGCACGTTTGAGTGCGCTGGAACCAACAAAACGTCGTCGAAAGTATAGGCTTTTTCTACAATACGCATGATGCTCGGTCTTTCAGTTTGTGCAAGATGCACGGCATTATATCACACCGGCTTGATGCTAACATTGGCAATACACGTTTTAACGTTATTTTTTTACATGATTTGATTTGGCGTACAAAAATATGCCAACGCATTGCAGTTTCAAGTAAAATAAGCCGCATGAGAACATCATTTACATAAGGGAAACCCATGAAATCTTCCGTACTCAAAACCTGTCTGACAGCAGCCCTTCTCTCTTCCGCCGCCCTGACCGGCGCGGCCGAGGTTTACACTTGGAAAGGCACATCGGGCAACAGCTATTCCGATACGCCAAACCGCCTGCAACCGAAGCGTTCCGGCGTGGTCAACATCCGCACGCACAACGTCAAACCTGCCGTTGCGCCTGCTGTTGCAGCATCTGAGCCGGTTGCCGAGCAGCCTAATGAGCAGGTTGCGGAACAAAACAAACAAATCGAAGAGCGCAATAAAAAAATCGAAGAGCAAAACCGCCAAAACAAGCTGGAAAACTGCAAAATCGCCAAAATCAACCGCCAAGTCGCCGAAAGCGCACGCTTGGCCAATCGCGACAGCCTGATTAAGCAATACCAAAACGACGTCAATAAATACTGCAATTAAGCTCTCGGATAACAATATCAAAAAGGCCGTCTGAAATTTAATTTCAGACGGCCTTTATTTTTCAATCCATCAATAATACAGTTGAACCAACAACAAACCGAAAGCCAAACTAAATACCATGCTCAACAAGCCCGGTATCATGAAGCTGTGGTTGAAGATGAATTTGCCGATTTTGGTCGAGCCGGTTGTATCGAAGTCGATAGCGGCAATAATCGGACCGTAGTTTGGAATGAAGAAATAGCCGTTTACCGCAACGAATGTACCGATAATGATGGGCGCAGGAATACCCAGTTTGATGGCGATTGGGAACAGCGTCGCCACTGTCGCGCCTTGGCTGTTGACCAATACCGACAAGATAAACAGGGCAAAGGCAAAGGTCCACGGTGCAGACTCAACCAAATGGCTGACGGTCGACTCCACTTCTGTTAAGTGGCCGTTCATCAAGGTATCGCCTAACCAAGCCACGCCAAACACCGCAATCACGGCACGCATACCGGCATGGAATACCGAACCTCGGGTAATCGCATCGCCATTGGGTTTACACGCCAAAATAATCAGCGCAGAAGCAGACAACATCACGATTTCAATCGTATGCGCCATGCCCATAGGCTTAATCGCGCCATCGTGTTCAAAAGCCGGACGCAACTCAGGTAGCGCCCCCATCACGACCACCAGCAATGCCGCAGTCAAGAAAATACCGACCGACAATTTGGCTTTCGGCGAAATAGTGACATCGGTTTGTTGTTCCTCCACATCGATGTATTCTTTCACATAGTTCGGGTCTTTCAGCAAAGCCTGATAATGCGGATCGTCTTTCAATTCTTTGCCCAGTTTGTTTACGAACACGCAAGCCAAACCGATACCCAAAATCGTGGACGGAACGGTTACTTTCAACACGTCTGCCATCGTGATGTGTTGCGGCTCAAGCATGGTGACACAGGCAACAACGGCGGCGGCAATCGGGCTGGCGACAATCGCAAATTGGGAAGCGATAACCGCCATCGTTAGCGGACGGGAAGGACGGATGCCATTGCGACGGCTGACTTCGGCAATCACGGGCAAGACCGAGTAAGCCACATGGCCCGTACCTGCCAAGACGGTAAAGGTGTAAGTTACCGCCGGTGCGATAAAGGTGATGTATTTCGGATTGCGGTGCAACACGCGCGTGGCAATCTTAATCATATAGTCCAAACCGCCGCTGGCCTGCATGGCCGCCGCGGCAGACACTACCGCCATAATCATCAGCATCACATCAATCGGCGGGCTGGTCGGCTGAAGATGGAAACCAAAAGACAATACGGCCAAGCCGATACCGCCGAGCACGCCCAAACCAATACCGCCAACCTGCGCACCAATCAGGATACACAGCAGCACAATGGCAAACTGGATAAAAAACATAGTTGACATCACAACTCCCAAAATCCGGCCTTAGCCGAAATAAAATTACAAACGGTTGGATTATAGAGTAAACCCTCTTCCATAACCATACTTTACCTAATTATACATACTGATCTATATCAAATAAATAATATTCTCATTTAACCGCTAGGTTTTTAAAAACACAAAAAAGGCCGTCTGAAGATTTTCAGACGGCCTCTATGATTTAAAAAGATGATAAGGCTATTTTCCGGCTACTTCTTCATCTTTTACAAAATCCGATACGCCATGGACACAGCGGATTTTGCGTTCCGACAACGTTGCCTCCAACAAGGCATCGTTTTGCGGCAATGAATCGCGTTCTGCCTCATTGTGCCAGAGGTGGTACGCAATGCCGGCAAATTTCAAATTATGGCGTTTCATACCGTTATGATAGCAACGGGCGACAAATTCGCTGTCTTCCCTGCCCCAACCGACAAAGCTATTGTCAAACCCATTGACAGCAAGCGCATCGCTGCGGAAAAAGCCCATATTGCAGGTTTTGATGCCTTTGTGCTTGCGGTTGCCTTTTCGGCCTGCCAATTTGGCCAAACAACGGCAGCGCAGGGCGGACAGCCGTTTTTCTATTCCCGAGCTGAACATAGACAAGGCAGGCAAATCGCCTTCGTCTAAAATATCCTGCGTTTTATCCTTAGTCAAAATCACGCGGGAACCCTGTATCAGACGTCCTTTGCGGGCAATCTTTAAATGATCGGCGATAAAAGACGGATCCAAAACCATATCGCCGTCAATCAACACAATATAATCGCTTTTCGCCTGCGCCAGCGCACGGTTGCGCGATTCGGCGGCACGAAAGCCTCTATCCGGCTGCCATGAATGTTTGATCGGAATGCTTGTCCTACGGCGGATAAAATCAACCACTTCGGTGGTTTCCTGCCTTGAGCCGTCATCTGCGACAATAATCTCATCCGGCAGACGGGTTTGCGATAAAGCCGATTTCAACACCAGCTCCAAAGCATCGGGGCGATTGTAAGTGGTGATGATGAGGGAGACGGTTATCGTGCGGTTGCGCTCGTAGAGTTTGACATATTTGTAATACGAACCTTGTGCGTTGGAAACTGAAATCGTCAGGCCGTCCGCACCATAAGCAAAACCGCGCTTGAGCAGGTAATTTTTCACAAACGATACGCCGCCATGCAACAAAGCCTTAAACGGCGAACTGTCTTTCTTGAAGCGGTTTTCTTCCGCATACAGCGAGCTGTACTGCTGCATTTTCTGAATCAGCCCTTCGGCGTTTTCAAAAGAATAATGTTTCAGACGACCATCAAGTTGTTTAACCTTGGCCTCCTGCGGCAACACCAAAGACTCATGCACCTGACGGTCGGAAAAACGGGTAAATCTGCGATGATAAAGGCGCGGAATAATATCCGGATACCAGCCGCAGCCCTTAATCAGTCTGCCGTGATAATGGTTCAGACGGGAAAGCGAAAAAATATGCTCCTTCTCATTTTCCAAAACGGCCGCACGAATGGATTCGATTAAAGCCTCATCCGCCACTTCATCGCTGTCTATGCTGAAAATCCAATCGTTTTGCGCCAGTCTGGCCGCCAGATTTTTCATCGGGCCAAATCCGATAAAGTCATGCTTGTAATAGCTGACATTGGGAAAGCCCTTGGCAATTTCAAAAGTACGGTCGGTCGAGCCGTTGTCCAACAGCAGGATTTCGTCAAAGTCTTTCAGCGCACTCAAAACTTCTGAAAGATAACGTTCTGAATTTTTTACCAACATGGCGGCGGTTGCCGGAATTGTGTGCATCATAAAAAGGCCGTCTGAAAAAGGAAGCTGTATTTTAACCGATATACCGCTACAATATGTCCTCCTTTTTTCAGACGGCCTGACCCATGCAGCTTATTCTTGCCCCCATGCAGGGGCTGGTGGATGATGTGATGCGCGACCTGTTAACGCGTATTGGCGGATTTGACGAATGCGTCAGCGAATTTGTCCGCATTACGCACACGGTCCACTCACGCGCCACTTGGCTTAAATATGTTCCCGAAATCGCCCATGCCAACCGCACGCCGGCCGGCACGCCCTGCACTGTCCAGCTTTTGGGCAGCGATGCGGAAAACATGGCCGTCAATGCTTTGGAAGCCGTGCGTTTCGGTGCGGACAAAATCGACCTCAACTTCGGCTGCCCCGCGCCGACTGTCAACAAACACAAAGGCGGCGCGGTCTTGCTTAAAGAGCCCGACTTGATTTACCACATCGTCCACACCCTGCGCCAACGCCTGCCGCAACACATTCCGCTGACTGCCAAGATGCGGCTCGGTTATGAAGACAAAAGTCTGGCATTGGAATGCGCCTCCGCGATTGAAAACGGCGGCGCATGCGCGTTAACCGTCCATGCGCGCACCAAAGTCGAAGGCTACGAACCGCCGGCACATTGGGAATGGGTGCGCAAAATCCGCGATGCAGTCAGTATTCCCGTTACTGCCAACGGCGATGTATTCAGCCTTCAAGACTATCTCGACATTAAAACCGTCAGCGGCTGCAACAGCGTGATGCTGGGTCGAGGCGCGGTTATCCGTCCCGACTTGGCGCGGCAAATCAAGCAATATGAAAATGGCGAAACAGTGAAAGACACCGACTTTGCCGAAGTCTCCTCATGGATAGTCCAATTCTTCGACTTATGCCTTGCCAAAGAAGCCAACAACAAATATCCGGTTGCCCGTTTGAAACAATGGCTGGGCATGATGAAAAAAGAGTTTGAACAGGCGCAGATATTGTTCGACCGCATCCGCGCCGTCAAAGAAGCGGATGAAGTAAAACAGATTCTGCTGTCGTTTGAACAAGAGATGCATTCATGATTTAAAAAGGCCGTCTGAATTTCAGACGGCCTTTAATATGATTACTGACAGATATAATCAGCCAACAGTCTGCCTTTTTCCGCGCTGGCTGCATTGGCCATATTCACATGCCTGGTCTCAGGGCCATTCTTGGATTTCAGGGCTTCGCCATATTTTTTGGCGAACTCTTCATTGGCACTGGTCACTCTTGACTCAGTGGCATCCAATACAAACCCGTCTTGCTCATATTTGCCTTGCGCAGTGATAATCAAGATATTTTCAGGCGAAGGATAATCCGGAAAATTAACATAGTTGGTAACCAGCTTGTAGGAAACGCCTTTGCCGTGTTTCATATCCTGACAGATGCCGTTAGGCGCGGTAAAGACTGCGTGGCCGATACGGCCGTGGCCGAAATCGTAAAAATCGATTCTCTTAGCGGAAGCCAACAGTTTTCTATCGTTGCCGTCATTGATATTTAATGACTTGCCGTTTACCAGAAACAGGGTTGGCAACAAGGGGCTGCCATGAGAGGCTTCCAAATTATATGCTTCGCCCAACAGCTTGCCCTGGCGATACACCGTCAAGACAGGCTTTTTCAGACCATTTTCCGGATTGCCGGTTTTCTTAAAAGAAATCTTCTGAACCACATTGCCAAATTCATAATAAGGCCGCGACTGCACGCCTGTTTTCGTATCCTGCAAGGCGCTCCAGTTGCCGTCCGTCGTTTGGGCGCACGCAGTCAGAGCAACAAACAGAATACCCGATAGTAAAACTTTAGAATGTTTCATTCATAAACTCCTTCTCAAGTAAACAAAAGAACGGATGTGTGCCTTTACTGCCTAATTTTGTTTCTTTGTTAAAATTTTAGAACCATTGCACTAAATTAGCAAGGGATTAAACAACAGGCCGTCTGAACATTCAGACGGCCTTGATTAACCTCAAATTTTAAGAAGCCAAAACGCGGTGGAACAAAATCTCATTTTCCAAATGGATATGGTCTTTCAAATCATCCACCATCTCTTTGGCCAAAGTATACAAACGGGTCCAGCTGCCGCAAGCGCCTTCGGGAAGCTCAAAATTGTTGGTCAATTCTTCCAAACGCGCGATGGCTTGGTCGTGTTCTTCATGCTCGTGCATCATCACGCTGATGGGCATTGCCGCACCACGGCCCACGCCCTGATTAATCATCGGGAACAACATTCGCTCCTCTTTCATCATGTGCATCAACAGCTCGTTTTGCATATAGGCCAACAAATCAGGAACTTCGGCAGGGAAAGTATCAGCATGAACCTGCGCCACTTTTTGCGCCAGCGGAACCAACTCTTCAAACTGGGCGCGGTGGACATTGTGGTAACGCTGCAAAATATGGTCAATGGTGGAATTGAAAGGTGCGGTTTCCCAAACGGTAAAGTCGGTCATGGCTGTGTTCCTTTAAAGATTGATATTGGATGAATGTTAGACATAAGGATACACGCTGCAAACGGCTTTGTATAGTTTTTTTAATTGCTTAATTAATTGATAATAAAAGTTATTTTCAAAATTAAAATACCAAACAGGCCATCTGAAACATAAAGTCAAAGTTTCAGACGGCCTGCCCTTTTCTTAAATAATCCAACGATATAAGGCAATCATTACCGGCATGGTTACCACGCAAAGCAAGGTCGTCAACCCATAAATCGCACTGGCTTTTTGGGCATTTTTGCCGTAAACAACCGCCATTTGGGTAACTGTCGAAGCGGCAGGCGAAGTCGTTGCCAAAAAGCTGATTAACACAACCGTATCCGCATGCGCATCATGATGGGCAAAACCGCAGGCTTTGACGGCGAAAAGCAATAATACCGGAATCAAAATCAGCCTTAAAAAAGCAACGAGATAAAGCCTCGATGTCCACACAATCGAACGCAACGGCAAAGAGGCCAGCAGCATGCCCGCCACCAACATGGCAACCGGGCCAATCATACTGCCCACCGTCGCCAAAGTATTATCGACAATGTGCGGCAGCTTGATTTGAAAGGCAAACATCAGCAGCCCGACCAACATGGATAAAATGTTGATATTGGTAAAAATGGTTTTCCAAGCCACATTGCCGCGGCCGCAAATCAACAGGCGCAGATGTGTCCAAAACAAAAATGTCTGCACCATGATAAAACCGCTGGTGTAAATCACCCATTCCGCACCAAAGACCGACATCACCAAAGGGATAATCAGGTTGCCCGAATTACTGTACACCGTAGCCGCGTGTTCGAGCGCATCGAGTTTGAACAAGTGTTTAAACAATCTGCCCAAAACAATCAACACCACATGGAAAAACACCGCCAGCATGACGGAAAGCTTCAACCCTTCGATAATCTGCGGCGTATTGTCCATCTGAAAAGCGTGAATCATGACGGACGGGCTGATCAGGTAAAGCGCAATGACCGAGAGCGTGTAGCTGTTTTCCGATTTCAACAGCCCGGCCTTCACCAAGGCCACGCCCATCAAAACAATCAGCGTCAGCTCGGTAATTTTTCCGGCAAGCAGGAAAGAGGTTTCCATGATAAAAAAGCGGCAAAAACGTTGATTTTACGCTTCTACCGCTTCGCATGCCAAATTCAGACGGCCTCAACATTCAAGGCCATCTGAAATTTTCTACCACAGATAGGTTACGCTGGCTCCACCGCCTGCACCACCCTTAGATGCGCCGACAGCCGAACCTTTCACCAGCCATTTGCCGCTGGCGGATACTTTCGAGACTCCGACAGCAAAACCGGCCTTTCCGCGCCAAACGCCGCTGCCAATGGATACCGCACCCTGTCCCGGCTGGTAAGCTTGTCCCAGATTACCCACCGCAATCGCAGCGGCAGAGCCGGCATCCGCACGGTCTTCCAGTTTTTTCATTTCTACGCGTGTTTCAGCTCGTATCTGATTGATTTGAGCAGCCACCGCCGACTCTTTTTGCTGACTATCGGCCTGCCATCTTTCCGCAAGCCTTTTAACCTGAGCCACATTTACCGCATCCGTATCCTGAGTACCGGCAGCCACATGGGTAATTTGACGGCTGTCCTTTTCATTGCCAACCGAAACCGCGCCCAATGTCGATTTCCATGCCTTTTCTTCAGATTGACTTACCGACTGTGTCGCAAAATCATAGCCTGCCTGCCCTGCAGCCAAATCCGCAATACTTTGCGCACCCAGAGCCACCCCTTTCTCGGCTTTACCTTTGGCTTGGAAACCGAGTGCCAAAGATTTCTCTTCCAAAGCCGATGCACCGCCGCCGACTGCCGTACCACCTTCTTTACGCACACTGGAGCTGGTGCCGACAGCCAGACCGTTCAAGGCTGTAGCGGAAGACTCGACACCCAAAGCTACACTGTTTACGGCATTCGATACCGCACGCGTACCAACCGCCACTGCTTGATAACCTTCTGCTTCAGCAGCCGATGCCAGCGCAAGTGATTGAGTTCCACGTGCTTTAGCTCGATCACCTAAGGCCGTCGCGCTGAGCGCATCCGCCTCACTATCTCTGCCGATAGCTACTGCATCAATATTACTTGCCTGAGCGCCATTACCTACCGCAACGGCACGCAAAGCCGAAGCCTTGGACAGCAGACCGACTGCAACGGATTGACCGCCAGAAGCAGCCGCTGCGCCACCGACTGCTACATCATTTGTTCCCTTGGCATGGGCCCGAAAGCCAACCGCCACCGACCGCAATGCCTCAGCTTTGGATTCGCCACCCAAAGCAGTTGCGCTCAAACCGGAAGCGGCAGAATCATAACCCAAAGCAGCCGCCTTATAGCCACCTGCTTTAGCCTTGTCGCCAACTGCAGCGGCATTTTCGCCCGATACGGATTCCTTACCGACAGCCAAAGAACCCATCTTGTGCATGGTTCCAGCAACAATACCTCCGTCCGCATACGCAGTACCGAAAAAAAGCGCTAAAGCCAAACACAAAGGACTGAGCGATACATTCAGTTTCATCTTTATATTCTCCATTTTTTAAATATTAAAAATATCTCGTTCAATCGAATTAATACTTTTGAACTAGTTATATTGTATATATTTTTATTCTCATATTAAATAGTTCGGATAAATATTTTGATTTATGTCATAAATTTCAAACATCCTGGCAAATGTTCCTGACCATCCTTCTAAACAACCATCAGTTTCAGACGGCCTGAAGCCTTTTTCCAACAACCCGATATAATTTGCCCTGCCGCAAAGCAAATCAATATAAATCTGCCCGTATATCCGCTATAATCAGCCATTTTCTTCAAATAGGAAACATCATGTCCCCCAGCCGTTTCAATCAAACGGGCCCCAAAATCGGCCTGAGCGTACGCCTTGCAGAAACCCAAGCTGAAATCGAAGCCGCCCAAAGATTGCGCTATCAGGTTTTTGCCCAAGAACTGGGGGCGGAAATCGAAAGCGATGACGGCCGCGATGTCGATCCTTATGATGAACATTGCCACCATCTGCTCGCGTTTGACGATGCAACCGGCGAAGTTATCGGTTGCTACCGCCTGATTACCGAAGAAACCGCAAAAAAAGTCGGCGGCTGGTACAGCGAGCATGAATTCGACCTTGAGCCTTTGAAAGACATTCTGCCGCAAACCGTCGAACTCGGCCGCGCCTGTACCCACCCGGACTACCGCAACGGCGGCTTGGTCATGCTGTTGTGGACCGGTTTGGTCAAATTCATGAAAGACGAAAACCTGCGCTTTATGATTGGTTGCGGCAGTATCGAAATGCGTGACGGCGGCAACGATGCGGCCGGCCTGTATCATGCTTTGAAAGACAAATACCTTGCTCCGGAACAATGGCGCGTCAAACCGCTCAACCCGCTCAAATGGGACAGCATCACGCCGTCTGAAAATCCGCCTGTACCCGCCCTGATCAAAGGCTATCTCAAAGCAGGCGCGTGGTTCTGCGGCGAGCCTTGCGTCGATGAAGCATTCAACTGCGCGGATGTGCTGATCATGATGGACATCAACCACCTTTCCGACCGCTACTTGCAGCGTTTTGCCCCTAAAACCGATTCATAATAAAAGGCCGTCTGAAACTTCAGACGGCCTGCCTAATCTTTATAAAAACACACACAATGACCGCTAAAATCCGTTTTATCTTCCGCCTTCTCTGTATTGCCGGCTGCCTTTTATACGGCATGGCTGAAATGTTTTTTCTGTTTCCCTTTTACAGCAGCAAACGCAAACTGCGCGCAATCCAATTATGGTCGCTGCGCGTGCTCGCTTCCTGCGGCATGAAACTGCAAACTTTCGGCACGCCGCCGCAAGAGGGCCGCGGCCAAATGCTTATCAGCAACCATATTTCATGGTTGGATATTATGGCTGTCAACGGCGCATTCCCCGGCCGTTTCGTAGCTAAAGACGATGTAGCCAAATGGCCGGTGGTCGGTTATCTCGCCACACAGGCGCAAACGGTTTACGTCTCGCGCAACCGCGGCATCAAAGGCAATTCCGCCAAAATCGCCGGCGTGACCGAAGCACTGAAAAATGGCGATACCGTCACCATTTTCCCCGAAGGCACCAGTACCGAAGGCCGTGAAATCCTGCCGTTCAAACCCAGCTTTTTTCAGACGGCCTATGATGCAGGCGTACCGATTATTCCGACGCTCTGCCGCTATCCGAATCCGGACGGCAGCAGCCCCAATCCGCACACTGCCTACTACGGCGACATCAGCCTCTGGCAATCTATCTGCATGGTCATCAGCCAGCCTTCCAGCACGGTCGAGCTGCATTTCCTTGATCCGATTGAAGCAGGAGAAGATCGCTACGCTACCGCGCTTCACGTACATGCCCTTTTGAGCGAAAAGCAAAAACAGTTGGGCTGATCAAACAAAAGGCCGTCTGAATGTTCAGACGGCCTTTTCCATTATCTTATGTCTTAAGATGAATATTGTACCGAATCGCTACCGCTTTTCTTTTGAATAAATTCAATTTTGTAGCCGTCCGGATCTTCGACAAACGCAATCACGGTCGTACCGTGTTTCATCGGACCGGCTTCGCGTACCACTTTACCGCCCATTTCTTTGACACGTTCGCACGCGGCGTAAGCATCATCGACTTCAATCGCGATGTGGCCGTAAGCATCGCCCAAGTCGTAAGACTCGGTATCCCAGTTGTGGGTCAGTTCCAAAACAGTATGATCCGCCTCATCGCCATAACCGACAAAAGCCAAAGTAAAACGGCCTTCAGGATAATCGCGGCGGCGCAGCAGTTGCATGTTCAATACGTTTTGATAGAAATCCAAAGAGCGTTCGAGATTGCCGACACGCAACATAGTATGAAGCAAGCGCATGATTTTGTTCCTTTCTGAATTATGTTTGGTCATGGATTATAACACATCAGGCATTTGCCCCCTCATCTTAGAAAATGCCGATACATACACCGTGTAGAAATGAAGCGTATCCTCTATCGCCATTTGAATTTCATGTATTAACAAGCACACCAACCGACTAAATTGCTATAATCGCCACACTTACAACACAACACTTCAAACCGCCATGAAAACCTTTGTTCTTCCCGATACCCGCCCTTATCCGCAAAGCCCTATCAAAAACCATCTTCTGCTCAATGCCTATCAGCTGGCGCACAACTCCTCCTCCGCATCACGCAAGCTTTCGGCCGGCCAACTGCAAACCGAAATCCGCACCATGCTCAGCCAAAACCATTACATCAACCTTTCATTGGCGATGACCATGGCGCCCGATGTCGGCACTTACACCAGCCTGATCCAAAGCGTGGGCGAAGTCCTGAAGGCAGAAAACGATAACGAAGCCCAATGGTTTGCCCTGCCTGTGGTTTTGGTTGCCGGTTGCAAAAAAGAACAAACCCTGCCGCTCACGCTGCCTACCGAATCCCTCTTCGCCTGCCTGCAAAACTACCCCAACCTGCGCGCCCTCACGCAAAACACGCAATGGCTGCCCTACCTCGTCCAATCGACTGATTTGAGCAGCGTTACCCCGGGCGAATGGTTCCAAGCCAAGCAAAACGATGAAGCGGCAGGCGCATTCCTGCAAAAATTCGAATACAAACCATTGACGCTGCCCGAAGGTCAATCCGTCCATGTTGTTTACGCGCTGGGCTACGGCGATAAAAGCATTCAGACGGCCTTGGGCCTCAACCTGCAACAGGCAGGCCTGCCGCTGATGCAGGTCTGGCAAGAGCATCTCGCCCTCGACGGCGTTACCCTCTTCACCAACCCGCTCTCGCCCAATACACCGCTTGACGCACTGACCGACGGCAGCCATACCCGCCAACGCATGGCCATGGACGTTTTTGCCACCAACGCCATCCGCGCCATCCGCATGCAAAGCCCGCGCGTCGGCGTTGTTGCCGCAGCCAAGGCGGACGGCAAGCTCCAGTTCAGCTTCAACGCGACAGACAGCGCGTTTGAAATCGTTCCGCAGACCTTCACTTGGGAGCTGGCCTCAACCGACAATATCGCCATCGTGCAGCAAAACTTCCTCGACCTGATGGCCGAATGCCGCATCGAGCACCTCTACCTGCTGCACAACCCACTGGGCGAAAACGAGAACATCCCGACTTATGCCCAAGCGTTGAAGCTGGAAGGCCACAATCCTTTCTTCAGCAATGTAAACTAAATTGAAAATGCAACACGCAAGGCCGTCTGAAAACGGTTCAGCGTGTTGCATTGATTTTCAAACCTTACCGCTCATTTTCATAAACATGAAAACCCACAAAATCCTTTTCGTCTGCCTCGGCAACATCTGCCGCTCCCCCATGGCCGAATACGTCCTGCGCCACCGCGCCCGCGAAGCAGGCATGGGCAATGCCGTCATCACAGCCAGCGCAGGCACATCAGGTTGGCACGACGGCGAAAACATGCACGAAGGCACGCGCCGCGCACTCAAACAACACGGCATCGACCCGTCAGGCTTTACCAGCAGCAAAATCAAACCCAGCGATACCGAACATTTCGACTACATCATCGTGATGGACGACAACAACCTCAGAGAAACTGAAAAGCAGCTCGGCTTCCACCCCGGCAAAATCTTCAAACTGACCGACCTTATTCCCGATTCAGGTTACAACCATGTTCCCGATCCGTGGTACACAGGCGACTTTGACGAAACCTACCGTCTGGTCGATGCCGGCAGCTTGGCCTTGTTGGAAAAATTGAAACAGGCTTAAACCGGCTTTAAGAATAAAAGGCCGTCTGAACAGGTATCCGCAAAGCCATGCTTTCGTGATTACCTGTTCAGACGGCCTTTATCTATGACCGCAATCAACCTACGCGATAAAACGCCAGACTGCCTAATAAATTCGGCAGATGTTTGACCTGTCGGTTTCCTGTCATGACCGCACGCTCAAGCACGCGGATTTTGTTTTTGGCGCACAATAAATCAAAGTCTTTAAGGGTACACCAATGGATATTGGGCGTATCATACCAATGATACGGCATTCGCTCGGAAACCGGCATATGGCCGCCAACGGCGATTTGAAAACGGTTGCGCCAGTAGCCGAAATTAGGGAAGCTGACAATGGCCTGTTTGGCCACGCGCATCAGGCAGCGCAGGATTTTTTCCGTATTCTGCATCGCCTGAATGGTTTGGCTCAAGACAATCACATCAAAACTTTGATCGCCAAACGCCACCAAGCCTTCTTCCAAATCGGCTTGAATGACGTTCACGCCGCGGGTCATGGCGGCAATCACGCTGTCGGTATCGATTTCAACACCGTAGCCGGTGCAGTTTTTATGTTCCACCAACGCAGCCAACAGTTCGCCGTCGCCGCAGCCCAAATCGAGTACGCGGCTGCCTTCGGGTATCCAATCGTAAATGAGTTGCAAATCATCGCGCAGATTCATTGTTGGCAGTCCTTGTAAACGTTGTTCATATAAGCGGTAACCGCGCGGATATAGGCTTCGTCTTCCATCAAGAAAGCATCGTGGCCGTGATTGGATTTGACTTCAATGTATTGCACGGATTTTTGCGCGGCGATTAATGCCTTGACCAATTCATGCGAACGTTGCGGCGAGAAGCGCCAGTCGGTACTGAAGCTGGCAACAAAAAACTTGGCCTGCACATTCTCCACGGCGCGCGTGAGGTTGTGGCCGTAATCGGCGGCCGGGTCGAAGTAGTCAAGCGCCTTGGTCATCAACAGATAAGTATTGGCATCAAAACGGCCGACAAACTTGTCGCCTTGATAACGCAGATAAGATTCCACTTCAAATTCAACGCCGTAACCATACTGGTAGCCGTCTGATTTTAAATCACGGCCGAATTTTTTACCCAAACCGTCTTCGGCAAGATAGGTGATGTGCCCCATCATGCGCGCGATACGCAAACCGCGTGAAGGAACGGTATGATGGCTGCGGTAATTACCTTCGTGGAAATCGGGATCGGTCAAAATCGCCTGACGGGCAACATCGTTAAACGCGATGTTTTGGGTGGAAAGTTTAGGCGCGGAAGCGATAACGAGTGCGTGGGCAACCCGTTCGGGCAAAGAAATCGTCCATTGCAATGCCTGCATGCCGCCCAAGCTGCCGCCGACAACGGCCGCCCATTTTTGAATGCCGAGATAATCGGCAAGCATGGCTTGGGACTTCACCCAGTCTTTGACGGTTACAACCGGAAAATCCGCACCATATTCGCGGCCGGTTTCAGGATTCTCGGACAAAGGGCCGGTGCTGCCGTCGCAGCCGCCCAAGTTGTTCAAACCGACCACAAAAAAGCGTTCGGTATCGATGGGTTTGCCGGGGCCGACCATATTGTCCCACCAACCGGCGTATTTATCCTCCGCACTGTGCTTACCGGCAACATGATGATTGCCTGATAAAGCGTGGCAGATAAGGACGGCATTGCTTTTGTCGGCATTGAGCGTGCCGTAGGTTTCAATCATCAGGTCGAAACGAGGTAAGGTTTTGCCGTTTTCCAGAGCAAGCGGTGTGTCAAACGGAATTTTCCGGGGCGTTACAATGCCCACTGAGGCATTTGTTGTCATTTGTAATTTCCAAGTGATGCGGCAAAAGGGGTATTATAACGTTTCGTTTTTGTTTTGTGCATGAGGCTTCAGACGGCCTGCCCTAATTAGAGGCAATATTTTTGGGAGGATATGGAATGATAGGCAGGCTTTTGCGATTTTTTTTCTTTTGCGCCATCGCGGCATTGATTGTGAACCGTCTGTTCAGCCGCCAACAAAAGCGCACCATTCGGGAAATCGCCAAAATCAGCGCGTGGGTATTGCTGGGGGCGGCGGCGGCTACACTGTTTTGGTATCTAATGATGCTGTTTTTCAAGCATATGCCCAATTCTTATTGAAATAAAATATAAAAGGCCGTCTGAAAACCTTAATCCAGCGTTTTCAGACGGCCTTTTGATATTCAAACTTAAAACAGCTCTTCCGGAATCTTGCAAACCGGAATCGGATTGACTTTGTGCTGCATGGCTTTGTGCAATCGGGTATAGATTGCCAAAACTTCGCGCTGTCTGCCTTCAAAATCTTCAGGCTTGTGGCTGCCGTACACGCTCATCGCCCATTCGAGTTCGGGATAAGATGCGCCCATTTGCTCTTCATCGGTACGCTCGGTATCCCAAAGTCCGTCTGTCGGTACGGCTTTTTGAATGTCTTCCGATACGTCCAACTCGGCTGCCAGCGCGTACACTTGAGTCTTGGTCAAATCGGCAATCGGACTGATGTCCACGCCGCCGTCGCCGTATTTGGTGAAGAAACCGACGCCGAAATCTTCAATTTTATTGCCCGTCCCCGCCACCAGCAAACCATGCAGCTGGCCGTAATAATAAAGCGTCGTCATGCGCAGGCGGCTGCGTGCATTGGCCAGTGCCAGCTGTTTATTGGGAAATTCGGTTTCGCTGACGTCAACAGTATCGGCAAAAGTATCGAACGTTTGGGTCAAGTCAACACTTTGCGCTTTTACATTGGGATAACGCTGTTTCAGACGGCCCATGTGTTCTTGTGCGCGGTTGACTTGGTCGGACTTCTGACGAATCGGCATTTCCAACAACAAAACCGACAAACCGGTTTGCGCGGCAAGGGTGGAAACCACGGCAGAATCGATGCCGCCGGATACGCCGACGACAAAACCTTTGGCACGCGCCTGCTCGGCGTAATCTTTGAGCCATTGAACGATATGGCGGATGATGGCTTGGGTTTGCATAGGGATAAATGTTCGCTTCAAATAAACCGAATGATAGCCTGATTTGCACTTGTCTGAAAGACGACAGGGTATAATGTTTCTTTTATTTCTTGCACACACACCATGTCCAAACCCATCCTTCTGCGCTGGCTCGCCGTCTGCCTGATTCCGCTCGCCACCCTTTTGTGGTTTGCCCTCAACCCACCCGAAGACAAAACGCAACACCTCATCAACGGCATCATCCTTGCCTGCGAAGCCACGTTCCTATTTAAATTCGTCCTCTTTGACGTCATCAAACACCACCTCAAACAAGAGCCCGAATTGAAACGGCAAAGCATATGGATGTTTATCCCGATTGTTTTGCTGATTGTTTATTTGTTCCACTATTTCGGCGCATTCTGATATTTCAGACGGCCTTGGGCATATTTTTCCATGAACACTCCCCCACCTTATACCTGCTGGATTTTCTGCAACGTCATCGACAACTTCGGCGACATCGGCGTTTCATGGCGGCTGGCGCGTATTTTGCAACGCGAACTCGGCTGGCAAGTGCATTTGTGGACAGATGATTTCCGATCCCTTCAAGCAATCTGCCCTGATTTGACCTCGATTCCCAACATCCATCAAGGTATCGGCATTCACGCTTGGCAAGCCGACCATGCCGAAGATACCGACACAGCCCCTACTCCCGACATCGTCATCGAAACCTTCGCCTGCGAACTACCCGACAACGTTCAATCCATCATCCGCCAACACCGACCGCTTTGGCTTAACTGGGAATACCTCAGCGCAGAAGACAGCAACGAAAGGCTGCACTTAATGCCCTCGCTCCAAGCCGGCGGCATACAGAAATATTTTTGGTTTATGGGTTTCAGCGAAAAAAGCGGCGGCCTGCTGCGCGAATGCGATTACGCTGAATCTACCAGCTTTGATACAGAAGCCTTACGCCGACAACTCAAACTTCCTGCAAAAAATGCGCCCGAATGGCTGCTTTTCGGCTATCAAAGCGATATTTGGGCAAAGTGGCTGACCATGTGGCAACAGGCCGGCCAACCCATTACCTTGCTGCTTGCAGGTACACAAATCATCGCCAGCCTGAAAAACAGCGGCCTAGTGCCGCAAAACGCCCTGCTTGAAGACGGCGATGTGTATCAGAGCGAACACATTACCCTGATCAAAATCCCTTTCGTTGCCCAACAAGATTTCGACAAACTGATCAATCTGGCCGACGGCGCCGTCATACGCGGCGAAGACAGCTTTATTCGCGCCCAGCTCGCCGGAAAACCTTTCTTTTGGCACATCTACCCGCAAGAAGAAAATATCCACCTCGACAAGCTGCACGCGTTTTGGGACAAAGCGCATCAGATTTATCCGGATGTTGTCGCCACAGCACACCGCCTCCTTTCCGACGAACTCAACAACGGCGAAGCACTCAGCGACAACCAACGCCTGCAGGCATGGCAAACCCTGACGGCACATCAAAACGAATGGCGCCAAAGCGCGGCAAAATGGCGGGACGGACTTTTTGCCCAAAAAAGTGCCGTCGAAAAACTTGCCGCCTTTATTTCAAAGCACAAAAAAATACGCTAAAATAGCGCGTTTTATTACAACCGATTTGATTGGAAAACCACAATGAAAACAGCACAAGAACTGCGCGCCGGCAACGTATTCATGGTCGGCAACGATCCTATGGTCGTTCAAAAAACCGAATACATCAAAGGCGGCCGCTCTTCCGCCAAAGTCAGCATGAAACTGAAAAACCTGCTGACCGGTGCCGCTACTGAAACCATTTACAAAGCCGACGACAAATTCGACGTCGTGATCCTGTCCCGCAAAAACTGTACTTACAGCTACTTTGCCGACCCAATGTACGTCTTCATGGACGAAGAGTTCAACCAATACGAAATCGAAGCTGACAACATCGGCGACGCGTTGAAATTCATCGTTGACGGCATGGAAGACGTATGCGAAGTTACTTTCTACGAAGGCAACCCAATCTCCGTAGAATTGCCTACTATCATCGTTCGCGAAGTTGAATACACCGAGCCTGCCGTTAAAGGCGATACCTCCGGTAAAGTAATGAAAACCGCACGTCTGGTCGGCGGCACTGAAATCCAAGTGATGTCTTACATCGAAAACGGCGACAAAGTCGAAATCGATACCCGTACCGGCGAATTCCGCAAACGCGCCTAATCAGCCCGTAATACAAAAAGGCCGTCTGAAACAAGTTTCAGACGGCCTTTTATCAATCTGCCTTATTGTTTCTTCAAGCCCTTGGCTTCGACAGTGGCAATCGTACCGTCAATGCCTTTGCTCTTAATCAGCTCGCCAAATTGATTTCGGTATACCGTTACCAAGCTGGTACCATCCACGCGGATATTGTAAATCTTATACGCACCACCGCTTTGGTAAAGCTGGTAGGCCACTTCATACTTAGTGCCTTTTTTGGTCTGAATTTCCGAGAAAACGTCAAACTTATTGCCGTTTGCCGTCATCTTCGGCAACAGGCGCACATTCGCATCCGCCGCACCAATCAGTGCAGAATGCGAGTACATCGCAATCACCATATCTTTGAATGCACGGATAAAATCGGTTTTCTGTTTGGCAGAAAATTCACGCCATGGCGCACCGACAGCCAAAGCCGAAATACGTTCATAATCCAGATAACGGTTGGCATACTGCTCAACCTGTTTCACACGTTGCGCTTCTGTCAAAGACGTATTGCGTGCAATTTTCAACACAGCATCAATATTCTGCTGCATCTGCTTTTGTGCCGGATGCGTTTCCGCCGCCACATAAGGCGCGGCAATTACCATCGGTGCGGCCACAATCAAAGTCTGAAGAAAACGGTTCATGACGATATCCATCCAAAATAAAACCGCATTGTAAAAACAATCTATTCCAAAAAACTTAATTCTTTGTAAAAGCAGTCATGAGCAATGAAAAATCCTGCAATCAAATTTCAGACGGCCTGATAAAAATAAGATAACATGTGAACGCTATTTTAAAAGGAAAAAGCCATGCCTTATGTCAACATCAAAGTAACCGGCGGCAGCGAAGCCCCGAGTGCAGAGCAAAAAGCCGAATTAATCCGCGGCGTCACCGAATTACTCTCACGCGTTCTCAACAAAAATCCTGAGACAACCGTCGTCGTTATTGACGAAATCGATATGGACAACTGGGGCATAGGTGGCAAAAGCGTGACGGTTCGCCGCGCTGAAGCACGCAATAAGTAAGCTTTGGCCGTCTGAAACCCTTTTAATTTACCCGCAAAAAGAGTACATTTATCCCATTGTCTACAATTTTACGGAACACACATCATGGAGAAATTCCCCAAATCATCCAAACTGGACCACGTTTGCTACGACATCCGCGGCCCGGTTCATAAAAAAGCCCTACAACTGGAAGAAGAAGGCAACAAAATCCTCAAGCTCAATATCGGCAACCCTGCCCCATTCGGCTTTGAAGCGCCTGATGAAATCTTGGTTGACGTTATCCGCAACCTGCCGACTTCTCAAGGCTATTGCGACTCCAAAGGCCTTTACTCCGCACGCAAAGCCATCGTCCATTACTATCAAACCAAAGGACTGCTCGACGTTACCGTCAACGACGTTTACATCGGCAACGGCGTGTCCGAGCTGATTACCATGTCCATGCAGGCATTGCTCAACGACGGCGATGAAATCCTGATTCCTGCACCTGACTATCCACTGTGGACCGCCGCTGCAACACTGGCCGGTGGCAATGTGCGTCATTATTTGTGCGACGAAGAAAACGACTGGTTCCCGAATTTGGCCGATATAGAAGCCAAAATTACACCAAAAACCAAAGCCATCGTCGTCATCAATCCCAACAACCCTACCGGCGCGGTGTACAGCAAAGAAATCCTGCTGGAAATCGCCGAATTAGCGCGTAAACACGGCCTGATTATTTTTGCCGATGAAATTTACGACAAAATTCTTTACGATGGTGCCGTACACCATCACATTGCCGCCCTCGCCCCCGACTTGCTGACCATTACCTTTAACGGTCTCTCCAAAGCCTACCGCGTAGCCGGTTTCCGCCAAGGCTGGATGGTGCTCAACGGTCCGAAACATCATGCCAAAGGCTATATCGAAGGCCTCGACATGCTCTCCTCCATGCGTCTGTGTGCCAATACGCCGATGCAACACGCCATTCAGACGGCCTTGGGCGGCTATCAAAGTATCAACGAGTTTATCCTGCCCGGCGGCCGCCTGTTGGAACAACGCAATAAAGCATGGGAACTGATCAACCAAATCCCCGGTGTTTCCTGCGTTAAACCGATGGGTGCAATGTATATGTTCCCGAAAATCGACACCGAAATGTACGGTATTCAAGATGACATGAAATTCGTCTACGATTTGCTCGTGCGTGAAAAAGTCTTGTTCGTCCAAGGTACAGGCTTCAACTGGATACGCCCCGACCACTTCCGTATCGTTACCCTGCCGCCCGTTCATCAAATCGAAGAAGCCATGGACAAACTCAAACGCTTCTTGCAAAACTACCATCAATAAATCTAAACCAAACAGGCCGTCTGAAAAAGCAAACTGCTGTTCAGACGGCCTTTTCAATCAATCGGCAGCTTGGCAAAGCACGCTGACATGCGTATAATCGACTTTTCCTATCTGGGGGCGATCTTGGTTTCGACGGGGGTTGCAAAGCAGATGCGGGCATACCGGGGTCTCAGATTCCCCGTAAAACACTGAATTTAAATAGTCGCAAACGACGAATCTTACGCACTGGCCGCTTAAGGCCTGCCGTTGCAGCAGTTGGTCAATGGGCTGTGTAGCGCAAGCTACCGCAACGTCATTCTACATTGACTGGTTTTCTGTCGGGTTACTTGGCAGGAAACGAGATTTAAGGTAACTGGTTCTCTGAAGGCCTGTTGGTCGGCATGATGGGGACGAGATTCTAAATAGACACAACTAAGTATGTAGAACGCTCTGTAGAGGACTTTCGGACGGGGGTTCGATTCCCCCCGCCTCCACCATACCCAATTTTCAGCAGTATCCTGTAATACGCATAAAGCCTTGAGCCATAACGGTTTCAAGGCTTTTTTATTGCCTCGAATATGCTGGCGTATGCTTGAGTTTTCATCATTTATGGGGTAACTTTTAGGGTAACTTTTCAGGAATTACCCAAAAAACAAGCCCGAAAAGTGGGCAAATTAGCCCTATTTTTTTAAACAAGTTACCCCAAAAATCCATAAAACCAATTATTAACAATGGCTTAATGAGTTTTTAAAAGTTACCCCAAACTGGATTAAAAATGCCTAAACAGACGCTGCCACTTACAGATAGCCAATGCAAAAAACTACAACCGCCGAATCAATTATCAGACGGCGGCGGCTTATATCTTCAAGCAAGGGGAAACGGCAAATACTGGCGTTTTCGTTACTACCGGCCAAGCGACAACAAACGCGATGAAATGCGACTGGGTGTCTATCCTGAAATCAGCTTAAAAGAAGCAAGAGAAAAACGCGAAGAATTACGCGGGCTGATAGCAAAAGGGATAGACCCTAAGCTACACCAGCAAGACAAAGCACAGAGGCAGGCAGAGCAGCTAAAAAACACATTTGAGGCTATTGCGCGCAAATGGCACAGCGACCAAGTAGCAAAGCCGAATAAATGGAAGCCCGACCATGCACAAAGAGTTATCCGCAGCCTTGAGCTTCATATTTTCCCTGACCTTGCAACACGCAAAATAGACGAAATCATGCCGCTTGAGGTTTTAGGACTGTTACAGAGGCTGGAATCGGCGGGGAAATATGACACGGCACAAAAAATTTATGACGTAGTAAACCAAGTTTTCAAATATGCCGTGAAACTTCGCTTGAGCCTATTCAATCCCGCCGCCGAATTGCGGGGAGAGCTGGCAAAGGTGGAGCAGAAACATTACCGTTTCATTAAAGACCCGCAAAAGCTAGGCGAAGTGTTACGGGCTTTTGACGGTTACACTGGCTTTCCGCAAACACGCGCCCTATTACAGCTTTCCCCTTATGTATTTGCCCGCCCTTCCGAATTGCGTTTATTGCGCTGGTGTGAAATTGATTGGGAGGAGCAGCAATACTATAAAGACGGCGTAAACATGAAGAACAAGATAGACCATATTGTCCCCTTGAGCCGCCAAGCCTTAGCAATACTGGACGGCTTGAAACCTGTAACAGGGCATTATGAATATGTATTTTGTAACACCAGCAAAAAACAGCCCTTGAGCGAGGGAGCAATACGAAAAGCATTAGACCGTCTAGGATTCTTGGAAGAAACCACACAGCACGGCTTTAGACATACAGCCAGCACGATATTGAATGAGATGGGCTATAACGCCGATTGGGTAGAGCGACAACTAGCCCACAAAGACCCCAATACGACAAGGGCAGCCTACAACCATGCAAAATATTTAGAACAACGCGCCGATATGGTTCAAAAATGGGCTGATTATCTTGATGAATTGAAAGCACATTCAGGCATATTGCAGGAAACGGCAGAATAAACTATCATCTTAAGCATTACGAAAGAAAACCATGCGGATATTTAGAAACCAGTGGATAACGAAATTTGCCAAGAAACACAAAATCAGCGATTCCGAGCTAATAGAAGCAGTAGAGCGGGCAGATGACGGACTGATAGACGCAGATTTAGGCGGCGGTGTTATTAAGCAGCGCATAGCAAGGCAAGGACAAGGCAGAAGCGGCGGTTATCGTAGCCTGATATTTTTCAGGCATGGAGAACGGGCGTTTTTCATGACCGCTTTTGCCAAGAACGACCGCGAAAACATCACGGACAAAGAACTTGCAGAATTAAAGAAAGCCGCCGCCATCATCTTGGCAATGACGGAAACCGACATAGAACAAGCCAAATCAAACGGCACTTTCACGGAGATACAGCCATGAAATACAAAAGCGAGATTTTTGCAGCAATACATGAAACCATGCAGGGTTTGCACGACATCGGCATTATCGACAAAAAAACCATGCGCGATTTTGACAAATCATGCCTGACCGAAATCAAACCATTGAGCGGCGAAGACATCAAGGCAATCAGAGAGCGTGAAGCATTATCTCAAGCCGCTTTTGCCATGTATCTAAACATCGGTAAAAACCAAGTTTCCGAATGGGAGCGGGGTATTAAAAAGCCGAGCGGCGCAGCTTTGAAGTTGCTTACCATCGTCAAGAACAAGGGAATTGAGGCGATTGCCTAAAAATACGTCTGAAAATATCCGCTTCAAGTTATCGGGGAAATTTAAGGCTAACATAATGAGAACATGGGAAGAATTAGAAAATTTGGCTTGGCAGGCTAGTAGCTTTTCAGCACCAGCTACAAGCAGACTGTTAGCAGCGTTAAAGCGATTGTTGCAGAACAGGACGCATGAGCAAATTGAATATGCTATTAGATTGATTGATGAAAACATCGAATATTATTTTCAAGAGGAAGAAGATACAGCCATTCGTGAACTAAAAGAAGCCCTTCACTTTGATGATAGTCTGCATGATTTGTTCGAGTGGGATTATTCAGATGGAGAGGTAAATTGTTATCCAACACATCGAGCTATCGAATATATCCAAGAGACATCATACTTAGAAACAGAGGAAAACACTGAGGATTATGAAGCACTACTAGGGTATGTTGAGAGATATGGGATAGATGATGAAGATGATGAGCTTCCAAATGTAAAAGAGTTTGAATTAGTCGCAGTTTTAGCTTTAAAGCATTTTGAAAATGCTATGAGTGGGTTTTACCCACAAACTATTGAAGATGAAGCAAGTGATATAGATTTTCCAATCCCTCTTCAAGAATGGAAAGAGTTTCGTAGAAAAAATGCAGTGAGCGATTTATTGAGGGCATGGAACATTTTAAGGATTGCTGAATATGATTTTATGAGCAGTCAGAGAGATGAGGAACTGAAGAAACTTATAAAAGAAGTAAAAGAAAATGCAATTTCGGAAAACGCTAAAAGAGCAGGAAAAGCCAAGCAAAGCCCTTATGAAAAAGCAGGAACGATAGCAGCCGTAAATCAGTTATTGGAGGAAAGAAAGGAAAAGTTAAATCAAAGAGGAGGAAAAGCTGAATTAATCAGCCTGATTATCCGTAAAATTAATAACGGTGAAATCCCCGCCCCTGATGTTCCAACAGAAAGAACGGTTGTAGAGTGGATAAAAAAATTTGAGCAAAACATGAAATCAACTAGCTGACTTCATGAAATCAACACGCTATTTCATGAAATCAACACGCTACTGCCTAAACAGCCGCCCATTGAGGCGGCTATATTTGTGCCTATCGAAACGCCAGCAACCCGCAGGCGTGATTAGCCAAACGGAGGCAATAAATGCACATTATCAATATCGACAACTTACCTGATACCGCGCAATTAACTATTGCAGAACTTGAGACCAGCCAAGCGAAAGGACGGCGCGGAATCACTCGCTTGAGCAGCAGCCAAATTAGACGACTGGAGGCAGCAGGACAATTCCCACAATCACGCCAAATCACAGGCACACGCAGCCGCTTTTATGTAGCAGGAGAAGTGAAGAAATGGCTTACAGAACAGGCAAGCTAATGAAAGGAGAACAGGAGTTTTCGTAACAGTACGCGCCCGCGCGCGCGATTGTAACTCAAGACCTAATTTTTGAAAAATAAAACCGCCTGAACGGACATTCAGACGGCAGAAAGAAGAGTAGATTATGAAATTTGATTGTATCAATAACAAGCCCAAAACGCCAAGCCAAAGAGAGCGCATTTTAAACCGATTGAGAAAAGGGAGCGTTACATCATGGGAGCTGACACAGATGGGCATACTTGGCTATAACACGCGCATTATGGAGCTTCGCAGAGCGGGGCATGAAATCATAACCGTGATGGAAGAAGTGCAAAACCAATTCGGGGAGACCGTGAAACGCGGGCGGTTTTCTTTGCTGGTGTCGGAAAGGAGCAAGTCATAACGCCAAGCGCGCCTGTAAAACGTGCTAGACGAGGCATAAATCCTTTTAATTAAAAGCAGAATCAGGCGCTTATAAAAATACCGTCTGAAAAGTATTTACAAACACCAAGCAAAACGGCAAGATTATCAAACCTGTTCAATAGCAGGTCAGCCGTAGGAAGCTGAAACAAACAGGCAGATACAAAGCCGCCTAGCGGTTTTTTTTGTATCTATCCCCTAGCTTTACCTTTCATGGTGGGCGGGGGCAAGGAGGGCATACGCCCGCTGGTACTGTTTGCCAGTTTCCTACCCTTGCCCTTTGCCCGCCGCCCCACCGTGTAGGAACGGAAAGGCGGTATTAGCCAAACAGAAAGGTAACATCTCATGAAATCTTCAAATTCTACCCAAATCCAAACCATTCAAAATCAATCCCAAACGGTAACCATCCCTTTAGAGCTGGCAAACCGCATTATGGACGCGCTGTACTACGGCGGCGAATTTATCGCCAATACGGGCGCAATCATCGACACCATTTGCGACAACATGGCCGCCCATCCCGTCCACAACGCCCCCATAAGTGCGATCATAAGCACGGCACGCCTTGCCACAGTCATTCAAACCCTAGTCCCCCATGCGGAAAACTTGGAATCTTTCGGTTTGTCATCCGAGCTTGAGGGATATATTCAAAACCGACCCCACCCCGCGCCCTGACGATTCAGACGGCGGCGGCTACATCTGCAACCAATGCCCCCCCAAAGGCGGCAGCGGTTTTGACCTGCTGACGTTGGTGTTTGGTTACAGCTTTACGGAATCTGTAAATCAGGTTTCCGCCCTGCTTGGGCTTTCAGACGGCCTGAAAGAATGGGCTTCTTACAGCGTAACCCACGCCGGTTAAGCCCACCTATTCCCTGACATCTACCCGCCTTTATGCCGCCTATTTCAGACGGCATAGGGCAAACTTCACCCTAGTGTTTTTATAACCTATTGATTTTATTAGATTCATGTTTTGAAACACTGGAGGCAGAGCAAAGGATAAAACCATGAAACAGACCAATAAATCCGACCGTTTTCGCCGGTATTTAAACCGCGCTTTGCTGGTGTTTTGGGTGTTGCTTTTGGCTTTGGTAGTCCGAGCCTGTAACCAGCCCGCCCACGCTGACACGGAGCAACTAGAGCAGGAAACGCCCGCGATATGGGAAACAGACCCGACCGCCGGAATTGTTTTAGAGCCAATATCAGAGGAGGCAGAGCAATGAAAACCATCATGGATAAACTGGCAAACCAACTAAACAGCAAAGAAAAGGCAATCGCAGCGGTGGACGTTGTAAGCACTATCTTGCTGATTGTGAATGACGGATCAAGCCAAAAAGAGGCGATTCATACTGTATCAGTCATAGCCCGCGAAGCTATGGACAGATTCGAGGAGGTAGGAAAATGAAACCAACATACAAAGAAATCAGAGCGGCCGCGCAATACCGCTGGCCGGAAATCCACGCCGCTATCGGCATAGACCCGCGATACCTGAAAAACAAACACCAGCCCTGCCCCGCGTGTGGAGGGAAAGACCGTTTCAGATATGACGACAAGGACGGAAACGGCACATTCATTTGCAGCCATTACAACAACGGTGCGGGCGATGGTTTCGGCTTGGTAATGCACTATTTGCAATGCGACTTTCAGACGGCTTTAAAGCAGGTTTCAGGCGTTTTAGGCATGGACAATGCAGACCCCTTGCCGATACCGTCAACACGCCCACAAGAGCAACCATGCCCCGAAAAAGACCAAATCGAGAAACTGGCCGAATTGTGGAGAAGCACAGAACCTATCCGCCCCGATTCCCCTGTTATCCAGTATTTGAAATCACGCGGTTTGGAGATGGCGCATTTACCCGAAAACGTCCGTTTCCTACCTGAAAAAGACTATTGGGCAACGGGAGCGGATAAGCCGCTTTTGCTTGGTAGTTTCCCGTGTATGGTTTGCGCTATCCGCGATATGGACGAGGAGTTACAAGGCTTGCACCTGACCTATTTGCAGGCGGGCTATGACAAGCCATGCGGAGAGGACGGACTACACGCCCCGCGCTATCAGAAACTGGAAATCAAAGACCCTGAAACGGGCGAAACATTACCGGCCAAGAAAATGCGAAACCGTAAGCAAGGCAGCATATCGGGGCAAGCCGTCCACTTGTTCCCGATTCCTGAAAATGGCCGTCTTGTCATTGCAGAGGGCATAGAAACCGCCCTTGCCGCCCGCGAATTGTGCAAGGCTTACGATTGGGGCTTATACGCGGCCTTGAGCGCAAACAGCATGGCAAATTTTCACTTTCCGAACGGTATAAAAGAAATTGCGATTATTGCCGATAACGACACGCCCCGCCCTGTTGGTTACAGAGCCGCTTATGACTTGGCAATGCGAGCCTTTAAGCAGGGAATCATGGCGAAAGTATGGAGAAGCAAAACGCCCGGCTATGACGCACTAGACGAACTGAACGAGAAGAAGCAATCAGACAACCATTTCGGAGGACAGACAGCATGAAAAATACCGAAACAGCGAAGCAGGAAAGTACCAACGATTACAACCTTGAAAATATCGAGTCATTCCGTCCACACCCTCGCTTTGACACCAATAATCGGGGCGTATGGTGGATAAACGTTAGAACCGACAAAGACGGCGATATTGTCGAAGCAGAGCCGCTATTGCTTTCCGACCCTATCGACATTATAGGCACGGGGCAAGACAATGATGGCGCGTATTATCGGATTATCAAGTTTAAAGACAAAATCACACGCCAACAAAAGACCACCGCCCTACCACAAGCAGAAATCGGCACAGTTCAAGGCTGGCAGCGTTTGCAGAATTTCGGCCTAGTCATCATGAGCGGGCGGGCAAAAAGGGAAAGACTGGCAGACTATTTGCAGAAAGAGGGAAGCCAGGCGGCCTTTACCATTACCGACCGCGCAGGCTGGCACGAAGACAGCTACATTATGCCTAGCGGGGAAACCATCACAGCGACCGACAAAGACCCCGCCATTATCTACAACGGCGACACCAGCCAAGCAAAGGCATATCAGCCAAACGGAGAGCTTACCGACTGGCAGCAAAATATAGCCCGATATGCAGTAAGAAATAGCCGTTTATGCCTTGCTTTGGGAGCTTCATTTGCCGCCCCGTTACTTTCCCTGTTAAACGAAGAATCGGGGGGCTTCCACTTGATGGGCGATTCTTCAGACGGTAAAACCACAGCCGCAAAAGTAGCTTTGAGCGTATGGGGCAAACCATCAGGCAGCCTGTTGTCTTGGAGCGGTACGAAAATAGGCTTTTCCAACACAGCCGCCGCCCGTAATGATGGCTTGCTGGTGTTGGACGAAATAGGACAGGCAAGCCCGCACGTTATCGGCGATACTGTTTATAGCGTTATGAACGGGATCAACAAAGTGCAAGGCGCAAAACAAGGCGGAAACCGCGCTTTAAGCCGCTGGAAAGTGATGATGTTTTCCACCGGCGAAAAGACCCCTGATTCCATCTTGAAGCACCATAAGGGCGATTGGAACGCAGGACAAGCCGCCCGTTTGCCTAGTATCAGAGCCGCCGCGCAATACGGCATTTATGACACATTGCACGGATTTGAAGATGGCGCATTGTTGAGCGAACATATCGCCCAATCAACAGAAAAATATCACGGAACGGCAGGAAGACTATTTATCCGACAGCTTTTAGACGACCTAGAACAAGCCAAACAGCAGGCAACGGAGCGCATGGCCGCATTTATGGCAACCATTCCCGAATTATCAGGACAGGCGCGAAGAGTAGCAAAACGCTTTGCGATTGCCGCCGCTGCTTTGGAACTTGCCGCCCCTGTTACCGGCTTGCCCGTAGGTGTAGGCATGGCAGGCGTGAAAAAATGCTTTGATGAATGGCTGGAAGCCAACGGAGCAGGAAAACACGAAGACCGCCGAATTATTGAGCAGGCAGAGGATTTTATCGCCCAACACGCATTAGGCACGCGGTTTATGGAATGGAGCGATAAAAGCACCAATAAAGATCATGCAGGATATAGGAAACAGGAGGGGGAAAAATTGGAATTGTGGGTAATCCGCCGTGTCTTTGCCGATGAAATCGCCCAAAGTTTCGATGAATCAAAAGTATGCCGTGTGTTGGCAGATAATGGATTGTTGAAATATAACCACAAAAACAGAGGCTATCAACACCAGCGGAAAGGTAACGGCTGGTTTCATGTTTTAGCTACAAATATAGAACTGGACGACTAATCATTTACATGGGGTTAATTCCAAAATCCCAACCAAGCCCGCTATTACCGACACAGGCGGGCTTTTTTACGTCTAAACATTCAGGCAGACCAACCAAGAAAGCATAAAATCAACAGGAAGCCCCTAAATATCAAAAATTAGAGCCATTCACACCCCGCCCTATACCTACCCATACCAAGTCAACAAAACACGCTTACAGCGCAATTACGCCCTATTCCCGCCATATCTACCAAAAAAGCAAGCAGAGGAATAAATAATTTCAAGACCAATACGCGCGCGCGTAATAATGCAGCCCTTGAATTTTTGGAGTCCATAAAAAGGAAAGAAGACCAAGACACGCGAATAGATAAAACCATATGCGCGAGACAAAATCACTTGTTACCTTTGTTACCACAAAATTTAACATTTATAACTATATGAATATAAATATAAAAACATAGAAAAAACGGTAACAAATGAACATAACTTTACTTGTTACCGATTTGTTACCACTTGTTACCCTTTTATATTCAGATGGTTACGCTTAAAAAATAGGAGCGGTAACAAATGGTAACAAGGTTAAAATATGTGTTTTGTTACCACGAAAGCCACGAATGGCAAGGCTTTCAGCCATTGGTAACAAGGTAACAAACGATTTTTGCGTTTTTTTCTGTATATACGCTTTTTTTGTTTGGGCGCATGACTGACAGAGCCGATACAAACAAAAGCCGCCTGAGAGGCAATATCAGACGGCTGGAAGAAGAAAGCAGAGAACACCCCACAAGCGCGGATAATTTCCAGTGTTACAATTCAACCATGTTTACAGCTTGGCAGAAATGCCGCAAAATATTTTCGCCCTGCTACCCAAACGGCTTAAACTGGCAATCTAACAAAGAGAAAAATAGTGGCAAAAAAATGCACCTACCTGACATTTTTGGGGTAACTTTTGGGGTAACTTTTACCGAATATAAAGATATGATTCCATTTAAATCAATGAGTTAATCTCAAAGTACGGTTGACCCCGCCTCCACCAGATTTAAAGCGCAAACTTTTGATATAAAAAGGTTTGCGCTTTTTTATAAACTTAAACAGGCCGTCTGAAACTTTTCAGACGGCCTGTTTTTGTCTCAAATATCTGAGTGAAAAAACTTTTTAATACATTACCACCAATAGTGCTTTAAAAAATTTCAGCCTTACATTTTTCTATCTGATTTCATATTCATTTTACGATGAGGCCTAACCGTTACACTCAAGGGCAGATGATCTGACAAATGTTGCCAGTCTTTACTGTTGTGAATTTCAGAATCGATGACATCAAGATTGCGCGTATAAATGCGGTCGAGGCTGAGGATGGGCAGGCGCGAAGGGAAGGTTTTGGGGCGTTTGCCTGTATTATCGACGAATACTTCGTTCAAATCTAATGCCCTACCCAGCTCACGCGCTGATTTCTGCCGCCAGTCATTGAAATCGCCGGCGATAATCAACGGGCTTTCCGGACGAATGTATCGGCCAACGTAGTCGCTGATGGCGCGGTATTGTTTGAGGCGGTCCGGCTCGCGCAGATTGAGATGCACGCACAAACATACTAGCGGATCTTCCCAACCTTCGGGCACGACTTCGCAATGCAACAGGCCGCGTTGTTCGAGTTTATTGACGCTGATGTTGAGGTTGTTTTCCGTTTTCAGCGGCAGGCGGCTGAGAATGGCGTTGCCGTGGTGTCGTTTGGGATAGACGGCATTTTTGCCGTAGCTGCGATGATAATCGAGGCTGTCGCCGATGATGTCGTAATGCGGTGCATCGGGAAAGTCGGTACGGCGGCTTCTGTTGAGATGTTGTCCTTGGACTTCTTGTAAAAACAAAACATCCGAACCCAATGCACCCAGCGCGTCAGCCATGCGGTTGACTTGCACTTTGCGGTTGAGTGCGGACATGCCTTTGTGCATATTGTAGGAAGTAATGGTAACTGGACGGGGAGACATGATGTATGATGAAGCGGTTTATTTGTTTCAGTATAGCACCGGAGCGTGTGGTTTTACGGCAATTTTGGTTATACTTGTTTAAAGAATAAAACAGCGTTTTGACAGGGAATTTCCCAATCAAAACGCCTTCTGTTTTTCAGACGGCCTTGCGTCCGAATCAGTTATTGATTACTTCAACATTGGTTTCAAAAGTAACAGTGTGCTGATATTTAGATGCGGTTTTGCGTTTTGGATAAGGATATTTGGAAACGCTTTTCACTGCACGTTCGTCCATTTCAGGATTGCCGCTGGATTGAATGATATTCACGCGGTCAACGTTGCCGGCAGGAGTCGTGAAAACATCCATCAAAACGGTTTTAACGCTGCCGTTTTGCGCTTTCATGGCTTCCAGAGTTTCGGTATCGGCTGCTTGTGCGGTACCGAATACAGTGGCAAACAACAGGGCTGAGGCGAGGAGTTTAGTCGTTTTCATGTTTTAGTCCTTATTAGGGTTGTGGTTAGGTTAAATATTTCAGACGGCCTGATTCGTCGTTATTTGAAATTCAAAATCGGCCAACCTTTTGCTTTGGCTTCTTTTTCCAGCTCGGCATCCGGATTGACGGCGACAGGTTCGTCCACGATACGCAGCAGCGGCAAGTCGTTTTTGGAGTCGCTATAAAAATAAACCTTGCCGTAGCTTTCAAAGGTCTGGCCGCGCTCGGCAAGCCATTGGTTCAATCGGGTAATTTTGCCTTCTTTCAGGCTGGGCGTACCGACATAGTTGCCGGTATATCGGCCGTCTTCGCCGGTTTCAAGCTGTGTGCCGATAACGTTGTGAATACCGAAAAGATGGCAGATTGGAGTAATGATAAATTCATTGGTCGAAGAAATAACCAACATTTCGTCGCCTGCCATTTGATGGCTTTGCACCAACATACGCTGCATCAGAGAAATATGCGGAACAATATATTCGGCCATAAACTCGCGATGAAACTCAGCCAATTCTTCCTTGCTGAAACGGGCCAAAGGCGCGAGATGGAATTTAAGAAAGGCATCAATATCAAGACAACCGTTTTGATAGTCTTGGTAAAACTTTTCATTTTGCGCCTCGGTTTCAGCCGCATCGACTATGCCTTTTTTAATCAGGTATTGCGGCCAGGAGTGATCCGAATCGGTATTGATCAAGGTATTGTCGAGATCGAAAATGGCAAGGTTTTTCATTGGGTTTCCTGTTGTTTTAAAAGCTGGCGCAAAAGCGGTAAAGTAATGCGCTTACCCATCATAACGGCGTAGTTGTCGAGGGTATCGAGCATTTGTATCAGACTGTCCATATCGCGCCGCCAATGGTTCAGCAGGTATTCGAAGATTTCCGGGTCGATGGTTACCTGACGGGCAGCCGCCATGCTGACGAGCGCATCGATTTTTTCCCGGTCGGTCAACGGTTTGACTTCGTAAACCAAGCAATACGCCATGCGTGTGCGCAGGTCTTCTCGGATAACGAGCTGCTGCGGCGTATATTCGGAACTCAAAAGCAAAAAGCCTTTGCCGCTGTTGCGGAAGCGGTTGAAGATGGCAAACAGTAAAGCCTGTTCTTCATTATTGAGCTTTTCGATTTGGTCAATGGCAAGATATTCCGCATCCAGCGCAGCTTCTGTCAGCGGCGTGGCGGCGGCGTCAATATAGAGGGCATTTCGTCCGGCATCGAGCGCCTGGGCGACCCATGCCTGCAAGAGATGGCTTTTGCCTGCGCCCTCTTCTCCCCAAACATAGATAAATTGCCCATGTTTGTGCTGCAACACATACACCAGCTCGGCATTTTCTGTTCCCAGAAATTTGTCGAAGCCGGGATAATCATGGCTGGCAAAATCGAAGATGAGCTGGTTCACAAAGGCGCACCGGTTAGGTTGAAATCGGCTTTATTTTACGTTGTTTTGCGGTTCACCATCAAGGATAAAGGCCGTCTGAAGCCTATACCTGCAACATATCTGCACTTCTAAACAGCTTACGGCATTGGTTTTATTCCGCTTTGGTTTTACAATGTCGAACTTCTCGCCGAAACATTTGTCTGTTCTTTTTCAGACGGCCTTTTTATTTGGGAACCCTAGTGATTTCTACCATTATCGATTTCATCCTCCATATCGACCAACACCTTGTCCACCTCTCCGCCCAATACGGCCCGTGGATTTACGCGATTTTGTTTGTTGTGATTTTCTGCGAAACTGGTTTGGTCGTAACGCCATTTTTACCCGGCGACTCGCTGCTTTTTGCCGCCGGCGGTATTGCGGCCATCGGCGGCATGAACATCCACGTCATGGTATTGCTGCTCTTGGCGGCCGCCATTTTAGGCGATGCGGCCAACTTTATGATTGGCAAGTATTTTGGACAAAAACTGTTTGCCAATCCGGATTCCAAAATTTTCCGCCGTTCGTATTTGGAAAAAACCCATGCGTTCTATGAAAAACATGGCGGCAAAACCATCATCATTGCGCGCTTTGTGCCGATTGTGCGGACGTTTGCGCCATTTGTCGCCGGTATGGGCGATATGCACTACGCGACGTTTATCCGTTACAACATTATCGGCGCGGTGTTGTGGGTATTGTCGTTTTCCTATGCAGGCTACTTCTTCGCCAACATCCCCGTCGTCAAAAACAATTTGGGCTTAGTCATGGCGGCAATCATCGTGATTTCGATTTTACCCGCGGTAGTCGAAGTCATCCGCGCCAAACTTAACGCTAAAAAATAACAATCAATCGAAAAGTTTGAAAGTTTAAACACATCAAGGAATTGTCATGCCGTTGTTGTCTATTGAGTTTGCGGTATTCTTTATCGTATTTTTGCCGCTGTACTGGGCATTTGCACGTTTGCCGAAAGTTCAAAACGTTTTACTTTTGGTTGCCGGGCTGGGCTGGCTTTACCGTATCGACCCCATTTTTGCCGCGCTGATTTTGGTTTACTCGTCTGTGGTTTACCTGATCAGCGTGCTGATGTTTTCTGAAAACGAGAATATCCGCAAATTTTGGCTGGGTTGCGGTATTTCGGCGGCATTGACTGTTTTGTGTTTCTTCAAATATTTCGACTTTTTCCGCCCGATTATTCAGCAATATACAGGGCAAAGCGCCATCATCGACATTATTTTGCCCTTGGGCTTATCTTATTACACCTTCCAATCGCTGGCTTACTTGGTGTATTGCTACCGCGAGCCTAAAGGAGACCGTTTTGAATGGCACGAGCTCCTACTGCATCTGAGCTTCTTCCCCACCATCACATCCGGCCCGATTATCCGTGCAGCCGCTTTTAAAAGCATAGACGGAGAACAAGCGGGCGCATTGGCGCAAATCCGCACCAAACAGACACGCCAGCTGATTTACCCGGCGTTGGCGGTCGGCCTGATTGTATTGGGCATTGCCAAAAAATGGTGGCTTGCCGGCGTATTGGCAGAAGGCTGGGTATCGCCTGTTTTTGAAAATCCGGCCCAGTTCGACGGCTGGGGCGTGTTGTCTGCGATTTATGGCTATACCTTCCAACTCTTTTTCGACTTTTCCGGCTATTCGGATTTGGTCATCGGTTTGGCCATGCTGCTCGGCTTCCAGTTGCCGAAAAACTTTGCCGCGCCGCTTCGCGCCATCAACATCCGCGACTTCTGGGACAGATGGCACATCAGCCTGTCCACTTGGATTCGCGACTATATCTATATCCCTTTGGGCGGCAGCAAAAAAGGCTTCGGACGCACCCAGCTCAATCTGATGATTGCCATGTTGCTTTCCGGCATTTGGCATGGCTACGGCTGGAGCTTTTTGATTTGGGGCGCGCTGCACGGTGCGGCTTTGGTATTCCTTAACTGCGGCGACAAAATCGTCGGCCGCAATGCCTTAGGCCGTCTGAAAATCGGCAAACCGCTCGCCTGGCTGTTTACCTTCCATTTCGTTTGTTTCGCTTTCGTCGTGTTCAACAGCGCAACGCTTGCCGATACGGAAATGCTGTTCAGCGCCTTATTTGCCAATGATAAAGGTTGGAACGCGCCTCTGCCGACCGACCTTATGTTGCTGGGTGCATTTGCGATGATGCTTTTGCTGTACCCGTATTTGCTTCGCTTATTTGAAGCATCGGTAAAAGGCTTGGACAAACTGCCTGCATGGCTGTGGTTCATCCCCATCACGCTGATCCTCGCCCTGATTATCGTCTTCGCCCCGTCCGGCATTCCCGGCTTTATTTACGCCAACTTCTAAGGAGCAGAACATGAAACGCTTTATCTCCCTGTTTGTTTCGATTCTGCTCAGTGCAGTTGTGCTGACGTGGTTTGCCCAAAACTCCATCAATGCCTATTGGCAGCAGACCTATCATGAGAACAGTCCGCTTGAGCCTTTATCCGAATACGCTTGGTGGCGTATCGGTGCGGATTGGCAACAAAAAGCCTACGAATTTTCAGACGGCCTGAAAGCTTCGCTGGAAGCAGAAGACGCTTTAGCTTCGGAAGACTCTGGCATTGAAACAACAGGGCCGTCTGAAAATACGGAAGACATTGAAGTATCGGACAATCAAAAAGAGACTGCCGCTTCTGATGCTGCTAACAATACGGATACCGCCGCCAGCGAGCCAAGCAATCAGGCTGATCAGTCGGCAACGCAGGTTGTATTGAAAAAAGGCAACAAAGTTTTCTTTGCCGGCGACTCGCTGATGCAGGGCGTTGCACCTTTCGTACAAAAACACCTCAAGCAAGAATATGGCGTACAATCGATCAACCTCAGCAAACAAAGCACCGGCTTGTCCTACCCCAACTTCTTCGACTGGCCGAAAACCATCGAACAAACTTTGCAAAAAGAACCCGACATCCGCGTTTTGGTTGTATTCTTAGGCCCCAACGACCCTTGGGATTTCCCGATGGGTAAAAAATACCTGAAGTTCGCCTCCCCAGAATGGGAAGCGGAATACCTCAGCCGCGTCCGCCGTATTCTTGATGCAGCCTCCGCACATGATGTCCAAGTCATTTGGCTGGGCATTCCTTACATGAAAAAAGCCAAGCTCAACGAACAGATGCGCTACCTCGACAAAATCCTGTCAGGCACAGTGTCGCCTCAAGCCATCTGGCTGCCGACCGACAAACTGTTGAGCAATGGCGCAGAAGAATATGCCGACTCCGTCAAAGTCAACGGAAAAATCATCCGTTACCGCAGCAAGGACGGCATCCACTTTTCCGCAGAAGGCCAAAAACTACTGGCCGAAAAAATTATGGAAAAAATTAATTTTACACACGATACACAACCATGAAATTGAATAAAACCTTACTCCTCACGCTTCTTGCACTCCCTATGACCGCCTGTGCCGCCGATGACGGCCTATTAAGCAACTACGGCTCCAACCGCCCTGCCTGGCTGAACAAACTGCAACAGCTCAACAATACTTCAGACGGCAAGTTCCGCATTATCCAAGTTGGCGACTCACACACCGCCGGCGACTATTTCACCGACCGCCTGCGCCGCCGTTTACAACAACAATGGGGCAACGGCGGCATCGGTTGGGTTTATCCCAACACCGTCAAAGGCCAGCGCATGGCAACCGTCCGTTACAGCGGCAGCGGTTGGAACACCATCAGCAGCCGCAAATCACACAGCGATTTCTCTTTCGGCGGCATTGAAGCACGCGCCGATGGTGGCAGCGTTACCTTAAGCGCGGCCGACGGCAACATGGACATGCAACAAATCTCCATTTTCGGTAAACCGGTTTGGTCCGAGCAAACCCTGATTGTCAACGGCCGCGAAATCCCGGCCAAACAAAACGGCTGGCAACTGTTGCATACCAACGCATCCCTGCCGATAACCCTCAGCAGCAGCATGCCTTGGCAAATCAGTTTCATTAATATCGAACGCCCCGGACGCGGCGTAACCGTTTCCGCCATGGGCATCAACGGCGCGCAATTGTCCCAATGGTCAAAATGGCGGCCGGGCATGTGGGAAGATTTGGCACAAACCAAAGCCGATTTAATCATTCTTGCCTACGGTACCAACGAAGCCTTTTCCGGCAACCTCGATATTTCCTCTACCGAGCGGACATGGCGCAACTACATCCGTCAAATCAAAAACACCCTACCCAACGCAGGCATCCTGATCCTCGGTGCGCCGGAATCTTTGAAAACCGCCTACGGCAGCTGCGGCAACCGCCCTGTCTTGCTCAGCGAAGTACAACAAATGCAGCAACGCATCGCCCGTGACGAAAAAATCATGTTCTGGTCCTGGCAAGATGCAATGGGCGGAGCATGCAGCATGAAAAACTGGATGGCTCAAGGCTTGGCAGCCAAAGACGGCGTTCACTTCTCCGCACAAGGCTATGAAACTGCAGCCGATAAGCTTGCCGACAGCCTGATCCGCTTTGCCCAATAAATTGGCAAAAGCCTAAGTGCTTTTCATTAACAGTACACAAAAGGCCGTCTGAAATTCATATTTCAGACGGCCTTTTATTTATGGCTTATTCAATAAACTGCTTTATTTTTAAGCCAATATATTGCTGCTTATTCGTTGCGTTTGATTTTCTGTAAAACGAACCAATCTTGCCTGCTTGTCAAAGCCTAATGGCTTGGCGACAAGGCGGTTGGGCAATTTGTTTAAATGGTGGTTGTAGCTTCCGGCTCTGCGGTTGTAAGTGCGGCGTGCCGATGCGACTTCTGCTTCTGCGGCATCCAGCATTTCCATCAAACCGGCCAATTTCTCATCAGGATGTTGTTTCAACAGGCTGTTGACGGCGGTTTGTAATTTTTTCAGCGCATGATTCAATGCTGTTTCGGTTTCGCACAGATGTTTGATTTTGGATTCGGAAAATGTTTTGGCAGTTTGCGCCAATGCGGTTTCAACTTCGGCACACATCTGCTGAACGTTTTGATCCGATGCAATGCCCTGCTCTTGCAGGTGTTTGCTGTATGCATCCAATACATGACGGACGGCATGATGTCGGCAGTCGAGCGCAATGCGCAAAGAGACAAAGGATTCGCGACAGTCTTTTTTGCGGTCTTTCAACTGTTGTTTGAAATACAATAAGACGGCGGCGATTGATACGAAGATAAGTGCAAGACTGATAATGCCCATAGTGAGTTCCCTAGTTATGATGCCACTCATATCGGTGGCTGATTTTATTTACATCGATTATAATCCAATTTCAATATTTTTTCCCAATTTTCATAAAAAAGGCCGTCTGAAATTCAGACGGCCTGAAGTTTATATTTCTATTTCAATGCTTTGACTTGATGTCAATCACCCACACTTCTGATTGCGAACCCAAACGCAGGGGAATGCCCCAGAAGCCGTAGCCCGAAGTGGTGAAGAAATGGCCGTTGCCGATTGCCTCGTAGCCGTAAGCAAGACGATAAAGCGTACGGACGATAAGGTTGGCGGGTGCGACTTGGCCGTTGTGGACATGGCCGGAAACCTGCACATCAATCGGCAGCCGGGCATGGGTTTCAATTGAAGTAGGACGGTGGTCCATCAGCAAAACCGGTAATTGGGTATTTTGACCTTCCAAAAGCTGCTCCGCACTGGGGCGTTTGTGATCCAAATCATCGCTCCGCCCCACCAGCAACACACCATTCACTTCCAAAACCTGATTGGCCAAAACCGTCAAACCTGCCGCTTCCAATTCATGTTTGATGCGTTTCTGATCACGGAACCAATCATGATTGCCCAAAGTGGCGTAAACGCCCATCGGCACAGTCAGCTTCTGTAAATGCGGTTTCATGTTTTCTTTCAGGTACGCATCAACGGTATCGTCCATCAAATCCCCCGGCAGCAACACCATATCGACTTGTTCCCGCTTCATAATGTCCGTCAGCTTGTCCAATTGACGCGCGCCGAACAAAATCCCCAAGTGCAAATCGCTGGCCACGCCGATACGCAGCGGTTTATCCATTTTCTTATTGATGAATACAGTCTGATGGCGGACAACGGGCGTATAGGCGTTATACATCCCCAAACCGAGCAAACCGATCACAAACAAAGGCGCAAACAAACGCAGGCTTCGAGAAAGCGGTTGGCGCGCCACAAAACGGCGCAGCAAAAGATACAGGATAAATGTCGCCAACGCGGCATACATCACAAACAGCAAGATTACCATCCAAAACGCCACCACGCGGAACATCATATGCCCCAACTCCAGCAGCAAGCCGACCAGCAAGCCGTTTGTAATGAAATAGGAAATACCCATCAGCCAACGCCTGCCGACTTTGCCGATCCAAGGCGCAAACAGCCATTGCAGCGAACGCCCAAGCCCGAATGTAAACACTTGCAACAGAATGACGCTCACAAAAAACATCTTGCCAAACATGCCTTTCCGCCCTGAAAAATCAAAAGGCAGATTTTAGGCCGTCTGAAACTTTCAGTGTATAATCCACCGCGTAAAAACCCATAATATTTTGAAAGGAATCATCATGAGCCATCCCCAATCAGCCATTATTCCTGATCACGCACAAGCCGGTATTTTTATCGAAGCAGATATTTCAGACGGCCGCAACGAAGACATCAAATCTGCCTGCCGCCTTTCTTTGGAATCCTTGGCCAAACTGAAAACCCGTTTTCCAAATGATATTTTAGGTTTGACCATTGCCTTCGGCAGCCGCGCATGGCAATCGTTCGGCCATACTGAAGAAGGCAGCGAAATCAAACCTTTCCCTGAATTGGGCAACGGCCTTGCACCTTCCACCCAACACGACCTCTATATCCACATCCAAGCTACCGAGCAAAAAGCCGCCTATGCCTTGGCACAATCCGTATTAAGCGCATTCGGAGACAGCATCCGCGTAGCTACTGAAGAACACGGCCTGCGCCTGTATGAAGACCGCGGTTTGGACGGTTTTGTCGATGGCACGGAAAATCCGCAGGGCGATGACAATGTGCGCAATGTTGCCATCATTCCAGAAGGCAAGCCGGATGCCGGCGGCAGCTATGTTTTGCTGCAAAAATACCTGCACGATTTGAAAAAATGGGATGCTGTTTCTACTGCCGAACAAGAAGCCAGCGTGGGCCGCAGCAAAGAAACCAATGACGAATTCAGCAAAGACGTGCGCCTGCCCGACTCCCATCTCGGCCGCGTCAATGTCAAAGAAAACGGTGTTAGCCTGGAAATCGTCCGCCGCAGCCTGCCCTTCGGCAAAATCAGTGGCGAACACGGTCTGATGTTCACTTCCTATTGCAACACGCTGCACAATATTGAAGTTCAACTGCTCAATATGTTCGGCGATGCAGACGGCAAAACCGACTTACTGCTGAAATATTTGTCTAAAGCCGTATCAGGTGCTTACTACTACGCACCTTCTGTCGAACGTTTGCAAAATCTTTAACGGCTCAAAGGCCGTCTGAAAAAACCTGCCTTTTCAAAGGCAGGTTTTTGTTATTCAAATCCCATTAATATTTTTATGGTATCATCATAGAAATTGATTCCATTATTGCTTCATAAACCCTGATTGCAGACAACGATAAAAACTGATACGCCCCAGACAGCTATTTTCGATAAAATAAACCCGATTATTATCCCTATAAAATTACGACACCATGTATAAATCCCGCCTCCTTCCCCTGCCCGTATTGATTCTCTCCGCTCTGAACGCCTATGCGGCCAATACGCCAAATCCGCCTGATCAAATCGATAAAAACGTATCCAACCAATTCGACAAAGACTTCCGCGACAATCTCGACCAGATTCATTCGGTTGAAATCCAAAAACGCGAGCAGTCGGCATGGGATTTACAGAAAAAACAAGATAACGACGCGGTTGCACAAGAGGTGCCGTCTGAAAACAATACCGAATGTTTGGATTACACCGGTATCGAACTTTCCGGCATTACGCTCATCGATTCCAAAAAGATTGAAGCCAAGCTCCCAAAATGCATCAATCAAAACAACATCAACCAACTGAACCGGGATATCGTTGCCGAATATATCGCTCAAGGCTATCCGCACACGCAAATCAAATTTGAAACCACGCCTGAACGCATCCTGAAATTAGCAGTCATCGAAGGCAAAATCCGTGAGATTACCGGCGGCTCCCGTACAGTTAACGTCGACACCCTCTTCCCCAATCATCAAGGCAAACCGCTAAACATCCAATACCTCGACCAAGGTATCGAACAGGCAAACCATGTTGCCGGCAACAACGTCAGCATCGATGTTTATCCGCATGATGACGGCACCGCCTCCATCCAACTCAACAACGATGCCGAAAAACATTGGGGCGGCAGCATTACCATCGACAATAAAGGCAGCAAACCCAATACCAAGACGCTGCGCGGCAGCCTGAATATTGGCAGCCCGTTGGGATTGAGCGACTCCCTTTATCTAAACGGCTACACCAATCTAAACAACCACGACAGCCATTACAGTCGCGGCGGCAGCCTGTTCTACCAAGTTCCTTATGGCGCATGGACATTCAGCACTTACGCTGCCGCGTCGCAATCGCAAAGCATCCTAACACCCAGCGTAACGCGCTACGCCTACCGCTCCCAATCCAAAGCGGCAGGAATCAAAGCAGACCGAGTATTCTCACGCAGTCAAAAACACATTGCCTCCGCCTATGCCGGCATCGATTATGTGAAACAGACTGCAAAATTTGCCGACAGCAAACTGGAATTGCAAAGCCCGGAAATCTATTCGGCACAAGTCGGCCTGTCGCACACGGCCATCCTGCCAAACGGCATTTGGCTCAACAATATCGGCGTGGAACAAGGGTTTGCGAAAAATACCGAACACACACCGTTCGACAAACGCTATACCTCTGTATCCTTGCAAAGCAATTTGATTCAAAACCGCCCATTGGGCAAATGGATCGTGCGGAACCATCACCAAATCGATGCCCAATATAGCCCGCATGATTTGTTTGCCGCCAAAGAAATGGACATCGTCGGTTATCAAAATGTACGCGGTTTCCGTTCGACTTCTTTGAGCGCAAACAGCGCAGTCTTGTTAAGCAATACCGTTTATTTCCGCCGCAATACGCCTCACGGCATCTATATCGAACCTTATCTGGGCGCAGACATCGGCGTTGCCAAAAATCATCACGAAGGTTCGCAAAGCGCCATGGGCTTAGTGGCAGGTTTGAATTTGGGCAAGGCGGACAAATGGCAGCTTTCTGCCGATTACGGCAAAGGGTTTGCACGCATGCCCAACCAATCAAATAGCGAAAAACAGGATCATGTGACTGTTTCTTTGCGCATTCCATTTTAAAGTTATGTAAATATATATCCTTTTATCCAATATATAAACCGCCCATCTTAACGTTATTAATTTTCCATTAATATCAATGAGATGATCGGTTTATATTTGCATTTGAAATAGTGCACACAAGACCGTACTAGTGGTATGATTGTAAAAAAATTTATAACAATGTTAATACATTCAAAAATTTCCTCAACAGAAATCCCATACCCAATATGGGATTTCTGATTCAATCTCCATCACGATAAATAAGGATTAAAATCCATGAAAATCGACACTTTATATCAGCCTAAGCTCTCAGCTTCCGGCAAAGTAACTGTCGCCGTGTGCTTTGCATTCCTGGGAAATGCAGCGGTAGCGGCCAATATCGAAGCCATCGGCCAAACTTCGGTACAGCAGCAGAACAATGTCGACATCGTCAACATTGCCGCACCGACGGCCCAAGGTCTTTCTCACAACCAATACAACAAGTACAACGTTTCCCAACACGGCGCCGTTTTGAATAACGCCCTGTCCGCCGGTAAATCCCAACTGGCCGGAAACCTGTCTGCCAACAAAAACTTCCAAGGTCAGGCCGCATCTGTGATCTTGAATGAAGTGGTCAGCAAAAACCCTTCCCTGATTTTGGGTCAACAAGAGATCTTCGGTATTGCCGCAGACTATGTTTTGGCAAACCCTAACGGCATTACCCACAACGGCGGCAGCATCCTGAATGCCAACCGCGCATCCTTGGTTGTCGGTACGCCAACCGTTTCAGACGGCGCGTTGAAATCTTTCCATATCAGCGACAATGGCAAACAGCTGCAAGTAAACGGCAATTTGAGCGGCAACCGCGTGGTTGACCTGCTCGCGCCGCAAGTTGTGGTCGGCAAATCAGCCAACGTCAATGCCGCCGACGCCATCAACGTTTCTTCAGGCAAAAGCAACTTCGACTACAAAACTGCACAAATCGAAGCCTTGGACGCTGCTTCAAATGCGCCGGTTCTTGACGGCCATATCTTCGGCAGCATGCGCGCCGGTACCATCCGCATCCACGCGACCGACAAACGCGCCAAACAAAACATTCAAAATGCCACCATTACCGGTACCCGCTACCTGAATATCGACAGCAAAGGCAATCTGAGCCTCCAGTCCGCCAATCTGACCGGCGCACAAATGGAACTGTTTGCCCGCGATACCGACATCAAAGGCACGGTTACTAGCCATTCAGCCAACAAATCTTCCAGTGGCAAAGAGGCGAAAAATGTTCAGCACTTCCGCTCGGACCGCAACAAAACGGAAACCTTTACCGCCAGCAATATCAATGCATCCGAGTCATTGACTTTGAACAATAGCGGCAGCCTCAACCTGAGCGCGGCCAACATCAATGCCGGTGCGCTGACTGCATCTGCCACGGGTAACATCAATTCTAACGCGGTCAAAACAACCAACCGTACAGAATCCGACCACACTCAAAGCAAAGGCCTTTGGTACAACAACAACCTGAGCTCCTCTACTGATGAAAGCCTGCATCAAACCAAAATCAATGCCGGTTCTGTCAATATTGCCACCACAGGCAAAGTCCAATTGGATGCGACCGAACTGAACTCGGCTGCTGATGCTCGCATTGCCGCCCAACAAGGCATCGTATTGAGCAGCAACAGCGAAACCGACAGCAGCTCGACTTATGTCAGCTTCAAAAATGAAACCGCCGCCCTGAAAACCGGTATCGCAACAAAATCTTCCAAAAACTCTACCGCCCATCAAACCAAAATCTCCGCAGCCGGTGATATCGGTTTGATTTCCGAAGGCGATTTGAGCACTTACGGCGCAAGCATTGCGGCAAACGGCAATGTCGTTACCGATGTCAACAAGATCAACTTGGGCACTCAAACCACCACTAATACCAACAGCCTCGACGACCAGAAAAAATACTGGGGCGGCCTGTTCGGCGGTGAAAGCCAAGTTCAAAACAACCGTACCGAAAACCTGCACGGCAGCAGCATTACTGCCAACTCAAACGTAGTCTTGGGTGCAAAAAACGGTGTCAACGTTTACGGCAGTACCGTTGAAGGCCAAGCCGGTACATTCGTCAGCTCCAAAGCAGGCAATGTTGATATTAAAAACGCCACCAGCACCGACACTTCCTCACAAAGCGCGCGTAAAGGTACGATTTTCAATATCACGACCTCCAAAACCAGCAGCAACAGCAGCATTGAAAAAGTAACCGGTTCAACCCTGGTTTCCAATGCCGACCTGACCGTTGTTTCCAACAAGGACATCAATGTAATCGGTTCTGCATTGTTTGCGGCACAAAAACTGCAACTGTCTTCCGCAGGCGATTTGACCATCGATGCTGCCAAAGCAGTAGAAAACAAACAGGTCAACGAGTATTCCATCAAAGGCTACTCCGGTACTGAAACCAATAAAGAAAACGGCAGCGTGACTGCCAAAGCCGGTATCAAATTCACCGATACCCACACCGACACCCATTCTGTCGGCCTGAGTGGCAGCATTTTGACCGGTAAAAACACCCAGTTGTCTTCCAACTCAAACGTTACCGTCAGCGGTAGCCAAGTCAACGGCGAAGAATCCGTCAACATTTCCGCAGCAAATGACGTCAATGTTGTTGCCTCCAAAGGCAGCAACACTGTGACCGAATCCGGCCGCGTAACGGATTTGGGCGTATCTGCTACTGCATACGGAAAAAATAACGTTGCAGGCATCGGCTTGTCTGTCGGCATTACCAGCACCAAAACAGATGCAACTACCGTAACGAATACATCCCATGTATCCAACATCAACACCGGTGGCAACACTACCATCACTGCAAACGGCAATATTAATCAAGAAGGTACCGTGATTAATGCGACTGGCAATGTGGTTGAATCTGCCAAAAACGTTACCCATGCAGCGGCACACAGCGGCGCGAAATCCGATGTAAAACAAAACGGCGGCGGTTTAGTCGTTTCTGTCGGCATCAGCACCAACAAAGGCATCGGCGGTGAAATCACTGCACAAGGTCAAGGCAACTCTTCGACCCACAATGAATCCACTGCAACCGTCACCACCATCAACGCAGGCAATGCCATCGTTTTGGCAAATAACAAAGTGTCTGATGAAGGTACAAAATACGATGTTACCGGTGCGATCAACATTGATGCAGGTTCATACCACAATACTGCCGCACACAACACCAGCAACAGCAGCAGCAAACAAGGCGGCGCTTCTTTGACTATCGGCGCATACACCAAAGACGGTTCAAACGTTGATGTGAATGCCAACCTGAACGTCAACTACGCTGATGAAAACAAAAAAGAATCTACCGCCGTCAAAGGCGATATGAATGCGACCAATGTTGTCATCAACGCCAAAGACTCTGCTGAAATCGCATCCAACATTACTGCCAACAACAACGTCAACATTACCGCAGGCAACGGCGTAACCTTCACCGAGTCAGCCAATACTGCCTCCAACCAAGGTACAGCCGTTAATGTCGGTATCGGCGCTGGTGCGACAATCAATGTTGAAACCGGTGTTGCCGTTCCTCACGTCAACGGCTCTGTCGGCGTCAACAAAACCGATAACGCTTCTTCTACCGCCACAGGCGCGAATGTAGCGGCCGGCAACGATATTAAAATCAATGCCAACAACGGAGACGTCAACCTGCACGGTACCAACCTGGTATCCAACAACTCCGTTGAAGTAGAAGGCAACAAAGTCAATACTTCCGGCGCGATCAGCAGCGTTAACGAAAAAAATCTGACCGTCAATGTCAACGGCAGCTATGCTTCAGGCAAACCAAACGGCAACATCAACGCCAAAGGTAAAAACGAAGCTACCGTAACCAATACGGCAAACACCATCCAAAGCGACAATGTCGTTATCACTACCGGCTCTCCAACCGGTTTGAGCGTCAACAATACGGCCATCAACGGTAATAATGTTGCGTACTACTATGACGACAGTAAAGCTCCTGCGGCGAACCGTTATACCTATCGTCCCCGCCAACCAAGCTACGCCAAACGCCGTTTGCGTTACTAAGATGCGCTATTGAAGTCATTTGAATAGCCATTAAGACATGCCGTCTGAAAACAGAAAGTTTTCAGACGGCATTTTTATCATCGATGCAAAACCACACACTATCTCTGTTATGATAATGCCTCGCTAATATTATTCCGTTCCAACCATGTCTTCCGCCCTTCCTTTTGACGCGCTCACACTTTCCATCGACGGCACCAACCTGATCGAAGCTTCTGCCGGTACGGGTAAAACCTACGGCATTGCTGCGCTCTTTACCCGACTGATTGTTTTAGAAAAAAAAGACATCGAGAAAATTCTGGTCGTTACCTTTACCAAAGCGGCGACGGCAGAACTGAAAACCCGTTTGCGTGCGCGTTTGGACGAAGTGTTGCAGGTTTTAAACGAAATCCAAACCTTGGGCGGCAAGCCGGAACATATTTCAGACGGCCTGAACAAATATTACGAAAAAGAGAAAAAATCCCCCGATGACTTTCTCAATCGCTTGATTCCTTTGGCTTTAGGCGAGCAAGACGGACAAGAAAGCTGCCATCGCCTGATTCTCCGCCTCAAAGCCGCGCTGAGCCAGTTTGACAACGCTTCGATTTACACCATCCATGGCTTCTGTCAGCGCGTCTTGCGCGATTACGCGTTTTTGTGCGGCGCGCCTTTGGATGTCGAGCTGTCGGACGACTCGCGCGAGAGGCTGCTGATTCCAGCGCAGGACTTTTGGCGGCAGAAAGTGGCAACCGATGCCACATTGGCACAATTGGTTTTTGACCGAAAATGCACGCCCGAAGAAATGCTTGCCGAAATTAAAAGCTATACCGGCCGCCCCTATCTGAAATTCAGACGGCCTGAAGGCGATTTGAAAGAAGCCCAAGCCAACCTTCAAGAAACATGGCAAAAAATTTGCGGCCAGTTGGAAGACTTGGAAAAAGCGTTTTGGGCAATTTTTCCCAAACTTAACGGCCAAACCTACAAAAGAAAAACCTTTGAAAATGTTTTTACCGATTTAAAAACAAACGCCGAATCCAACCGTCTGCTCCGCCTGAGCAAACAAACGCTAGAAAAATTAAGCCTCTTCAGTATCGACACGCTCAACAGCAAACTGAAAAAAGAATATAAAGCCGATGCCGATGCGCCGGAAATTATTCAGCTGCAAGCCTTGGCCAATCTCGGTCGTGACTTGCAGGCAATGGAAAGTGCGGAAGAAGCAGTCTTCATCTGCCTGCAACTCGACCTCCTTTCCCACATCAACCAATCTATTGCCGAACAAAAAAAATCACGCCGCGAGCGCGTGTTTGACGATTTGCTGCTGGACGTCCATCAGGCATTGACCACCAATGAACACGGCAACACATTGGCAAAAACGGCGGCGGCAAACTGGGAAATTGCGCTGATTGACGAATTCCAAGATACCGACCCGTTGCAATACGAAATTTTCCGCCAAATTTTTATCGAACAAAGCTGCCCGCTGTTTCTCGTTGGCGACCCCAAACAGGCGATTTACAGCTTTCGCGGTGCGGACATTTACGCCTATCTGCAAGCCGCGCAAGATGCGGACAGGCATTACACCCTCGCCGTCAACTACCGCAGCCATGCCAAGCTGATCAACGGCATCAGCGCCTTGTTCAAACAAAAAAAACACCCCTTCGTGTTGGAAAACATCGATTACAGCGAGATCTCCGCCAGCCGTGCCGAAAGCCGGCTGTCGCCACACCGCCCCGCCATCCAAGTGCGCTGGCTCAATACGGACGATCAAACCGGCAAAGAGATTTTGCGCAGCCGAGCCGCCGAATATTGCGCCGATGAAATTGCCTTTGCGCTCAATGAAGCAGCCGAAGGCCGTCTGAATTTCAAAGGCCGCGCGCTGGAATCCGGCGATATTGCCGTCTTGGTGCGCACCAACAACGAAGCGGCGATGATTGCAGGGAAACTGAAACAGCGCCGTATCCAAAGCGTGTTGCTGTCGCGCCAGTCCGTTTTCGATTCCGCCGAGGCCGACTCGCTGTCCGCGCTGATCGGCTTTTGGCTCAACCCAAGGCAAACCGACTGGCTGCGCTTTGTCTTGACCGGCGTTTTGTTCGGCTATACCGCCAAAGAGATTTACGAACTCAACCATAACGAACACCAGCTGCTGAAATGGCTGGAGTCGTCTGCCGAGGCCATGGAAAAATGGCGGAAAGGCGGCATTTTTGCCGCCGTGCAGCAGTTTGCCGCCCTACATGACATCGAAACACGCCTGCTCAAAGGCGGCAACGAACGCAGCCTGACCAACTACTATCAAATTCTGGAGCTTTTAGCCGAAGAAGACAGCCAAAGCCGCAACCCTGCCGCCCTGCATAAATGGCTGAACGAACAAATCAGCCGTGCGCGCAGCGGCCATTTCCCGTCAGACGCGCAAACCATCCGTCTTGAAAGCGACGAAAAACTGGTCAAAATCGTTACCATGCACGCGTCAAAAGGTTTGCAATATCCTTTGGTTTACTGCCCCTTCGCGTGGGATACCAAAGACAATTCCAAAGAAAACTGGAAAATCCTACATACCGAAAACCACGAAACCGAGCTGCTGGCAAAATCGCAAACCTCGGAAGCAGAACTAAGCCATCTTGCCGACGAAAAGACGGCAGAAGATTTGCGCCTGCTCTATGTCGCCCTTACCCGTGCCGAAGAACAGCTCAACATCTACGCTGCCGCCAACAAAAACTGTACGCCAAACAATCCTTTTGCCTATCTGCTCGAAGGTTTGCCGGATGCCGGCCGCGAAAGCGTCAGCCAAAGCTATAAAAGCGCGACAGACGTTGTAGAAATGCTTAAAACCAACTGGCAACGCTTTATTAAAAATGCGCCCGAAAATACGGAATTCACCTTCACGGAAGAAGCCCCGCCGGAAACCATCTATCAATACAGCCGCCAACAAGACCAAGCTTTGAATGCACAGAGCATTAAACGCCGCAATTTTGACTTTATCCGCCACACCAGCTTTACCGGTTTGAGCCGGCACACCAAGTCAAGCGACGAGCAACACGAGCCTTTGCAACCTGCCATCGACCCGGCAGAAAGCGCAGACCGTGCCATGCCGTCTGAAAACCTGCCGTCCCCGCTTTCAGACGGCCTCGATATCCATCATTTCCCCCGCGGCACCAATGCCGGCGTATGTTTGCATGAAATGCTGGAAAAACTCGACTTCGCCGCCTCTGCCGAGAGCCAATCCGAAATGATTGCCGAAGTTTTGCAACGCCACAGCTTTGAAGACAAATGGCTGCCAACGGTAAGCACCATGCTCGACACTTGCCGCCTGACGCCTTTAATCAACGAGAGCCTGTCGCAGATTCCGCCGACCCGACGCCTGCCCGAAATGGGGTTCACCCTGTACATGGACGATTTCAAACTGGACGACTTACGCCGTTGGTTTGCCTCAAGCGAAGCAAACCTGCCGCCCGAATGCGTCCAAACCGCGCAACTGCTTGATTTCCATGATTTACAAGGCTATTTGAACGGCTTTATCGATATGGTTTGCCAAGATTCAGACGGCCATGTCGTTTTAATCGACTACAAATCCAACCATTTGGGCAACGATGCAAGCGCCTACACGCAACAGGCGATGAACGAAGCCGTGGCGCATCATCACTACTACCTGCAAGCCCTGATCTACGCCGTTGCCATCGCGCGCTACTATGCCCTGCGCGGCAAGCCCTTGCCCAAGATCGCCATCCGCTACCTCTTCCTACGCGGCATGGACGGCTCGGATCAAGGCATATGGAAATGGGACATCGATACCGCCCTACTTTCCACTTTCGTTGAGCGAAAAACAAATTCTTGATAAATATTTTGTTAAACCGTCAAAAAGGCCGTCTGAAACGTTTTCAGACGGCCTTTGATTATTTGTGCAAACCACATTCCTTACTGTCTTTACTTTCCCACCACCATCGCCCGGCGCGGATATTTTCGCCCAGCTTGACCGGACGCGTGCAGGGTTCGCACCCGATGCTGGGATAGCCCTGATGATACAGCGCATTGAGCGGAACTTGGTGCTCGTGCGCATATGCCCAAACATCCTGCTCTTCCCAATCGAAAATAGGATTGAATTTGGCGATGTTGCGGCCTGTATCCTGCTCTTCAAAATTCAATTCGCTGCGCGTTTCGGACTGGCTGCGGCGTTGTCCGGTCAGCCATGCGGGGGCGTTATGCAAAGCGCGGTTGAGCGGTTCGATTTTACGGATATGGCAACAACGGCGGCGCAACTCGACGCTGTCGTACATGGCGGTCGTGCCGAATTCCGCTTCAAATTCATCGGCGGTTTGCTGGTTGGGATAAAACACTTCCAATTCGGTTTGATAACGCGCATTGGTTTCGGCAATCAGCGCGGCGGTTTCGGGATTGAGTTTGCCCGTATTGAGCGTAATGATGCGGATGGGCAGTTTCAGACGGCACACGGCATCGGTAATGACCATATCTTCAACCGCAAGGCTGGATGCGAACACGGCTTGCGGATAGCGCGCGGCAATGTCTTGCAAACGACGCTCCAAAGCAGCCACCAACTCAGGCAGGCGGCGGCGTTCGGCATCATTGGTTTCGGGGATTTTCCAAAATTGAGGACGGAATAAAGACATGGCTGGTTGTTCCTAATAATTTTCAGACGGCCTGTTGAAACGGCTGTCGATATGGTTATGGAACGATATTGTCCTGCGCCCTATCTTCAAACGGAAAGAATGCTTTTCTATTTCTTTATAACCAAAGCGTCTGCTGCTGGTTTTTCGGCAGCAAATGGCTCACTCCGATGCCGATCAGGCGGAAGGCGTCTTCGCGTTGCGGCGGTATGCGTTGCAGCAAAGTATGCGCCGCCTGAAGCAGCGAGGCGCTGTCGGGAAGGACGGAAGAATACGTCAGCGAACGCGTAATAATGCGGAAATCGTGGGTTTTGAGTTTGAGGGTAACGCCTTTGGCTTCGACGTTTTTGCGCTCAATCTGCCGCCAAAGGTCTTCGGCAAGGTGCGGCAAATGGCTTGAAGCCTGCTCTAAAGACAAATCTTCGGGCAAAGTGATTTCGGTTGAGATTTGCAGGCGTTCGCGTTCGGCTTTGACCGGCCGCTCGTCGATACCGCGTGCCAAATCGTAAAGGCGGTAGCCGTAGCGGCCGAAATGGTTTAAAAGTTCGCCGCGCTCAAAACGGCGTAAATCGCCGGCAGTCTGCATGCCGAGGGCATTCATCTTTTTCAGCGTGACTTTGCCGACACCGGGAATCTTACCCAACGGCAGGCTCTCCAAAAACGCCATGATTTTTTGCGGCGGCAGCACAAACTGTCCGTTCGGTTTGCGCCAGTCGGATGCGATTTTGGCCAAAAACTTATTGGGCGCGATGCCTGCGGAGGCTGTCAAACCGGTTTCTTCAAAAATTTCGGCACGAATGCGTTTGGCCACCTCGCTGGCGTACGGGATATTTTCAAAATTTCGGGTAACATCCAAATAAGCCTCGTCCAAAGACAAAGGCTCGATCAAATCGGTATAACGCCGAAACACGGCATGAATCTGCGCCGACACTTGACGGTACAAATCGAAATGCGGCGGCACAAACACCGCCTGCGGACACAGCCTTTTCGCCGTCGCCACCGACATGGCCGAGTGCAAACCGAATTTGCGCGCCTCATAAGAAGCGGCACAAATGACCGACCGCGTACCGTCCCACGCCACAACGACGGGCAGCCCTTTCAGGTGCGGCTGCTCGCGCAGTTCTACCGAAGCGTAGAATGCGTCCATATCGATATGGATGATTTTGCGTTGAGACATGGGAAAAGGTGGATAAGAAAAAGGCTTATTGTAGCAAAAGGCCGTCTGAAGTTTCAGACGGCCTCTATATTCAAGCCTTATTTTTTACTGGAAAGCTGGTCAAACAATCCACCATCGGCAAAGAATTTTTTCATGATTTCTTCCCACGGGCCAAATTTCTCATTCGGATTAAACGTCTCAATCTCAGGGAAATCGGCTTTGTGTTTCGCCAATACTTCGGCGTTGCGCGGACGCAGGTAAAGATTGGCGGCCAACTCTTGGGCCGGTTCGCTCCAAAGGTTTTGCAGATAGGCTTCGGCAGCGGCGCGTGTGCCTTTCTTATCGACTACGCTGTCCACGACGGCAACCGGCGCTTCAGAAAGAATAGTGTAGCTTGGGTAGACAATTTCAAATTGGTCTTGGGTCAGCTTTTTGCTGACGTAGTTGGCCTCATTTTCAAAGGTAACCAAGACATCGCCGATATTGCGTTGGCTGAAGGTCGTCGTTGCTGCGCGGCCGCCGTTTTCAAACACAGGCGTGTTTTTCAGCAATGCGGCCACAAAATCTTTGGTTTTACCTTCATCGCCGTTATTGACTTTCAAACCATAACCGTACGCACCCAAAAAGGCGTAGCGGCCGTTGCCGGTGGTTTTCGGGTTGGCCAAAACGATTTGCACGCCGTCTTTGGCCAAATCGCCCCAGTCTTGGATGTGTTTCGGATTGCCTTTGCGTACCAAGAAAACGACGTTGCTGGTATAAGGCACGGCATTGTCCGGCAGGCGCGTGTTCCAATCGGCTTTGACCAAACCTTTTTTCACCAAAAGCTCGATATCGGAAGTCTGGTTCATGGTCACCACATCGGCAGCCAAACCGTTGGCGACAGCCAAAGCCTGCTTGCTGGAGCCGCCGTGCGACTGTTGGACTTCAACCGTCTGTCCGCCGTTTTTTGCAGCAAACTCTTTGACAAATAAAGGGTTGTATTCTTTATAAAAATCGCGGGCAACATCGTAGGAGACGTTCAGCAATTTGACTTCGCCCCCCTTACCTCCGGCAGCTTGAGAGGCATTGTCGGCGGATTGTTCGGTTTTTGGCGAGCACGCGCTCAAAGCCAGCGCGGCGGTCAAAGCGGCAAAAGAAAGCGTACGGATATTCATGGTCGGCTCCTGTTGAAAATATGGGAGCACTTTATCGGGATTGGATGCAAACTGGAAATAATGTTTGCTTTCGCGTTTATCAGTTTTGGTTATATACAATCCGGGCGGAAGTTGGGAAAAATGCCCACACAGATAAGCATTACGATAAATTATATATACATCAATCAGATAAAGATTAAAGCAGCTATTTATACAAGATAAACATACGTTGCAAACAGCATTGCCCAATGCGTCAGGCCGTCTGAAAATCCAATATAAATAATTATTTATAATTAAAAAAATATAATCCTTATTATTTACAAAAAATGCAAATAAGAGTAATGTTCCTACTCGCCAAAATACAAGGCCTTTCATTCAACAACAAAATGGAGTGTAGAAACTATGAAACAATGGATGCTTTTAGGATTGCTGGGATTGGGCGCAGTGGCGCAGGCGCACGATGTTTGGGTGGCCGCACCGACACATCAGCCTGCCGGCCAAATCCTGCATGCGGATTTGGGTTACAGCCATGACTTCCCCAATGTCGAAAAAATCGCCGATGACCGCGTGCATATTTTCAAACCACTGCAATTGACCGGCAGCTCAAAGAAAACCGTTGATTTGGTAAATAAAGGCGAAAACTATCAATACGTTTCTAAAGCCGCTTTGCCTGAAGGCTCCTACTGGGTCAGCGCAACCTACCAACCGACTTTCTGGTCGAAAAACCAAGACGGCTGGAAACAGCAAACCTTGAAACAGCTGGCCGGTTCAACCTATTGCGAACAATCGCAAATGTTCGGAAAGAGCTTTGTCCAAGTGGGCAACGGCGCAGTTGATGAAGCTGTGTTGACCCGCCCTATCGGCCAAGAGCTGGAACTTGTTCCGCTGAAAAATCCGAACGAAGTCAAAGCGGGCGGTATTTTGCCGGTCAAAGTCCTGTACAAAGGCGAGCCTTTGGTTAAAGCCACCGTTACCGCCAGCTCGGACACTTTGGCCGAAATGGACTTGGAATCGACCCATGACCACCGCGAGCCTCAAGGCTTCTCCGGCAAAACCGATAAAAACGGCGTGGTCAATGTGATTACGTTGATTGACGGTTTATGGAAAATCAAAGTCGTGAACGAGACCGATTACAGCGATAAAAGCGTATGTCAGAAAGACAATACTTACGCAACGCTGATCGTACCTGTTGGCACCAAACGCGCGGCTGCACGCCATGCCCATCAGCATTAACAGCCATTAAAAAAGGCCGTCTGAACTTTCAGACGGCCTTAATTTATTCCCATTCATAACCTAAATTTCTAAAAAAACGGGAGTATGTTTCCAATTTATCCTCATTCAATTGGGCAAACCGGACACGGTTGCAGCCGGTCAAGACCACATTGCCCATCCAGTGCGCCCCAAAGACGCGCTCTAAAGGGACATTCCTCATTTGATTGATAAACGGTACTTCTGAAGAAAATTGCGTAGCAATATTCGGAGGCGCAAATTTCAAACCCAAGTCCTGCAATCTATAACGGTGTTGCGCCGTCAAAAACATATCTTCGTGGTGCAGCCGTACCAGCCATTCCATATCGGCAATTTTTTCGTCTTTCGGCGGCAAAGGCGGTCGGATTTCTACATTTAAGCCCAGTTGTCGTGGCATGGTTAAAAGCCGTCTGCTGCGCAGGCTGAAACCGCCGTTCTGCGGCTCGTCCAAACTCGGAGAAGTCTGAATCAGATGTTGTTTGGCCAAATATTGGTCGGTTCCCTTCAGGAAAAACTGCCCGTCGGCTTCGGTTTCCAACAAAATCGGCAAAGGTGCGCCGATATAGTCATATTCCCGATAGGCATCCTGCCAGTTTTGACCGTTCAACACCCAGCCGTCATTCTGAACAATCAGACAATAATCGGTTTCGATGTAATACATCAGTTGGTACAAAACAAACAGATTGTATTCGAGATAACCGAATGGCCGGCAAGGCTGATGCAGGATATTTTCCGGCAAACCTTGCGGACGGCTCGGGCTGATCAGCAATCCACGGCTGCCGGGCAATTCGGCACAGCTGCGGGCAACAGCATACATCGTGCCCTCGGTATAAGAATCTGCACCGGTAATACCAACCACGGTAATGTCAGCAAAACTCATTATATGTTTCCCCTGTTTCAGACGGCCTTTACGTTGTTTACGACACCTTGTTGCAGATTTCTTTCAAGCGATACAAGGCATCCAAGGCTTCGCGCGGCGTGAGGTTGTCGGGCTGGATTTGCGCCAACGCTTCGGCCAACTCATCGGTCTGGGCATGGCAAACCGGTTCAATTTCCTGTTCTTCCTCACCCACTCTATTTTCAGACGGCATGGCGCTGAAAATATCCAACTGCGGACGGTTGGCAGCGGCTTGGGCTTCGAGTTCGTCCAGATGTTTTTGGGCGGCTTTGAGGGCGCGGTTGGGCAGGCCGGCGAGTTTGGCGACGGCGATACCGTAGCTTTTGCTGGCGGGGCCGGGTTCGATGTGGTGGAGGAAGACGATGTCTTGTCCTTGTTCGAGCGCAGAGAGGTGCATATTGACCGCCGTTGCGTGGGCTTCGGGCAGGCGGGTCAGCTCGAAATAGTGGGTGGCGAAGAGGCTGAAGGATTTGTTTTTTTGCAGCAAATGTTCGGCGATGGCTTGGGCAAGGGCGAGGCCGTCAAAAGTCGAAGTTCCGCGACCGACTTCGTCCATGAGAACGAGGGATTGCTCGGTGGCGTGGTGGAGGATGTAGGCGGTTTCGCTCATTTCGACCATGAAGGTGGAACGGTTGGAGGCGAGGTCGTCGGAGGCGCCGATGCGGGTGAAGATTTGGTCGATGGGGCCGATTTGAGCTGAATCGGCAGGCACGAAGCTGCCGGTGTGCGCCATGAGGACGATGTGGGCGACTTGGCGCATGTAGGTGGATTTGCCGCCCATGTTGGGGCCGGTCAGGAGCATGAGGCGGTGTTTGTGGTCGAGGCGGGTGTGGTTGGCGGTGAAGTGGCGCACTTGTTGCTCGACGACGGGATGGCGGCCGTTTTCGATATGGATGACGGGGTAGTCGGCAAACTCTGGGCAGACGAAGCCGCGTTCGGCAGCGGTGGCGGCGAAGGTGGAGAGTACGTCCAGCGCAGCGGCGGCTTTGGCGGCTTTTTGAAGCTGTGGCAAGGCCGTCTGAACTTCTTTCAGCAGGGCTTCAAACAGGCGTTTTTCCAATGCTAATGCTTGCTCTTGCGCGGTCAGGACTTTGTCTTCGAAGGTTTTGAGTTCGGGGGTGATGAAGCGTTCGGCGTTTTTCAGGGTCTGGCGGCGTTGGTAGTCGGCGGGGGCTTGTTCGGCCTGGACTTTGGATAGCTCGATGTAGAAGCCGTGGACGCGGTTGAACTCGACTTTGAGGGTAGAGAGGCCGGTGCGTTCGCGTTCGCGCGCTTCGAGGTCGAGCAGGAATTCGTCGCCGTGGTTTTGGATGTGGCGTAACTCGTCGAGTTCCGCGGAATAGCCTTGGTTGATGACGCCGCCGTCTTTGAGCCAGACGGAGGGTTCGGGCATCACGGCGGCTTTGAGGGTTTCGGCGACGGGCAGGGTTTCGGGGAAAACGGCTTTGAGGGTTTCTAAGAGACTGCTGCCCTCGGCGGACAGTTCGATTTCATTCAGGGCAAACAGGCTGTCGCGCAGGGCGGCGAGGTCGCGCGGGCGGGCGTTGCCGACGGCGATGCGGGCGGCGATGCGTTCGATGTCCGCGATGTTTTTCAGACGGCCTTGCAGGGTTTCGTATTGCGAACCCAACGCGGCAACGGCTTCTTGGCGGGCGCGGATGTGGGCGCGGCTGCGTAAGGGGTGGTGCAGCCAGAGTGCCAAGAGGCGGCTGCCCATGTGGGTGGCGCAGCCGTCCAGTATGGAAAACAGGGTCGGTGATTTTTTGCCGGAGAGGGTTTGCGTGATTTCGAGATTGCGGCGCGTGGCGGCGTCCATGCCGATATATTGGCTGTCGGTTTCGAGCGAAATGCCGTCTAAGTGTTGCGGCATCAGGTTTTGCGTCAGGCGGATGTAGTTCAACAGCGCGCCCGCCGCGCCGACGGCGGCTTCGTGCTCCTTGCCGTCCAAACCGAAACCGTGTAGGTCTTGGCAGCCGAAGTATTCGGTCAATAATTTTGCGCCCGCGTCGGCGGCAAACTGCCATGAGTTCAGGCGCGTGATGTTGGCGGAGGTCGTCTGAAAACCATTAGGCAGACTTTTGCCTTCGGGCAACAGGATTTCCGCCGCCTGTAAACGCGCCAGCTCGTCGGCGAGTTTGTCCGCCGTCGTCAGCTTGGTTTTGAATTCGCCGCTTTGCAAAGATGCCCATGCGATGGCGATGTGTTTTTTATCCGCGTTCACCGCCGCGATGCGGTTGGTTTCCTTATCTTCCAAAAACGCCGCGTCGGTCAGCGTGCCGGGCGTAACGATGCGCACGACTTTGCGCTCTACCGGCCCTTTGCCCGCGCCGACTTCACCCACCTGCTCGCACACCGCCACGCTTTTGCCCATCTTCACCAGCCGCGCCAGATACTGCTCCGCCGCGTGAAACGGCACACCCGCCATCTTAATCGGCACGCCGTCCATCTGCCCGCGCGTGGTCAGGGTGATGTCCAACAGCTTCGCCGCTTCCACTGCGTCATCCAAAAACAACTCGTAAAAATCGCCCATGCGGTAAAACACCAGCTTGTCGGCGTGCTGCGATTTGATGGCGAGATACTGCTGCATCATCGGGGAAACGGTGGGTTTGGACATGGAAAAGCCTTAGAAACGCAAAAGCGTTATTGTAACAAAAGGCCGTCTGAAAAACAGGTTTCAGACGGCCTTTACCAGCGGCTTGGTTTTAAGCCAAAGTCACTTCCACATTATCAATCAGGCGCGTGGTACCCAAACGGGCGGCGGCAAGCACCACCAATTCTTTATCGCCGACATGAGCCACTGCCAAGCTGTGTGCATGGCGGATTTCAACGTAATCAACCACCCAGCCGGCATCGGTCAAACGGCGGATACATTCAGCCTCGAGCTGGGCGTAATCTAGATTGCCGTTTTTCAAGGCGGCGGCAATGTTTTGCAACTCTTGATAGAGGCGGGGCGCTTCTGCGCGCTCTGCTTCGCTCAAATATTGGTTGCGGCTGGAAAGTGCCAGGCCGTCTGAAGCGCGGCCGGTGTCAACTGGGACGATTTCGATATTGAAATTCAAGTCTTCGACAAAGCCTTTGATAATCGCCAGCTGCTGATAGTCTTTTTTGCCGAAACAGGCGGTATCGGGTTGAACGATGTTGAACAACTTGGTCACAACGGTCGCAACGCCGCGGAAATGGCCCGGACGGAATTTGCCGCACAATTCGTTTTGCAGGTGCGGAGGCTCGACATTGAAACGCTGTTCCACATTCGGATACAGCTCTTTTTCATCAGGCGCAAACACGACGGCAACGCCCTCGCCTGCCAATTTGTCGGCATCTTGCTGCAAAGTGCGCGGATATTTGTCGAAATCTTCGCCTTGTCCGAATTGCAGGCGGTTGACAAAAATACTGACCACAACGTTATCGGCACGTTTTTTCGCTTCGCGCACCAGCGCAAGATGGCCTTCGTGCAGATTGCCCATGGTCGGCACAAATGCCACTTTTCCGGCAGTTTTGCGCCACTCGCGCAATTCTTTAATCGTATGAATGATTTGCATGGTTTGAAAAATCCTTTATCTTTTCCGCCGTTTCATCAACGGAAATCACGCGCCGATTATACGCTTTTATTCATTAAAAAGGCCGTCTGAAATAAGTTTCAGACGGCCTGGAGTGTATTTTATCCGGCAAACGTATGTTCGACAGATGGGAACGTTTTTGCTTTGACTTCGTCCACATAGGCTTTGACCGCAGCTTGAACGCTGTCTTTACCCTGCATAAAGTTCTTCACGAATTTGGCGGTTTTACCGGGGAAAATGCCGAGCATATCGTGCATCACCAAAACCTGACCGTCGCAATCCACGCCTGCGCCAATACCGATGGTCGGGCAAGAAACGGTCTCGGTCACTTTTTTCGCCAATTCCGCAGGAACGCACTCCATCAATACGATTGCCGCACCTGCCGCATCATGCGCTTTAGCGTCGTTGAGCAACGCTTCCGCCTTGTCGCCTCGGCCTTGAACTTTATAGCCGCCGAATGCAAACACGGATTGCGGGGTCAGGCCGATGTGGGCGCAAACAGGGATACCGCGCATTTGCAGAAATTCAGTGGTCTCCGCCATCCAGACGCCGCCTTCGAGTTTGACCATATGCGCGCCGGCCGCCATCAATTCGGCCGCCGCCGCAAATGCCTGCTCTTTGCTCTGCTGATACGCACCAAACGGCAAGTCGCTGACAATCATGGCATTTTGAGTGCCGCGAGCCACGCATTCAGTGTGGTAGCACATATCCTGCAAGCTCACCGGCAAAGTGGACTGACGACCTTGCACCGCCATGCCCAAAGAATCGCCGACCAGCAATACATCTACGCCGGCATTGTCCATCAGTGCGGCAAAGCTGGATTCATAAGCGGTCAGCATGGCGATTTTCTCGCCCTCTGCTTTCATTTTTTGCAAAGTGTTTACGGTAATCATGGTGTTGTGTGTTCTGCCCGGTGGGCAGCCCTTTGTTATAAATGGAAACGCGGTATTATAAGGTCTGCTTTTAAAATATCAAAGCATAAGCAAAAAGCCCGACTGCTTTCACAATCGGGCTTTTAATTGGTGCCGGCACCAAGAGTCGAACTCGGGACCCCCTGATTACAAGTCAGGTGCTCTACCAACTGAGCTATACCGGCTTACTGAAATGCCTTACAGCACCATCAGTCTTTAACTGGTGCCGGCACCAAGAGTCGAACTCGGGACCCCCTGATTACAAGTCAGGTGCTCTACCAACTGAGCTATACCGGCAAGGAAGTCGGCATTATGCCGACAAGTTCCCATCTTGGCAAGCATTTTCAAACAAAGTTACTCACGAAATTATAAAAACCAATGATTTTAAAGAAAATTAAATACATGCCTTATCTTTCCATCCAACACACTCAAAGGCCGTCTGAAAACCGCTCCAGCGCAAAACATCATGGTTTCTGTTAAAATAACGCCTTCTACATCTTTCCGTCTTTGCCCATGCCGCCCCGCCATCCTTACCGCCGCCTGCGCCCTGCCAAATCCCATCTGCCCGAAGTCGGCATTTCCGAAGAAGGCAATATCCGTTCCCTGCACTTGGGCAGCGACACCATTCAAAGCTCCATGAATGTCGATCATCCGTCCGAGCTGGTGTTGTCGTACAGCCGCGCCATGATGGGTTGGCTGCTGTTTGCAGAAACCCCGCCCAAACACATCACCCAAATCGGCTTGGGCGGTGGCTCGTTTGCCCGTTGGATAGACAGCTATCTGCCCGATACCAAGCAAACCGCCATTGACATCAATCCGCAAGTCATCGCCGTGGCGCGCAGCCTGTTTGAATTGCCGCACGAAGGCGAAAATTTTGAAATTATCGAGGCAGATGGCGCGGAATATATTAAAGTGTTCCGCCACAATACCGATGTAATTTTGGTAGATGGTTTTGACGGCGAACAGATTATCGATGCTTTGGTGGAAGAACCCTTCTTCCAAGACTGCCGCAACGCCCTCTCCCCCGACGGCGTATTTGTCACCAACTGGTGGAGCGGCGACCAGCGTTATCAACGCTTTATCGAACGCCTGCTCAACGTCTTTGACGGCCGCGTACTCGAGCTGCCGGCCGAGAGCCACGGCAACGTAGCGGTTATGGCGTTCCAAAGCAGCCCCAAAGAACAAAATCTCGACAACCTGAAAAAACGTGCCGAAAAATTAAGCGAAAAATACGGCTTGGACTTCAAACGGATGCTTGCTGATTTGAAAGCCAACAATCAAAACAACGGCAAGAATTTTTATCTGTAAACCGTTTCAGGCCGTCTGAAAAAACAAACAAGGACACACCCATGCTCAAACCCGACATCATTCAAATCCCCGGCCCGGCCGGTTTGCTGGAAACCATCTACCTGCCAAGCACACAAGAGTCCGCCCGCGGCGTCGCCGTCATCAACCACCCCAATCCCCTGCAAGGCGGCACCAACACCAACAAAGTCATCCAAACCGCCGCCAAAGCCTTATCGCAACTCGGTTTTCACTGCTATCTACCGAACCTGCGCGGCGTAGGCAATAGCGAAGGCGAACACGACTACGGCCGCGGCGAAACACAAGACTGCATTGCCGTTATCGACTACGCCCGCGCGCAACATCCAGACGCACCGCAATTCGCCCTGGCCGGCTTCTCATTCGGCGGCTACGTTTCTACCTTTGCCGCCCAAGAACGCACGCCTGATTTGCTGTTGCTGATGGGCGCAGCCGTCCATCACTACAAAGACCGCCCGGAACCATCCGACGTTCCTGATGTCGCCAAAACATTGATGATTCATGGCGCGGAAGACGAGGTCGTCGAAATCAACAAAGCCCTGACATGGGCAGAACCCCAAGGCCTACCGGTTGTGACCATTGCCGGTTCGTCCCACTTCTTCCACGGCAAACTCATCGTTTTACGCGATACGATCACACGGTTCGCACCGGCTTTATTAGGTTAAAATCCGGCTACAAAATAAAACAAGGCCGTCTGAAAGCTTTTTCAGACGGCCTTTTGTTTGTCTCTTAACATATCAATTTTGAGTCAACCAATACTGCAAACCAATCAAAGTCTTACCATCTTTGATTTCATCGTTTGCCAATGCAGCGCGCACCTCTTCCTTGCTCATCAAGACGGTTTCAGTAATTTCATCTTCATCATTGCTCAACTCGCTGCCCAAACGCACGCCTTGCGCTTGGTAGAGATACATTTTCTCATCACAAAAACCGACTGCCGTGTAAAAGCTGTACAACAATTTAACACTGTCGGCAACGTATGGCGTTTCTTCCGCCAACTCACGCAAAGCGCATTCGGCAGGATCTTCGCCTGCAATATCCAATTTACCCGCCGGCAATTCCAACGTCGCCTGATCAGCGGCATAACGCCACTGGCGAACCAAAACAACTTTGCCGTCTTCCGTTTCCGCCAACACACACGCAGCACCCGGATGGCGGATCACAACCCGTTGGCTTTCATTGCCGTTGGGCAGGCGCACCCGATCGCGGCTGATGGTAACAAAAGAACCTTCATAGATTGGCTCGCTGCTTAATTTAGTTTCTTTCAAATCCATTTTTTTACCTCATTTCCAAATTATTGAATATTAAAGGCCGTCTGAAATTTTACAGAAAATAAACTCAGAGGATGCCTTTTCTAATAGTTACCGCTGATGTCGTTGTTGCAAACGCTCCGTATGTGTTCGCAGCTTCTCACTATTTGCTTGGTAGTCACTTGAAGACAATACAGCAACTATTGCCTCTACCTCATGAGGAAGCAATACAGCCGTCTGAAAATTCCTAATATAAGCCGCCGCCTTCCTAATACGGCAAACATTGGGTGGCATTTTCGATTTCAATTCACAATCACCTAAGAAAACTACCATTGAATGAAACTTCTCCTCAGGAAATTGCAATAGTTCTGACAATGCTTTGATATGAGCATAATTCTGACGCAACGGGTTTTGGAAATAATGTTTCTGTTTATAGATGATTTGAGTCCATTTAGATTGCTTTTCACTACCAAAAATCCAACCTGTATAATTTTTAGTTTCTATCACAAATATTCCAAAAATTGAGACATAAATATGATCAATTTGTGTCGTACCATCTCGAGACGGAATAATTAAATCGTGAAACTCAAAATAAGTTTTCTCATCTAAATTTTTTCCAATTACAGAACGAACTGCTATTTCCCCCATGCTTCCCTTTATTTTAGGATTTCTCAACAGTGCTTTTAATAAAAGCAAAGGAATAATGATCAGAAAAATCCAAAATATACCTGACATACTTCCCAATATTTGTTCAATCATGACGTTTTCTTTTTTATTTAAACCTAAAAATTTATATATTTATGGTTTATTCCCGAGTACGTTCAATTTCAATACCGACCTGTGCCACATCGGGCAAGATACCCGGTTTCACAATACGGACGCGCACTTTGACCGCACCAAAATCATTTAAAATCAATTGGGCGATATGTTCCGCCAACGTTTCCAGCAGTAAAAAATCCTGTTCGGCAAGGTTGCGGCGTACGACTTCACATACTTCGCCATAATGGATGGTGTCGCCGATATCGTCGCTCGTGCCCGTACGCTCGGGAACACTGATTTCCAAATCCAAAATCAAAGTCTGTTTACGCTCGCGTTCCCAATCATATACGCCGATTAAAGTATCGGCCTTCATGCCGTACAAAAAGATTTTATCCATTTGCCTGTCCGTTTTTTTGATAGAATAACCATTCCCATTTTAAGTAAAGCACCCAAAATGTTCAATGTACTCGCCATTATTGCCGCCTATCTTATCGGCTCCCTGTCTTTTGCCGTCATCGTATCAAAATATTACGGCATGGACGATCCGCGCACTTACGGCTCCGGCAACCCCGGCGCCACCAACGTCTTGCGCAGCGGTAAGAAAAAAGCAGCCGCACTGACTCTGCTCGGCGATGCAGTAAAAGGCTTGGTTGCCGTCATCTTGGCGCGCTGTCTGCAAGATGCTTTAAATTTGTCTGATGCAACAATAGCCCTGGTCGCCATCGCCGCACTGGTCGGCCATATGTGGCCAATATTTTTCAATTTTAAAGGCGGCAAAGGCGTAGCCACCGCATTGGGCGTCTTGCTCGCCCTCTCCCCCGCAACCGCCCTGCTCTGCGCCTTGATTTGGCTGGTCATGGCATTCGGTTTCAAAGTATCCTCCCTCGCCGCACTGGTCGCCACCGTCTGCGCCCCTATCTTCGCCTTCTTCATGATGCCGCACGCCTCTTGGGCATGGGCAGCCGTATTCATTGCCGCATTGGTGTTATACCGCCATAAAAGCAATATTCAAAACCTGATTCAAGGCAAAGAAAGCAAAATCGGGGATAAAGCCGGAAAATCTTAAAAGCGTAGTTACCATGCATAAAAGGCCGTCTGAAGTCTATTTTTCAGACGGCCTTTTGTAGTTTCATTCGCATTATTCACGCGTAATCAGTCAATCTTAATATACTCCACCGACAAAATCTCTATAACCTCCTGCCCTTCCGGCATATTCAAGACAACTTCATCGCCTTCGCGCGCTTTAATCAGGCTGCGTGCCAAAGGGGAAATCCATGAGATTTTGTTTTTAGCGGTATCGATTTCATCTACGCCGACGATTTTGACGGTTTGTTCTCGACCGTCTCCGCGCAGTAAGCCAACAGTTGCGCCGAAGAAAATCTGGTCCGTGGCTTCGCGCGCTTCTGGATCGACGACGACGGCGGCTTCCAAGCGTTTGGTTAGGAAGCGGATACGGCGGTCAATTTCGCGCATACGGCGTTTGCCGTAAAGATAGTCGCCATTTTCGCTGCGGTCACCATTGCTTGCTGCCCAATTAACGATTTGGACGATTTCCGGGCGTTCTTTGTTGACCAGATGATAAAGTTCGTCTTTCAGTGCCTGCCAGCCGGTAGGCGTGATGTAATTTTTGGTTTCGGTACTCATGATGTGTCTAAAACATAATTAAAGGCCGTCTGAACGTTGATTTTCAGACGGCCTTTATTGTAAGTCAATTTACTTTATTCTTCATCATCGCTATCGCTGATACTGATGCTGTGTTCCATTTTGCTTGGATGTACTTTCAAGCCGCCGCAACCTGATTTTTCGGCGGAGAGGCGGTTTAGGTATGCTTCGTCGATATCGCCGGTTTGATAAACACCGTTGAAGCATGAAGAATCAAAGGATTCGATTTTTGGATTGAGTGCTTTGACTACTGCTTCCAAGTCTTCTAAATTTTGGAAGACGATACCGTCCGCGCCAATTTCGACTGCGATTTCTGCCGCGCTGCGGCCGTTTGCAATCAATTCTTCACGGGTCGGCATATCGATGCCGTACACATTCGGATAGCGTACTTCAGGAGCGGCAGAAGCGATATAGACTTTGCGTGCGCCTGCCGCGCGTACCATTTCGACGATTTCACGGCTGGTCGTACCGCGTACGATGGAATCATCCACCAATAAAACGCTCTTGCCGTTAAACTCGGTTTCCATCGGGCTGAGTTTTTGGCGTACTGATTTTTTGCGTGTTGCCTGGCCAGGCATAATAAAGGTGCGGCCGATATAACGGTTTTTAATCAGACCTTCGCGGTAAGGTTTTTCGAGATGGACGGCAAGCTCCATCGCGCTGGGCCGGCTGGTATCGGGAATAGGCATAACAACATCGATATCGTCGACAGGCAGCTCGCGTTTGATTTTTTTTGCCAAAGATACACCCATATCCATACGGGACTGATAAACGGAAACGCCATCGATGACGGAATCCGGGCGGGCAAAATAAACATATTCGAAAAGACAAGGGCTTAATTTGGCTTTATCGCTGCATTGACGGGAAATAATCGTACCGTCAAAACCAATAAATACGGCTTCGCCCGGATGGATATCGCGTTCCAAATCATAGGCAAGCGCATTGAAGGCAACGGATTCGGAGGCAACGGCATAAGATTTTTTACCGGATTCGTCAATTTGCGAACCCAAAACCAACGGACGGATACCGAAAGGATCCCGGAAAGCCAGCATGCCGTATCCTGCAATCATGGCTACTACGCCGTATGCGCCGCGCACCAAACGGTGCACTTCGGAAACAGCGTTGAAAATATTGTCGATGGTGAGTTGGTAAGGAACTGTATTTTTAGAGACTTCGCGGCGCAATTCATGCGCGAATACATTGAGTAATACTTCGGAATCGGAGCTGGTATTAACATGGCGCAGGTGTTTGTTGCACACATTCTCATACAGCTCTTCGGTATTGGTCAGATTACCATTATGTGCCAAAACAATGCCAAACGGAGAGCTGACATAGAAAGGCTGGGCCTCTGCACTGCTGCCTGCATTGCCGGCGGTCGGATAGCGGACATGTGCGATGCCGGCATTACCTACCAAGTCGCGCATGTTTCGGGTACGGAACACTTCACGCACCATGCCTTTGCCTTTGTGCATATGAAACGTGCTGCCCTCTGCAGTCACAATGCCTGCCGCATCCTGACCACGATGCTGCAGCATCTGCAGACCGTCATACAGCAGCTGATTGACCGGCTCATGACTGACCAAACCTAATACACCACACATATCGACACTCTCCGAGTTTTAGGGTTAAATGGGTAAGGCGTCATTATAAAATAATTTAGAGGAGTTTGCCCAAATTGTTGACAATATAATGCTACCTTCAGACAAATAAAAAACGGTTTCAAACGACCTTCAGGCCGTCTGAAACCGTTAACATCAATCATCCGCTTCCTCATGCGTATCTTCTTTTTCCGGCAGATACGGCATTGCGGCATCGGCAAGTGATTCAAAATACGGAATTGTGTGCGAACTTTGCCACTCTTCCGTTTTCGACAAATCAGTGTGTGAAAAAACCATCACTGCCAGTGTCACCAAAATCACACCTTTCACTGCACCGAATACGCCGCCAAGCAAACGGTTGATGCTTCCCAGACCAACGGCAGACACCAAACTGCTTAACAGCGACCGTGCCAGTTTTTGCAACAGCCACGCCAGAAAAAACACAGCGGCAAAACCCATGGCAACCGCCAAAGCATGCGGCTCAACCGATTTAAAGACCACATCGGCAAACGGCACGGCAAGCGTTCTGGCAGCAATAAACGACACGACCCACGCCACCATCGCCCCTGCTTCGGCAATAATCCCCCGCGTCAGCGAGATAATGATGCAGATGACGATGACGGCGGCAACCAACAAATCGGCGACAGGCAAATTACTCACTGGTTACCTGACCGGCAATGCCATGTACACGCAATTTGTTCAAATCACGCTCGGCATCGCGTGCATTTTTATAACTGGCTGATTTCACGCGATACACCTTACCTTTATCGGTCATGACTTCAGTAATGGTCGAATCGATACCTGCCGCTTTCATTTTACGTTGCAGGCTTTGTGCGCGTTCTTTTTCAGCATAACCAGCCTGAATAGCGGCTTTTTTTGCAGGTTTGGCTTCTGCTGTTTCTTTTTCGGCTTTAGGCTTGGCTTTTTCAGACGGCTTCTCAGCAGTTTTTACCTTATCGGCTTTTTCAGCTTTGGCAGTTTCCGGTTTAGCCTTTTCATTTTTTGGTTTTTCAACTTTGGCTTCTGCTTTCTTAGCAGGTTCGGCCTTGTCTTTTACGCTGTCTTTGCTGTTTTTGGCAGATTTACGCTCGGCAATGGCTTTCTCTGCTTTTTCCAATTGTGCCAATTTATTGCGTTCGGCAGCGGCTTCACGCTCTGCTTTCTCAGCACGCGCTTGAAGTGCGCGTTTTTTAGCTGCCAATGCGTTTTCTTTTTCATCCGCTTCCTGTTGGGCTTGTGCCTTGCGTGCCGCAGCACGTTGTTCTGCCTGACGTTGGCGGCGTTCTTCGGCTCGGCGTTCGGCAGCTTCGCGTTTGGCGGCCTCAGCGCGTTGAATACGTTCGGACTCTTCCAAACCTTTAATATTGCCGTCATCCAAAGTATCGTTAATCAAAACCAACGGCTCGCCGACATCTTCGGGAGCGGATTCACGGCTCGGCTTCAGCACTTCGACCGGCGCATTATCTTCTTCATCGCCGGCATTTTGAGGTTTATTTTGCGCTTCGGCATCCGCATGGCGGGCTGCCTCTTCAGCCATCGCGACATCCTCTTTATTCGGCTCTAGGACAACAGCCTTGCTGGGCTCATCCGCCGTTTTGACTTGGCTCTGACCGACAGGCGCTTCTTTAAACGGTGAATTTTTATCGTCGCCGGAAGTCAGTGCCAGACCGAACAGCATACCCGATGCCACTACCAAGCCGGAGGCCAAGACCAAGCGACGGCGGTTGCGACGTTTGAGTTGTTCGTAACCGTCTAAATCGTATCCGTTTGGAGTTTCTTTTTGTTTATTGTCGGACATGATAATTTCCTCGTTAGTGTTCTTTCAAAACAGCCATTACATCGGCAACAGTATGGAATGAGCCGAAAACAACGATTCTATCATTTTCGGTTGCTTTAGCCAAAGCAGCGCGGTAGGCAGCAGCGACAGTTTCAAAAACATTTACATTGTCGATACCGTGTTCAGCCAATTTGGCCTGCAAAGCCTCTACCGTCATGCCGCGCGGCACATCTAAAGGCGCGATATTCCACTCGTCAAACTGGTCTCTAACGATTTCCAGCACGCCGTCAATATCTTTGTCGGACAACATACTGAATACGGCGGTACGTTTTTGTGCAAAGGCAAGGTTAATCAGGCTGCGGCGCAAAGCACGGGCTGCGTGCGGATTGTGGCCGACATCCAAAACCACCAGCGGACGGCCGGGCAAAACTTGGAAACGCCCAGGATTCTCAACCAACAGCAAACCGCGTTTAATCGCGCCGATATCAACCGGCAATTGTTCGTTCAAACATTCCAACACCGTCAATGCACACGCGGCATTGGACAACTGATAGGCACCGCGCAAAGCAGGAAACGGCAAAGAATTGCGGTTACGGCTTTGGCCGTCTGAAGATTGCGGATGAAAGCGGTAGTTCCACTGTACGCTTTCCATTGATGCAAAATCAAAATCTCGCTGAACCATCAACAGCTTTGCGCCAATTTCTTCTGCGTGTTTGACCAATGATTCAGGCGCAGGATTCTGACCGCATACAGCAGGCTTACCGCTACGGAACACTCCGGCTTTTTCAAAACCGACCTGCTCGACAGTATCGCCCAAAAATGCCTGATGATCCAAATCCACGCTGGTAACGACCGAACAGTCGCCGTCAAATACATTCACAGCATCCAATCGTCCGCCCAAACCGACTTCCAAAATCATTACGTCCACATTTTCATGCATGAAAATATCAACGGCAGCCAAAGCATTAAACTCAAAATACGTCAGAGAAATTTCGCCGCGCGCCGCTTCGATACGCTCAAATGAGGAAACAATCAATTCATCTGAAACCGGCTGAGTGTTGATGGCGATTCGTTCGTTGTAACGCAGAAGATGAGGACTGGTCAGCGTACCGACTTTAAAACCGGCCTCTTTATAAATATGCGACAAATAGGCACATACGGAACCTTTACCATTAGTACCCGCCACCACCACGACAGGACATTGCGGCACCAAATTCATGCGTTTTTTCACTTCTCCCACGCGTTCCAAACCCATATCGATAAGGCCGGAACTATGGGCAGTTTCCAAATGAGAAAGCCAGTCTTGTAATGTTTTCATTAGTATTTATCACTTCAAAAGGCCGTCTGAAACAGCCGTTTAATCCATATCTGCCGCAAGTTCTGCTTTGTCTTCTTTTCCCCGGCACCAGCGTGCCCACACTTTCAGACGGCGGTAGGCATCGCGGTCGGTCATGTCGGGCAAGATGCAGTGTTTAACCATTTTTCCGTCAACACTCCATTGCAGAAACAAAGCATAAACTGTCAACATACTGCCATCTTGCAAAACCGCGCTTCTTCCTTCTTTCTCGTCATTCAAGTAAACCGTTGCACGGTATTGACGGTCGATGATAATTTTTCTGACCGCATTTTGAGTCTGAAAATTAACGTTGCGCCAAGCATAGGTAAAACTGCCAGCCAATGCCGCCAAACCCAGCCACATCATCCAGCCGTAAAACTCGGCAAGGCATAAGGCAACTGCCGAAAGGTGTAAGAAGACAATCAGAATTTTCAAAGAACGCGAGGGCTTTAAGGCCGTCTGAAAACTTCGCACGGCTTTACATCATATTGTCGAAAACAGGCGTAATGTTCAATTCCGCCTCTTCCATATCCAAAACCATATCGTGGATTTCGGTATCGAAAAATTCCCAAAAAGCCTTCAGGCTCATGTCTTGCGGCCATTTGCTTTTATCGATGTCCCAGCCTGCCAATTCGGCTTCAAAAATCTGCTGGTAGCGTTCGTCAAAATAAGAAATGACAGATTCTGGCTCGTCAAATTGCGGCACAAGGAATACGGAACAGTTGGTGCGCAGTTGCTCGACGGTCAAATCGGGCATATTCTCATCGGAGGATTTCAACCATTCTAAAAAACGGGCGGTCGGCTTCAGCACGACAGCAGTACGGTCAACAAAATACATAATGTTCAACTTTCAAAATCATTCAAACCGATCATGCCGTCTGAAATTTCAGACGGCCTGAGTTTAATGTGTCATCACCTGTTGCAGGAATTGTTTGGCACGCTCGTGTTTCGGATTGGTAAAAAACTCTTCCGGCGTTTCATCTTCCAGAATCTGGCCTTTATCGACAAAAATCACACGGTCGGCGACTTCGCGCGCAAAACCCATTTCATGGGTTACACACATCATGGTCATACCGCTTTCCGCCAAGTCTTTCATCACTTTTAATACTTCGCCGACCATTTCAGGGTCAAGCGCAGAAGTCGGCTCGTCAAACAACATCACGCGCGGCTCCATCGCCAAACCGCGTGCAATCGCCACACGCTGCTGCTGACCGCCGGAAAGCTGGCCGGGCAGCGCGTCTTTTTTATGCGCCAAGCCGACGCGTTCCAAAAGCTCCATTGCTTTCTTTTCCGCCTCTTCACGGCTTTGGTTTTTTACTTTCATCGGAGAAAGAATAATGTTCTCCAAGACAGTCAAATGCGGATACAGATTGAACCCTTGGAACACAAAGCCCACTTCTTCGCGCACTTTGTTCAAATCGGTTTTCGGATCGGCAACATTGATGCCGTCCACCCAAATCTCGCCGCTTTCAATGCGCTCGAGTTGGTTTACCGTACGAATCAGCGTAGATTTGCCACTGCCCGAAGGACCGCATACAACGACTACTTCGCCTTGTTTGACTTCCAGATTCACGCCGTTGATAACGTGCAAATCTTTAAAATGTTTGTGTACATTTTTGAATTTAATCATTATTTCTTTCCAAACTGCCAAAATTTTCGGAGCTTGAGTTGCGTTTGCCGCTGCCAAAGCAAAGGAATAGCAATTTCCAGCCAAAAGCGACAACTGACTATGTCGCCGGAGATTCCGCCTTTATTGTACCGATTGACTTTAAATTGCTCTTCCCTATCGAGACGATGCCCGGTCAATACCCAAACTGCGCCGATAATTGCTGCTTCAAAACGATGCCGCTCAGGCGGCATATCCTTACCGGAAAAATACTGCGCCAACTCGCACCACAAATATGAATCACCCTGAACCTCCCATTGAATAGGAGGTTGCTTAAAAATTGCCATCACTGCTTCAGACGGCCTTTTGAACCAGATAATTGCTCAATTCCACATATTTCTCAGCAGCAATGTGTTCTGCCCTGTCCTGCGGATTAATGCCGACTGCCTGCAAATCATCATCGCCGGCAAGTTCCTTCAAATTATTGCGTATGGTTTTGCGGCGTTGATGGAAAGCCAGTTTCACCAGTTTGGCAAAATGTTCAAAATCTTCTGCTTTGCCGATACGGTGTTTCACCGGAATCATGCGCACGACGGCCGAATCCACTTTCGGCGCAGGATCAAAGGACTCGGGCGGTACTTCAATCAACATTTCCATATCGAAGAAATATTGCAGCATTACGCCCAGACGGCCATAGTCGTTGGTTTTCGGCTGCGCCACCATGCGTTCGACCACTTCTTTTTGCAGCATAAAGTGCATATCGATCACATCGTCTGCCACTTTGCTCAATCGGAACAAAAGCGGTGTGGAAATATTGTACGGCAGGTTGCCGACAATTTTTTTCTTGCCTTCAATACTGTTGAAATCAAACTGCAATACATCGCCTTCGTGTATCACCAATTTATCTGCAAACGGCAAGGTTTTCAGACGGCGTACGATGTCTCGGTCGATTTCGCAAACATGCAGGCGATTGAGTTTTTTCGCCAAAGGCTCGGTAATAGCTGCCAAGCCCGGGCCGATTTCAATCACAATATCATCGGGCTGCGGTCTGACCGCGTTGACAATATCGCTAATAATCCGCGTATCCCGCAAAAAATTCTGCCCGAAGCGTTTCCGGGCCTTATGTTCTTTCATATCTTTCTTCAAACAAGCTATTTAAGGCAGTATTGTAACTGAAACAGGCGTTTTTGTCGGCACGCTTTCAGACGGCATTTGCCTAATTTTAAGCAAACGGCGGCGCTGCCAAACCCAAAGATTTCAGTAGTTGCGCGGTCTCATAAACCGGCAAACCCATCACGCCGGTAAAACTGCCCTGCAAATGCTCGACAAATACGCCGCCCAAGCCCTGAATCCCATACGCACCGGCTTTATCCATCGGCTCGCCGCTGGCAACATAGGCTACAATCTCCTCAGTCGTCAACGTTTTAAAGCGCACTTCGCTCGTCTGCACCACATCATGGCGCACGCCTTGCCAGTAAACGCATACAGCCGTCAGCACTTGATGCGTCCGTCCGGACAAACGTTCCAGCATATCGACCGCATCCGCTTCGGATTCCGGTTTACCCAAAATAACTGCACCATCCGCCACCGTCGTATCCGCCGTCAATACAGCAAACTCAGGCTCTTGATCATGAGTAGCAAACCATTGCGCCACTGCCGCCTGATTTTTCTCGCAGGCCATACGGCGCACATACTCTACTGCTGCTTCGCCTTCTTTAGGGGTTTCATCAATATCCACAGGAAGGCGGCGTACCGTGAAACCCAAATTCTCCAAAATCTCACGACGGCGCGGACTGCCCGAAGCCAGATAAATTGCGTTCATTGTATTGGTTTTCCTTATTTTGAAATTTTATGCTGGCCGGACAGGCGGACATAATGCGCGGACGAATACGTCAAAAATTCCTTTTCCTCATCCGTCAGCGGACGCACTTGTTTCACAGGCGAGCCAACGTATAAAAAACCGCTTTCCAAACGTTTGCGCGGAGGCACCAAACTGCCCGCGCCTATCATCACATCATCTTCGACAACCGTATCATCCAAAATAATCGAGCCCATGCCCACCAACACACGATTCCCAATTCGGCAGCCATGCAGCATGACCTTATGCCCAATCGTCACATCATCGCCGATAATCAAAGGTGAACCGTCAGGCTTCGCCGCATTCTTATGCGACACATGCAAAACGCTGCCGTCCTGCACATTGCTGCGCTTGCCGATAGAAATGCTGTTCACATCGCCACGCAATACGGCATAAGGCCAAACGGATACATCTTCCGCCAGCGACACTTCGCCAATCACAACCGAAGTCTCATCTATAAAACAAGACTCATCAACCGACGGCACATAATCCAGAAACGCACGAATAGGGTTTGCCATTTCCAATATCCTTTTCTCAAAACCAAAACTGATCAGGCCGTCTGAAAACACGGCGTAAAACGATTTTATACTACAACCATACTAAATCAAGCCAAAAAATCATCAAAAGGCCGTCTGAAACAGCTTTCAGACGGCCTTTCATCATAAACCTTTATCTTGGCTTACCACTATTTATCATTAGCGCCTCATCCATCTTTTATGGAATAATCGTCTTCATTTGATTGATGGAGAAGCCGATGGAGACACGTTCGGGAAATTATGCAGCATCCCTATTGGTCGTCGGCTGCGTCGTCTTCGGCTTGGGCAGTTTGATCGTCAAATTTGTCGATGTCGGCTCTTACGCCATCGCATTCTGGCGTTTGCTGATTGCCGCCCCCATATTCTTCCTGCTCGGGCGTTTTTTCAGACAAAAAATGCCCACGAAAAGAAAAACGGTTGGCTACGCAATCTTATCCGGCGTTTTCCTCGCATTCGACCTCGCCCTTTGGCACGAAAGCATTCACGCCGTAGGCCCCGGCATTTCCACCTTGCTCAACAGCCTGCAGATTTTCTTTTTAGCCGCCATCGGCTTCTTCTTTTATTCGGAACGCCTAAGTACCTTACAAATTTTAAGTTTGATATTGGCCACCATAGGCGTAGCCTTGATCGGCAGCCCGGAGTTCGGTCATAACGACAATGCCGCATGGGGATTTGTCAGCGGCGTAGTATCCGGTGCCATGCTGACCCTGTCTATGGTTTTCGTACGCAAAACCCATGAGCAGGAAAAAGTCGGTTTGTTTCCGCTCATGATGATTTTAAGCTTCGGCGGTGCAATGGCGCTGGTCATCCCATCTCTACTATTCGATGCCGCCCATCTCTACCCCAAAACTTTAAACGATGTGATTCTTGTCTCCATCTACGGCATCGTCATGCAATGCTTCGCTTGGGCATTAATTGCTTACACCATCCCGCTTTTATCCTTGTCACTGACCGGCCTACTACTGCTCTCCGAACCAGTCGCCGCCATGTTGATTGATTATTTCTGGTTGGATAAACCGATTAATATCGTCCAATGGAGTGGCGCCACTTTGACTTTATTGGCAATTTATTTGGGTTCGTTAAAAGACAAAAAATAGATACAAAAAAGGCCGTCTGAAAAATTTCAGACGGCCTTTTAATCTGTTTATTGCTTATTGGATGCTGGTACCGATACGGCTGAGTTCGCCAAAGTTCATCCAAACAAAGAAGGCTTTACCAACGATCAGTTTGTCATCAACAAATCCCCAATAACGGGAGTCGGCGCTGTTGTCGCGGTTGTCGCCCATCGCGAAATAACGGCCTTCGGGAACTTTACAGATAAAGCCATTGCCGTCTTCTGCGTATTCGCAATTTTCCAAACCGCTTGTTTCAAGCGAGTAATTGCTTTCAGGCATTACTTCGGAGGTGTATTTGTTCAATACGGCAATAGATACGGAAGGCTGACCGGCCTCTTTGATAACGTCAAAATTTTTGCCGTTTAAGGCCGTCTGAAAACGCTCAAGTGTATGAATCATAGACGGATCGGTATCATCTGCGTATTGATAATTGCCGTTTGGTTTTTCGGGAATAATTTCACCGTTAACAGTCAAAACCTTATCACGGTACTCCACAACGTCGCCCGGGATACCGACGATACGTTTGATGTAATTCATCTCAGGCTGGAGCGGATAATTGAACACCACGACATCGCCTCGGGCAATATTGCCGACAGGGATAATGACCTTATTCAAAATCGGCAGGCGGATACCGTAAGAGAATTTGTTCACCAAAATAAAATCGCCTTTGACCAAGCCCGGACGCATGGAGCTGGACGGAATTTGGAACGGCTCGGCAATAAAGCTGCGTAAGACAAAGATAACCAAGATGATGGGAAAAAAACCGCCCATGTAGTCGGTAAAATGCGCATTGTCTTCGCCGGCCTCACTTTTTTTCAGACGGCCTTTATGAATTGCCCAAACAATACCGGTGAACACGACAAACACCAGCAATACGGCGGTAAAGCTCATAAATTCGGACAAAATACCGAATACGCCGACCATGCACAGGAGATAACTCCATTGCAGGCCGGAGCTCCATTCGCCGTTTTCCTGACGCTCTTTACTGCTTTTGAAGTTAAGGACCAAGCCGGCCAGCAGTACAACGATTGCGCCTAAAGTCAGATTTATACTCATTATTTATCACTCACTTGCAGAATCGCCAAGAATGCGCTTTGCGGGATTTCCACATTGCCCACTTGTTTCATGCGGCGCTTACCTGCTTTTTGTTTTTCAAGAAGTTTTTTCTTACGCGTAATATCGCCGCCGTAACATTTCGCCAAAACGTTTTTACGCAGGGCTTTGACGTTTTCACGGGCGATAATCTGACTGCCGATGGCGGCCTGTACGGCAATATCAAACATCTGGCGCGGAATCAGTTCACGCATTTTTGCTGCCAGCTCACGACCGCGGTGAACGGCGCTTTGACGGTGGACAATCAGGCTCAAGGCATCGACTTTTTCGCCGTTGACCATGATGTCGAGCTTAATCAAATCAGACGGTTGGAACTCTTTGAAATGGTAATCCAACGAAGCATAGCCGCGCGAAGTCGATTTAAGCTTATCGAAGAAATCCATTACAACTTCGTTCATCGGCAAATCATAAGTCAGCATGACTTGACGGCCCATGTATTGCATATTGACCTGAACACCGCGCTTTTGGTTACACAAAGTCATGACGTTGCCGACATATTCCTGCGGCACAAGAATGGTCGCGGTAATAATCGGCTCGAGAATGGTTTCGATGCTGCCGATGTCGGGCAGTTTGGACGGGTTTTCGACTTCGATTTTCTCGCCGCTTTTCAACACGACTTCGTAAACCACCGTTGGCGCGGTGGTAATCAAATCCATGTCGAACTCGCGCTCCAAACGTTCCTGCACGATTTCCAAATGCAACAGGCCCAAGAAGCCGCAACGGAAACCGAAGCCTAATGCCTGGGAAACTTCAGGTTCAAATTTCAACGAAGCATCGTTCAGTTGCAATTTTTCCAAAGCATCGCGCAAGGCTTCATAGTCGTGGCTTTCCACGGGATAGAGGCCCGCAAATACTTGGCTTTGTACTTCTTGGAAACCGGGCAGCGGCTCAGAGGCAGGGTTGGCAACCAAAGTAACCGTATCGCCGACTTTTGCCTGTCCCAATTCTTTTACGCCGGTAATCAAAAAGCCTACTTCGCCGGCTTTCAGTTCTTGTTTTTGAACTGATTTTGGTGTGAAAACGCCCAGCTGCTCAACCTGCGTTTCCGCTTTGGTGCTCATAAAGCGCACTTTGTCTTTCAGCTTGATGGTGCCGTTTTTCACACGAATCAGCATGACCACGCCGACGTAATTGTCAAACCACGAATCGACAATAACCGCTTGCAACGGCGCATTTTCATCTCCGGTCGGCGCGGGGATTTTGGCAACGATTTCTTCCAAAACATCTTCCACACCAATGCCGCTTTTGGCAGAACATTGCACCGCACCGACGGCATCAATGCCGATAATGTCTTCGATTTCCTGCTCAACACGATCGGGTTCTGCGGCAGGCAAGTCGATTTTGTTCAAAACAGGCACAACTTCCACGCCTAAATCAATCGCGGTATAGCAGTTCGCCACGGTTTGCGCTTCTACACCTTGGGACGCATCGACCACCAAAAGCGCGCCTTCGCAAGCTGAAAGCGAACGGGATACTTCGTAAGAGAAGTCAACGTGTCCCGGAGTATCAATCAGATTGAGTTGATACACCTGCCCATCGCGTGCTTTATAGTTGAGCGCGGCGGTTTGCGCTTTAATGGTAATACCGCGCTCTTTTTCGATGTCCATGGAGTCGAGCACCTGCGTACTCATTTCGCGTAAATCCAAACCGCCGCAGTATTGGATAAAACGGTCGGCAAGCGTCGATTTACCGTGGTCGATGTGGGCAATAATGGAGAAATTCCGTATGTTTTTCATATTGTTATTAAGATAAATGCAATTAAAGTCGGAAAGGCCGTCTGAAAAAACAGGGATTCGGTTTTCAGACGGCCTTAGAATAAGGTTGAATCGTTCCGTATTCTAACGGAAATTCAACGTTTCTGCATGATTTTATAGCGATTTGACAATCTCGGTAACCATCTTCGCCGAGCTGACGGCAGCCGTTTTCAAAAACTCTTCAAAGCTGATGTCCGCTTTCTCATCTGCCGAATCGGATACGGCGCGAATAATCACAAACGGCACTTCCAACTGGTAACAAGTCTGCGCAATCGCCGCAGCTTCCATTTCCACTGCTTTTACTTCTGGGAAATGGCTGCGGATTTCCGCAACACCTTCGCTGCTGTGCACAAAACGGTCGCCACTGACAATCAGGCCTTGCGTGACAGCCGCTCCGTCAAACACTTGCGCCGCCTTTTCTGCTTGGCGAATCAAGTTTGAATCCGATGCAAACACGGCAGGAAGTTGCGGTACTTGTCCCCAAACATAACCAAAAGCCGTTACGTCAACATCATGATGCGCCACAGTTTCGCCGATGACCACATCACCGACCTTCAGGCCCTTGCCCAAACCGCCTGCACTGCCGGTATTGATGACGCAATCCGGTGCAAACTGATGAATGACCCAAGAAGTCGAAACCGCCGCATTGACTTTACCGATACCGCTCAAAACCAATACCATACGTTTTCCGGCCAATTCACCTTCATACGCCGAGAATTTACCGAAGGACACATGCTTGACATTGGTCATGCTTTCACGCAAAAGCTCGATTTCCTGTTCCATTGCGCCGACCACGGCAATTGTTTGTACTGACATCTCGTTACCTTTCCATTCACTAATCGGGCAACATTATAACAGCAGAATTTAAAATCACAGGGATACTGAAAAATCTGCTATATTCCCAGAACGACACCCAATTTAAAACAGATTGATGCTCTAGCTAGCAATCAGCAAATGATGATTGCCTCTGTTATAATTACTATAGATAAAATAACTCTATTTTAAATACCTGAATTCTTATGTTTGACGAAAATACTCCGGGCGCAAAAGAAGAATTGTTCGCTTGGCTACGCCATATGAACAAATACAAAGGCTCCGACCTTTTCATTACCACCAATTTCCCGCCAGCCATGAAAGTGGACGGCAAAATCACGCGACTGAGCGATGAGCCGCTGAGTGCTGAAAAATGTATGGAAATCGCTTTTTCGATTATGTCTTCCAAACAAATCGAAGAATTTTCTTCCACCAACGAATGCAACTTCGCCATCAGCCTGCCCGATACCAGCCGCTTCCGTGTCAATGCCATGGTTCAACGCGGTGCGACTGCTTTGGTGTTCCGCTCCATTACCAGCAATATCCCGAAATTTGAAACGCTCAATCTGCCCCCTATTCTGAAAGACATTGCCCTCAGAAAACGCGGTTTGGTTATTTTTGTTGGCGGTACAGGTTCGGGCAAGTCCACCTCCCTCGCCTCCCTTATCGACTATCGAAACGAAAACAGCTTCGACCATATTATTACCATCGAAGACCCGATTGAATTTATCCACCAACATAAAAACTGCATTATCACCCAACGCGAAATCGGCGTAGATACCGAAAATTGGCCGATTGCGCTGAAAAATACCCTGCGCCAAGCGCCGGATGTTATCCTGATTGGCGAAATCCGCGACCGCGAGACCATGGACTACGCCATTTCCTTCGCGGAAACCGGCCATTTGTGTATGGCAACACTGCACGCCAACAGTACCAACCAAGCGCTCGACCGCATCATCAACTTCTTCCCCGAAGAGCGCCGTAACCAATTGCTAACCGATTTATCGCTCAACCTGCAAGCCTTTATTTCACAACGCCTGATTCCCCGTGAAAGCGGACGGGGACGCGTAGCGGCTGTCGAGGTTTTGCTCAATTCGCCCATTATTGCCGACTTGATTCGAAAAGGCGAAGTCCACAACATCAAAGAAATGATGAAAAAATCAACCGGCATGGGCATGATTACTTTTGACCAGGCTTTGTATGATTTGTATGAAAACGGCGATATCAGCTATCAAGACGCTATTAAAAATGCCGACTCCGCACACGATTTGCGCCTAGATATTCAATTACGAAGCCGTCGCGCACAAAATGCCGGCCCGGATTTAGAATTGATTTAAAAGTAAAAGCTTCAAAGTATAAAAAAGGCCGTCTGAAACCTCATTGCGGGTTTCAAACGGCCTTTATTCCATCAAATAATCAAGCCTGTTTCAGTTTTGCATCGGCATCACGCAATGCAGTACGCAGACCTTCCTCGATAACCGGATGATAGAACGGCATATCCAACATTTGTGGAATCGTCATTTTCATTTGATGCGCCCAAGCCATCAAGTGTGCCAAATGTTCGGCAGCAGGGCCGACAACTTCCGCACCAATGAAACGGCCGGTTGCTTTTTCGGCATACAAACGCATATGGCCTTTGTTTACCAACATAACGCGACTGCGGCCTTGGTTTTTAAACGATACTTCGCCGACAACAAATTCTTCAGGTTGATATTTCGCCGCAACTTGCGCGTATTTCAAGCCGACAGAGGCAATTTGCGGATTGGTGAACACCACGCCGATTACACTACGGCGCAAACCACCCTCAATATTCGGGAAAATAGCGGCATTGTGACCGGCAATTTTGCCTTGGTCGGAAGCTTCGTGCAACAAAGGCAATTGATTGGACGCATCGCCTGCGATAAAGATGTGCGGAATGCTGGTTTGCATGGTCAGCGGATCGGCAACAGGCACACCACGCGCATCTTTTTCGATATTCAGGTTTTCCAAACCGATATTGTCTACGTTCGGACGGCGACCGGCGGCAGCCAAAGCATATTCGGCATGGAATACACCTTTTTCGCCATCTTGTTCCCAATGAACTTCAACATTGCCTTCTGCATCCAATTTAACTTCGGTTTTGGCATCCAAATGCAAAGTCAATTCTTCGCCAAAAACGGTTTTGGCTTCTTCAGCGACAACAGGGTCTGAAATACCGCCAATCGCGCCTGCTACGCCAAAAATTTCAACTTTTACGCCCAAACGGTGCAAAGCCTGACCCAACTCTAAGCCGATTACGCCAGGACCAAACACGGCCACACTCTTAGGCAGGGTATCCCAAGAGAAAACATCATCGTTCACAATCAAGCGATCGCCCAAAGCTTCCCACTGAGGGAAAATCACAGGGCGCGAACCGGTAGCAATCACAAAACTTTTTGCAGTGATTTGAGTGTGGTCATCGATTTGGACGGTGTGTTCGTCAACAAATTTTGCCGTACCCATAATACGCTTGTCGGCAGGCCACTCTTCTACATCGCTGACTACAAAACCGACAAAACGGTCGCGTTCGGATTTGACGCGTTGCATGACTTCTTCGCCGTTTACCGTTACGCTGTCTTTATCCAAATGCACGCCAAACGGATCGGTATGCAAAGCATGATGGCGCGCCTCCGCAGCCGCAATCAGCAATTTGGACGGCATACAGCCGACACGCGCACAAGTTGTTCCGAATACATTGTTTTCAATCAGGTAAACATTGTCTGTTTGAAGTCGGGCATTGCGAAATGCGCCCATACCGGCTGTACCGCCACCCAGTACTACCACATCTGCTTGAATCTTTTTCATATTTTATCCTTACTGTCTATATCCAAACCGATATTGCCATCAGGTTATCCGTTTTCAGACGGCCTAAACTTCATAAACTATCAAAATTTAAAAATCAATAGTTAATACCTAAATATCGATTTAAAACAATAATCTCAAATTCTACTTGTAAATATAGAGTTATTCAGAACGCCGATTTGCAAACGTCGTCTGAATAACTCTATATTTGGGTCTTTCAGACGGCCTTTTCAAGCCGTCTCAAGCATACAGGCAATTAGTTTTTAGCCAAGTAAGCTTCCAAGTCTTCGCTGCCGCCGATGTATTTGCCGCCGATGAATACTTGAGGAGCAGTCATCTTGCCGGTAATAGCGCGTACGGAAGTAACAGTTGCATCTTTACCCAATACGATTTCTTCGTAAGACAAGCCTTTGTCTTGCAGCGCTTTTTTAGCTTTAGCACAGAATTGGCAGCCAGGTTTGGTGAAGATGGCAACAGACTCTTGAGCTTTCCAGTCAGGAGCAATGTATTTCAACATAGTGTCAGCGTCAGACACTTTGAAAGGATCGCCTGGTTCTTCAGGTTCGATAAACATTTTTTCAATCACACCGTCGTTAACCAGCATGGAGTAACGCCAAGAGCGTTTGCCGAAGCCTAAGTCTTCTTTGCCAACCAACATGCCCATGCCTTCAGTGAATTCACCGTTGCCATCAGGAATCATGTAGATGTTGTCAGCTTCTTCTTCAGCAGCCCAAGCGTTCATTACGAAAGTGTCGTTTACAGATACGCAGTAGATTGCATCAACACCGTTTTCTTTGAACGCGCCAAACAATTCGTTGTAGCGTGGCAGGTGAGAAGAAGAGCAAGTCGGAGTAAATGCGCCAGGCAGAGAGAACACGACTACTTTTTTGCCTTTGAACAAATCATCAGTAGAAACATCTTTCCAAGTGTCGCCGACACGAGTGCGGAATACTACGGAAGGTACTTTTTGACCGGTACGATCTTGCAAAGCCATTTTTAAGCTCCTTTTAAAAATTCGGGTTAGAGAAATGAATCAATGCTTGTATTGTAATGCAGGCCTATCGATTTGTATAATTTATAGTTCAAATAATATTAATTATATTAAACTATCAATTTAACCCAACCGAAAACAGCTAAATCATTAAATAAAGGCTATCTGAAATAAAACAAGTACCTGACTGAAATTATTTTTTAGGTAAGGGCTGAACGGGAGAATCCGAAGCCACAATTTCGCCGATGGCTGTTTCCGCAATATCCTTCAAAGCATAGCGGTCTTTATCCGGCATATCTGTCGGTTTGTATTGAGGCGAGAAATCCAAACGGATACGGATTTTCTTCATCGAAACAATGCGCCATAAAGACTGAAACAGGTTTACCTCCGCATAGGATGGCAGATCCGTCCGTTGTCCTTCGTCATCATAATAGCGCAAAGTTACTGCCTGAATCGGCGCTTTCGCATCAATAGCCGATTGAAACAGGGCAGCTTTAAACGGCAAAATGCTCAAGCCAGAAGAAGTGCGCGCTTCGGGGAAAAAACTTACATTCTGCCCTGCTTTCAATGCCGCACAAATCGCCTGATTAATCGGCTCGACATCACGGCGGGAATTGCGGTTGATAAATACCGTACCGGCATTTTTACCCATTTTCCCCAAAACCGGCCAACTGCTGATTTCCTGTTTCGCAATAAAACTGCTCGGATAAACGGCACTCATGGCAAAAATATCCAACCAAGATACATGATTGGCCACCACCAAAGTACCGCTCACATTTCCTTGAGGCGGTACGCCGATTTCCAATTCGATATCCAAAGCATCCAACGCACCTTTTCCCAAAACAACCACAGCGTGATTGCGTTCCTCTGCATTGTTGCCATCGATGGCACGCAAATCCCGGCCGGTTCTGAATAACCAAGCTGCCAAACGGCAAAGTCGGCTCAGACGTTTAAAAAAAGGAGCTTTTTGTTTAGACATAAAATTTCTTCTGTATTGTGTTCATTATTTTCAGACGGCCTCTGACATTTAAGGCAGTCTGAAACTATTTCTGGCAATTTGGACAATAAAATGTTCCACGCTGCCCCAAAGTTTCTTTAAAAATCAACCCGCCACATTGGACACAAGGCTCATTGTGGCGTCCATAGACCGTATATTCCTGCTGAAAGTAGCCGCTTTTCCCATCGCTATTAACGAAATCTCGCAGCGTACTGCCACCGGTTTCAATCGCCCTTTGCAGAACCGCTTTAACGGTTTCCACCAATAATGCGCATTCTTTCTTGGTCAGCTTATTCGCCGGACGCAATGGCGAAATACCTGACTTAAACAGACTTTCATTCGCATAAATATTACCAACGCCAACCACCACCACATTATCCATCAATGCTAATTTGACTGCTCGCTTTTGGGTTTTCAATTTCTGATACAGGTAATTTGCATCAAAATCGTCCGAGAGCGGCTCCGGTCCCAACTTTTCCAACAGCGGATGATGCTCGGCAATACCCTCATACCACAACACCGCACCAAATTTACGCGGGTCGTGATAACGCAATACGGTACCGTCATCAAATACAAAATCTAAATGATCGTGTTTATCCGGCGTGGCGATACGCTCATCATCGGCGGTAAAAATCCGTAAACTGCCGGACATACCCAAATGAATAAGTAAAATACCCGTTTCAAAAGTAATAATCAAATACTTCGCACGCCGGTTGCATGCCAAAACTTTGCGCCCAGCCAAAATTTGCGCCAAGTTCGGATGAATAGGCCATCTCAATTTAAACTGGCGAATAATGACTTTTTCTATCTTTTTGCCATCAATATGCGGCTCTATCCCGCGTAAAGTCGTTTCCACCTCAGGTAATTCAGGCATCATTATTCTCCAAATTCATCATTAATATACAGGCCGTCTGAAAACTATTCGGCCAAACGTGCCGTACTTAAAGCAACCGTATTGCCATCAAATGCAGATTCCAATTCAGGCAAAGGATGGACACCAATCAAATGTTTCGTTAACACCATCCCATAAACCGCCGCACACTGCGGCCACCACCTATCCCCCGCCTTTTCCATAAACCGCCAAAACTTCAAAGCAGAAGGCGAATTCACAGCAGGCAGATAATCCATAAACTGCCCATATTCCATTTCAAAACCAATATCCGCAATTTTTCGTTTCAGCTCGGCTAAAGCCAAACATTGAGATTTCAAAGGCAGCTTTTCCCCATCAAACCAAGAGCTCAACCCCCACAAAGATTTAGGGTTGAACCCCGTCAAAATCAACCTGCCTTCAGGTTTTAATATCCTAAACGCCTCTTGCAACACCAAATCTGCAGATGAAACTTCCAAAAGATGAGGCATCAATAACACATCCACGGAATGCGTTTCAAATGCCAACATTTCAGCATCCATCCGCACATCGCGGGGCACTACAATCATGTTTTCAGACGGCCTCTGCCATACACCGCCCAATTGAACCGCCACCTGCCTATTCAAATACTGCAAATGCCGTCTGAAAAAATCCGCCTCTTTTTGAGCAAGATATTGCCCCATTGGCGTTTGCATAAAAAAAACTTCCATTCAAGGCTCCCCTATGCATCCCGACTTGTGTGACAGAATTTTAACACCACGGCCACATCACACAAGCAAATTCCCTGCTCGACTTGACGTTTAAATGCTGAAACGATACTATCAAAAAGACGAAATTTTATTATATATTTGATAACTTTATTTACTATGGCAAAACTAAAAACCATCGCTCTGACCGTTTCAAGCCTGTCGGCGGTTTCCGCCACAGCCTACGCACAAAACGCTACACCCAACCAAGTCGGCATGGCCATGATGCGCCTCAACTCCGCCCTGCTCGACCAAGCCAAAGCACAAACCTTCGGCTCCGGCAGTTTATGGGCATCGTTGCGTAAAGACTTCCGCATCAACGAAGTCAACACAGAACTGGTTCGCCGCCATGAAAACAAATTTGCTGCAAACAGCGCATATTTCGACCGCACCATCTCACGCAGCAAACCTTATATGTACCATATTGCCAATGAAGTTAAAAAACGCAATATGCCCGCCGAAATCGCTTTGCTGCCTTTCATTGAAAGCGCATTCGTAACCAAAGCCAAATCACACGTCGGCGCATCCGGCCTGTGGCAATTTATGCCGGCTACCGGCCGCCACTTCGGCTTGGAAAAAACACCTTTGTATGACGGCCGCCACGACGTTTACGCCGCTACCGATGCTGCATTGAACTACCTGCAATACTTGCACGGTATGTTCGGCGACTGGTCTTTGGCCCTTGCCGCTTACAACTGGGGTGAAGGTAACGTCGGTCGCGCCGTAAACCGTGCCCGCGCGCAAGGTTTGGAGCCGACATACGAAAACCTGCGTATGCCGAACGAAACACGCAACTACGTTCCCAAACTTTTGGCCGTCCGCAATATCGTTGCCAATCCGCAAACCTTCGGTATGAATATCAGCGAAATCAGCAATCAGCCGTATTTCAAATCTGTCAGCATCGACAAACCTATTGATAACAGCACAATTGCTCGCTTTGCAAACATCAGCGAAAGCGAACTGTTGGCGCTCAACCCAGGTTTCAATGCCCCGGTATTCATCCCTAAAAACAATCGTCGTCTGTTATTGCCTGTTTCTGCGGTTTCCGCATTTGAGAAGAACTACCGCAATGCCAATCCAGATACCCTGATGTCTTGGGATATTTATACTTCTTTGGGCAACAAAAAACTTAATGCCATCGCCAACGATACCGGCATGAGCGTAGCCGAACTCAAGCGCCTCAATGGCCTGAGCGGTAGCGCCATTTCTGAAGGCCGCAGCATTTTAGTGGCTAAAAACTCAGCTATCCAAAGCCAAGACATTATTAACTTTATTGACAAAGACAATACGGCGGATACTTACCAATCCAATATGCCGGCCATGTCTCCGATTATTGCTTCCAACGTAGCAGAACCGGTTAAAGTCGCTCAAACTACCGTGACCAATATTGTTGCACCTGTTGTTCCTCAGTCCACTAAACCGGTTGACTTTATTGCACACAGCAAAACTGAAAACGTTACTTCCGTAGCGGTAACAGAAACCAAACAGCAGCCTCAAGTTGCAAGTATAGAAATGACCGCCCCAGTTGTAGCCATGGTCCATACTGCTATTGAGCCTGCTACCACAAATGTTGCAGAAGCACCCAAAGCGGCTATCCCTGCCGACTTGACTGCACCGACTGTTGCCGCAAACAATGTAGCCCCTTCTCCAGCAGTTGAATCTGTTGCTGCTGCGCCGGTTCAAGAAGAGCATGATGACCTGATGGCTTTGGTACAAAGCCGACCTGCAGAGGAACCTGCAGCGACTGTTGCTGAAGCGACTCCTGAAACCAAACAAGTTCAAACTGTTGTCACTACTGAAAACGCTCGTACAGAACGTATCGCAGCCAATACCGTTAAACAACAAAGCCGAATCAATGCACGTCTTGCCCGTGTAAGTGGTCAACAAAACACACAAACTGCAGCACTTGCAGCAGGCACACACCGTGTGGAAGATGGCGATACGCTGTTTAACATCTCCAAACGTTACAACTTAAGCGTAGCCGATTTGATTATTGCCAACAACATCAAAGGCAACAATATCAAAAAAGGCCAAATCCTCCGTGTTACAGCTGCTCCGGCAAAAGTCCGCGGCAACCCGATTCAAAACATTTCCTACACTGTACGCAAAGGCGATACTTTGAACACCATTGCCAGCCGTTTCAATGTTGATGTTAATGATATTCGTCGTTGGAACCGCAATACCCGTACTGTGACCCCTGGTCAACGTTTGAAACTGATTGGTAGCTAATACTTGCTTCAAAACAAAGGCCGTCTGAAATATTCAGACGGCCTTTTTCTTTATGATAAATAATCAATTCAATTTTTAAAAACAAAATAGCTATATAAGCATCTGTTCAATAACTACCACATAGAAAAAAGAGTGTGCAAAAACACACTCTTTTTCAAACAGATTGCCATCAAATTCTACTCTTAACACCTGCATTCAAACATATAAATCCTGTATACACATCACTATGCCGGTGAAAAAGCATCACAGAAGAAGGCATCTTCCGGTAAAGCGCATTTTTGAGTCAGCAAACTTTGCGCATTCTCCGTCATGGCTGGTGACCCGCAAGCATAAACTTCATATTGGCTCAAATCAGGATAATTTTGTGCGGCAACATTTTGCACGTATCTACTCCCCCCTTTCCAATCGGAATCAGGCTTAGAAAGAACAGACGAGAATTTCGCATTTTTCAGACGGCCTATTAATGCTTCTGCTTCTTCCAATGCGTACAAATCCTCCTGCTGACGTGCCCCCCAGTAAAAATGAACCTGACGTTCGCTATTCTGATGAATCAAATCAAGCAAAATACTGCGGATAGGTGCGTAACCTGTACCCGTTGCCAACAAAATCATCGGTTTATTGCTGTCTTGTTGCAAAGTAAACGTACCCAATGGGCCTTTAACGCGGACAATGCCTTTTTCTTTGATTTTAGGCTCGGCACCAAAAATCATTTCCGAACATACGCCATTTTCACGTTTACGGATATGCAGCTCCAAAACACCTTCTTGGTCAGGAGAATTGGCGATTGAATAGCTGCGGCTGATATTGCTGGGAAGCAGCAAATCAATATATTGTCCGGCATAAAATGCAAATGACGGCGCTTTAGGTAAAGCCAATCTCAACAAAGCAACATCATGTTTGATTTCAATCGTTTCGATGCGTACAGGCAAAGTGCGCACCTGCAAAGCATTCGGATTAAACCCCGGCACATTGATTTTCAGGTCACTCTTCGCAGTAGTACAGCACAATAGCACTTTGCCCTGCGCTTTTTCTTCTGCGCTGATGGCTTTATCAATATGATCGCCCATTTCAAATTCGCCACTCATCAACTCGGCCTTACATTGTCCACAGGCGCCACTTTTACAAGAATGGGGCAGATTTAAATTCTGACGGGTCGCAGCAGCAAGAACGGTTTCATCATCGTTTGCCGTAAATGTTATTTGATCTGATAAGGTAATAGTATGTGTCATGGTATTTAGAATAATTTTAGAATCAAAAATAAAGGCCGTCTGAAAAATAAGACCTATTTTTCAGACGGCCTGTCCTATCTATCAAGCTAATTTGGCTTTAATCAGCTCTTGAACTTGAGCCGGATTGGCCTTGCCTTTACTTGCTTTCATCACTTGGCCGACAATCGCATTCAAGGCTTTTTCATTGCCGGAACGGAATTGCTCAATGGCTTTCGCATTGTTTGCCAATACTTCATCTACCATCACTTCAATTGCACCAGTGTCAGTAATTTGTTGCAAACCATGTTTCTCGATAATTTCGGCAATACCTGCTTCAGACTCAGCCCACATTGCTTCAAAAGCTTTTTTCGCCAATTTGCTGCTTAATGTTCCATCCGCAACTTTAGCAACCAACTCGGCAAGGCGTGGAGCTGTAATCGGGCTTTCAGCCAATTCCAAACCTTCTTTGTTCAAAGTAGCTGCAAGCTCGCCGTTCATCCAGTTTGCCGTTAATTTACCTTGGCCGCAGGCTTTGGCTGCTTCTTCAAAATAGGCGGCTTGAGCGCGGCTGGCAGTCAACAGACGCGCATCATAGTCAGACACGCCGTAGTCGGCAACAAAACGCGCCGCCATTTCATGTGGCAATTCAGGCATTTGCTCTTTGGCTTTTTGCAACTGGCCGTCTGAAATAATGACCGGCAGCAAATCTGGATCTGGGAAATAGCGGTAATCGTGCGCATCTTCTTTCAAACGCATCACACGGGTTTCACCTTTTTCAGGGTCAAACAACATGGTTGCCTGCTGTACTTTACCGCCGTCTTCCAAGATTTCGATTTGCGCTTCCACTTCATAATTGATGGCTTGTTCCAAGAAGCGGAAAGAGTTAAGGTTTTTGATTTCACGGCGTGTACCGAACTCCGCCTGACCTTTTGGGCGTACAGAAACGTTGGCATCAACACGGAACGAGCCTTCCGCCATATTACCGTCGCAAATGTCCAGCCAAGTTACCAAACCATGCAACGCTTTAGCATATGCCACAGCTTCGGCTGCAGAGCGCATTTCAGGCTCGGAGACAACTTCCAACAAAGGCGTACCGGCACGGTTCAAGTCGATACCGGTAGCACCGTTCAAACCTTCATGTACGGATTTACCCGCATCTTCTTCCATGTGCGCACGGGTAACATTAATGGTTTTAACCTCATCGCCCACTACGATTTCCAGCTTGCCGTGTTCCACAATCGGCAAATCCAACTGGCTGATTTGATAGCCTTTTGGCAAATCAGGATAAAAATAGTTTTTACGGTCGAACACGTTTTTCTGATTGATTTTCGCATCCAAAGCCAAACCGAGTTTGATGGCTTTTTCGACGACTTCGCGGTTCATTACCGGCAATACGCCCGGCAACGCACACTCAACCACGCTGGCGTGGGCATTAGGCTCGGCACCGAATGCAGTGGATGCGCCGCTGAAGATTTTGGATTGGGTGTTGAGTTGGACGTGGATTTCCAGTCCGATTACGGTTTCCCAAGTCATAAGGGTCTTTCTGTCGAAAAAAAGTTAATCGGTTAAATGAGTGATTCGTTTTTCAGACGGCCTGAATAAAAAACCATAACAGGCCGTCTGTAAGATAAGTTTATTTCCTGCGGCGTTGGAAACCGGGCAGTTGCCAATGGAAACGGTATGCAGTCAGGCGAAACAACAATCCGCCGGCAAAGAGCAGGTTTAACGTAAAAATATTAATCCAGCCCAAATGTCCGAACAGATAAATCAGCCCGCCAATCAAAATAGCCACGCTGCCGTAAAGGTCGGTGCGCAAAATCATCGGCACATCATTGACCAAAATATCGCGCGCAATACCGCCACCAACAGCAGTCACAAAAGCCAAAGAAATAACGCCGAACAGATTGAGCTGCAAGGCCATACCGATTTGTGCACCGGTAATGCTGAACGCAGCCAAACCAATGGCATCGGCAATAATAAAAGCAGCGGCCAAATAGGTGCTGCGATAACGTTGCACCCTTATCAACCATGCAATGGAAAGCGTAGCAAACACAACAATCAGCGCATCGGTTTGCAAAAATACTTGCGGAATCCGACCGACCAAACCATCGCGTATCATGCCGCCGCCGACAGCCGTCAGTAACGCAGTAATGACAACACCGAGTACATCCAATCGCTTGTTGTAGCCGACCAAATAGCCGGAAATAGCAAACGCGGCTGTCCCAATGATTTGAATGAAGTCGGTAGCTGTCATGTTTTTAAATATCTACAATATGCAGCACCTCAATACATTCAGGCGCTTTTATATGGTTTATTTTCAGACGGCCTTGAATCATCAAGGCCCTAAAACATTATTCCGGCGCTTTGGTGTGCCAATCGCTGCTCAGCTGAACTTGATGTGCGGCACCCAAAATTTTGGCTTCGGAGAAATAGTTGCCGATAAATTGCACACCAATCGGCAGACCGTTTGCGCTGAAACCGGCAGGCAGAGTCAGTGCAGGCAAACCGGCAAGGTTCACGGCGATGGTGTAAATATCGGACAAGTACATTTGCACAGGGTCGTGAATGTCGCTGCCAAGTTTTGGCGCAGCAGTCGGTGCAGTCGGCGCCAAAATGAAATCACATTGACCAAAGGCCGTCTGAAAATCATTGGCAACCAGACGGCGCAGTTTTTGCGCTTTCAGATAATAAGCATCGTAGTAACCATGGCTCAATACATAAGTACCGATCATGATACGTCGTTTGACCTCGCTGCCGAAACCTTCGGCACGGGTGTTGCTGTACATTTCTTCCAAATCGCCGAATTGCGCCGCACGATGGCCATAACGTACGCCATCGAAACGGGACAAGTTGGTACTTGCTTCCGCAGAAGCGAGAACGTAATAAGCGGGAATCGACAATGATGTTTGCGGCAGGGAAACTTCAACAGTCTCCGCGCCTTGGGCTTTGAGCAAATCGATAACGCTTTGTAAGGCCGTCTGAACATCGGCATCTGCGCCTTCGCCAAAATATTCTTTAGGCAAACCGATTTTCAAACCTTTGAGCGGCTTGTCCAAATCACGGGTGTAGTCTTCTTTGTCGCGCTCCAAACTGGTGGAATCGCGCTCGTCAAAGCTGGCCATAGCGTTCAACAAAATCGCGCAGTCTTCGGCTGTTTGCGCCATAGGGCCGGCTTGGTCGAAGCTGGAAGCATAGGCAACCATACCAAAGCGTGAAACCGTACCGTAAGTCGGCTTAATGCCGGTAATGCCGCAATGCGATGCAGGCTGACGGATAGAACCGCCGGTATCCGAACCCAAGGCAGCCGGTGCCAAACGCGCCGCAATCACGGCAGCTGAACCGCCTGACGAACCGCCGGGAACATGTTCAAGATTCCATGGGTTTTTGGTTGCGCCGTAGAATGAAGTCTCATTGGTTGAGCCCATGGCAAATTCGTCCATATTGGTACGGCCGAGAGTAACCATGCCGGCATCCAACAGATTTTGCACCACAGTGGCAGTATAAGGGGAAACAAAGTTATCCAACATTTTGGAACTGCATGCACTGCGCCAACCTGTTTGGCAGAAAATATCTTTGTAAGCAACCGGCACACCGGTCAAAGCCGTTGCATTACCGGCCGCGATACGCGCATCGGCTGCTTTGGCTTCAGCAAGGGTCTTATCTTGATCAATGGTCACATAGCCGTTGATGGCGGGGTTTTTCGCAGCAATAGCGGCCAAATATTCGGTCGCCAATTCGACTGCGGAAATTTGTTTGGATTGCAGCAGGCTGCTGGCTTGTTTGAGCGTGTAAGCGGTCATTGTGCCGTACTTTCTATAAAACAGTTTTTGCTTTCAAAACAGATATTGAAAACATCCGTTTAAATCAATAAATCGGGCCGTCTGAACAGAATATACTTTCAGACGGCCTTGCAATAGGGGCTTGCCGATAAGCAAAGGCCGTCTGAAACCTTATTCCTCAATCACTTGAGGAACGATATACAGACGATTGCGCACTTCGGGGGCAACAGCCTGATATTCTGCAGCATGGTCGGTTTCAGTCACTTTATCTTCGCGCAGGCGCAAAGCGGCTTCGTGCGGATGCGCCATAGGTTCGATGCCGTCGGTATTGACGCTTTGCATGTTTTCAACCATGGCGAAAATGTCGTTCAACTCGGCAAGCGTTTTGTTTTTTTCTTCGTCCGTTAAAGTGAGGCGCGAGAGTTTTGCGATTTTTTCCACGTCATTTAAGCTTAAAGCCATAAAAAATCCTTGTCTGATAGCAATGCACCTTGGGTTTGGGGTATCATTGCATTTCGTCTTCTATGAAGCGAAGAATTATAACCGAAAACCAAACAGGTTGGCATGGTGTTTTGATTCAGACGGCCTTTTAAGGGCGCATTTATCCGTCTAAAACCGTGTACCTGTTTTTCTTATTTTAAATACTGCTTAACGCATCCGGGCTGGGCCGGAATTTCAGGAATCCTAATGTTTCGTCTTTTATCTCGTTTCCTCTCCAATGATATTGCCATCGACTTGGGCACGGCCAACACGCTGATTTTTGTACGCGGCAAAGGGATTGTTTTGGATGAGCCGTCCATGGTTGCGATTCAATCCGGCGCAGGCAATAAAAGTAAAATTATGGCAGTGGGCACGGAAGCCAAAAAAATGCAGGGCCGTGCGCCGCGCAATATCGAAATCGTCCGCCCGATGAGGGACGGTGTAATTGCCGATTTTGTGATTACCGAGCGTATGCTGGGTATGTTGATTAAAAAAGCCACCGAAGGACGGTCTTTGGTTCCGCCCCGTGTGGTTATCTGTGTTCCGGGCGGCTCTACCCAAGTGGAACGTAAAGCGATTTTGGATTCTGCGTTTGCTGCCGGCGCGGCAAGCGTGCATTTGATTGAAGAACCGATGGCCGCCGCTTTGGGCGCAGGTTTGCCGATTGAAGATGCGGCAGGTTCGATGATTGTCGATATTGGCGGCGGTACGACTGAAATCGGTATTCTTTCACTGGGCGGTATGGCCTATTCTGCTTCCGTCCGCGCAGCCGGCGACGAATTCGATAAAAGTATCATCCATTACCTGCGCCGTCATCGCGGTGTCTTGATCGGTGAAGCGACGGCAGAAGAATTGAAGAAACAAATCGGCTCGGCCTCGGGCTTTGAAACCGAAACAGCCATGCGCATTAAAGGCCGCGACCTGGCTGAAGGTACGCCCAAATCCTTGGCGGTTACGTCAAATGAAATCCGTGAAGCATTGAGTGAAACGGTAAATCAAATCATCCGTGCCGTCCGTCTGGCTTTGGAACAAGCTCCGCCCGAACTGGCCGGCGACATCGCCGACCGCGGCATTATGCTGACCGGCGGCGGCGCGCTTCTGCACGGTATCGATACCGTCTTGGCCGATGCAACCGGACTGCCCGTCGGCATTGCCGACCAGCCTCTAAACTGCGTCGCCTATGGTGCCGGTAAGGCTTTGGACTATATCGGCAAATGGGATACCGTGTTTACGGAAAACCCATAAGGTAGATGGCTATGGAACGCTCTTCTTTGCGCTTTGACGAGGCAAAAGGCCCTAAGCTGTTGCCTCGTTTTGTCGTTTATGTCGCCCTGGCGGCCGGCCTGATGCTGGCAGATTATCGCTTTTCATTGATGCAGCCTGTGCGTGCGGCGGTAATGCCCATGCTCTATCCTGCTCAATGGCTGGCCAATCAACCCGTTCAACTTTATCAATATTTTGCCGATCTTTCCCAATCCAAATCCGAGCTTTTGGAACAAAACCGCCGGCTTTTGGAAGAAAATGGCCGTCTGAAAATCGATTTGCAGCGGGATAAAGTCAATACCGATGAATTGCGCGAATTAAAAAAACTGTACGGTTTGCAACAAAAAGGCATTCACAACGTTATCGGTGCGGAAGTCATTTCCAATGGCAAAGATCCGCTTTCCGAAAGACTGATTATCGGCAAGGGCAGTCAAGACGGCTTGAAAGTTGGCGATGCGGTCATCGATCAAAGCGGTTTGATCGGCCTGTTGACACAAGTTCACACACAAAGCGCGGAAATTGAGCTAATCTCAAGCGGACAAAGTATTGTCCCCGTCGCCGTCAGCCGCACCGGTGAACGCAATTTGGCATACGGCAATGGCAGCGGTTTGGATTTGCGCTATTTCCCAACTGGCTCAGACTTGAAACCCGGCGATGTTCTGCTGACTTCCGGTTTGGACGGTACTTATCCGGCCGGGATTCCCGTTGCAACCGTCAGCAAGGTTGTCCGCGCATCGGGAACGCCTTATTACGATACGCAACTGACGCCTTTGGCCGCTTTACGCAGCAGCCGTTTTGTCTTGGTACTTTCTTCCGCCCCTTCTTCCCCACGCTGATTTCATGAACGATTTTGACGATTCTTACCGTGCAGTACCGCTACACATCATGGCGACCAGTCTCATCGTGATGATGATACTGGACTTTATGCCGTTTTCCTTTGACGGATTCTTCTGGCTGCCTGAAATGACGGCACTGATGTTGCTGTATTGGACATTACACCAGCCGCAACGCGCAGGCATGGGACTGGCTTTTGCCATCGGTCTGATTGTCGATGCAGCAACCGCCGCGACTTTGGGTTTGCACGCCCTGTCTTACGTTGTGATGACTTATTTCATCTTAAACCGACGCCGCCAAATCATGCTGTACGGCCACATTATGCAATTGGCCGCTGTCTTGGCTGCGTTGTTGCTCAATCAGGCCGTTTTAACTGCTGCCCGTCTGTTCCTCAATCATCAGGTCATCACTTTGCAAGGCTTTGTTGCCCCATTTGTCGGCGCATTGCTTTGGCCGATACTCAGCCAGCTGATGCTGATTGTGACCCGTATTTACCGCGCGCACTGAAAAGATGAAACCGATTCTTCCACGCCGTCTTTCCGGTGGTCAACATACCAAAAAACCTTCCGCTCAGGCAGCACAAGCCGATGCTTTATTACGCCTGCTCGTTGCGTTTATCCTGATTGTTATCTTCTTTTCCATTTTGCTGGCGCGGTTCTTTTACTTACAAGTAACCCAACACAATGAGTTTTCCGGCCAAGCATCGAGCAACCGCATCACCCTGATTCCAACGCCGCCCGTACGCGGCGAAATCGTCGATATCAACGGCGTTCCTTTGGCCAAAAACTATGCCGTCTTTTCGCTTGAAGTTATTCCCAGCCGCATTGAAGGCAAGATGGAAGATGTCATTGAAGCATTGAAAAAATACGTCGATATTACGCCGACAGATTTAAAACGCTTCAAAAAATACCGCGAAAGCTATCGAAAATTTGAAAATATCCCACTCAAACTCAGACTGACCGATGAAGAGGCAGCCCGTTTGTCCGTGCATTTGCGCGAATTCAAAGGCGTAGAGGTCAACTCACGCACATTCCGCGAATATCCTTACGGCAAACTGACTTCCCATTTCTTAGGCTACATCGGCCGTATTAGCGATAAAGACAAAGAAATGCTGGAAGAAGAAGGCCTGACCGCCCTCTACCGCGGCAGTACGCATATCGGCAAATCCGGCTTGGAAAAATATTACGAACACCAGCTTCATGGCGTTCCAGGCTATCAGGAAGTCGAAAAAGACGCTTACGGCAATATCATCCGCGTATTGAAAAATGTCCCGTCCAAAATGGGGCAAACCTTGCGCCTAGGAATGGATATCCGTATGCAGCAGGAAGCCGACCGAATCTTGGGCGACCGCCGTGGCGCATTGGTGGCCATCAATCCACAAGACGGTACTGTTTTGGCATTTGTTTCCAAACCTTCTTTCGATCCCAACCTCTTTATTGACGGCATCGACAGCGATACTTGGAAAATGCTGAATAACGATTGGAAAAAGCCTTTGATCAACCGCGTTACTCAAGGCCTCTATCCGCCGGGCTCTACATTCAAACCCTTTATGGGCATGGCTTTGTTGGAAAGCGGCAAAATCACTCAAAACACCATCGTCCCTGCCCCCGGCGCATGGAGCATACCCGGCAGCCGCCATATTTTCCGCGACTCTGTCCGCAGCGGTCACGGCTCGGCCAACTTGAGCAAAGCCATTCAAGTATCCTCAGATACTTTCTTCTACCGCTTGGGTTACGAAATGGGTATCGATAAAGCCTCTCCGTATCTGGCGCAATTCGGTTTCGGCCAAAAAACCGGCATTGACCTGCCCAGCGAATACGCAGGCGTTTTGCCCAGCCGCGAATGGAAAGCCAAACGCTTTGCCAAATCTTCCGACCCGACCGCCAAAGAATGGCGCGCCGGCGAGATGGTTTCCGTCAGTATCGGCCAAGGCTACAATGCCTACACGCCTTTGCAAATGGCACATGCGACAGCTTCTCTTGCCAATGACGGTGTCGTCCATCAGCCGCATTTGGTCAAAGAAGTATTGGATTTCGGCGCACGCAAAATTACCCGTATCAACCCCAATCCCGAGCGTCAAATTCCGTTCAAAGCCGACAACTTCGAATACGTCAAACGCGCAATGGAGAAGGTATTGAAACCGGGCGGTACGGCACACCGTATCGGTGGCGGACTCGCTTACACAATGGGCGGTAAAACCGGTACGGCCCAAGTCGTACAAATTAAACAAGGCGGCCGCTACAATGCCGCAGCCCTGCGCGAACAACACCGCGACCACGCATGGTTTATCTCGTTTGCGCCATTGGAAAAACCTGAAATCGCCATTGCCGTTATTTTGGAAAACGGCGGCTGGGGTGCGTATGCCGCGCCATTGGCCCGTGAAATGACTGATTTTTATATGCTTCACGTCAAGCCGCAACAGTTTTCAGACGGCCTTGAAACAGATTCGGCCAAAACTGAAAAAACTGATAAACATCAGCCTATTACCAGCATTTTCCAATCTGCCTACGGACTGACGCCGACAAGCCCTGCCTCACAGCCGGAGGTTCATCATGAATAACACATCAGCGTGGAAAAATTTCAAATCCACCATTGCAGCCCCGATTGACCCTTGGCTGTTTTTTGCCATGCTCGCCATCTACATCATGAGCCTGTTTTTGCTCTATTCTGCAGATGGGCAAGAGTTCGGCCAATTGGAAAACAAAACCATCCATACCGTTTTGGGCTTTGCCCTTTTATGGATTATCGCCGTATTCAAGCCGCAAACGGCCGCCAAAGTTGCCCTGCCTGTTTACATTGTCGGCGTATTGCTGCTGATTGGCGTCGAAGTTGCCGGCGTTACCGTCAACGGCTCGACCCGTTGGCTGAGCCTCGGCTTTACCCGTATCCAACCTTCCGAAATCATGAAAATCGGTATTCCCATGACTGTCGCGTGGTATTTCCAACGCTATGAAGGCCGTCTGAAATGGATACATTATATTGTCGCCCTTGTGCTGATTCTTGTTCCTGTCGCCCTGATTTTGAAGCAGCCCGACCTCGGTACAGCCGCGCTGATTATGGCTTCGGGCATTTTTGTCATCTTTTTTGCCGGATTGCCCTGGAAAGCCATTTTTGCCGCTATTATTGCCTTTGTGGCCGCCCTGCCGCTCTTGTGGAACTACGGCATGCACGACTATCAAAAAACCCGCGTCCTCACCTTGCTCGACCCGACCAAAGACCCGTTGGGTGCAGGCTACCACATCATCCAATCCATGATTGCCATCGGCTCGGGCGGCGTATGGGGTAAGGGCTGGCTCAACGGCACGCAAACCCATTTGGACTATATTCCCGAATCAACGACTGACTTTATTTTTGCGGTATTCGGCGAAGAATTCGGCCTGATCGGCAATATCCTTTTGCTGCTGGTTTACCTTATCATTTTGGCACGCGGATTGTGGATTGCCGCACAAGCGCAATCCCTTTACAGCCGTACTTTGGCAGGCGCATTGACCATGACCTTTTTCTGCTACGCCTTTGTAAACATGGGCATGGTCAGCGGTATTTTACCCGTTGTCGGCGTCCCCCTCCCCTTGGTCAGCTACGGCGGTACGGCTACGCTTTCTATCATGGTGGTGCTGGCCCTATTGATGGGTATCGCCAACGAACATAAAAACCTCCGCCGTCGCAATATGGACAACGACAACCTGACTGAAAGCGAGGAATAATATGGAACTGGGTGTAGAAATCGGCAAGCTGCTCGTGGCATTTCTCGTGCTGATTAATCCTTTCAGCGCGCTCTCGATTTATCTTGATCTGACACAAGACCACAGCACCAAAGAAAAGCGCAGAATCGCGCGTACTGCCGCATTGGCTGTTTTCATCGTGATTGTCGTCTTTGCACTGGGCGGCGGTATCTTATTGAAAGTACTCGGCATCAGCGTTGGCTCTTTCCAAGTCGGCGGCGGAATTCTGGTTTTGCTGATTGCCATCTCCTTAATGAACGGCAACGACAACCCGGCCAAACCCAAAATTGATCCCCATTCAGAAGAACATCAAAGTGCGCAACAAGTCCGCCGCAATGAAAAAGCGATTGCCGTCGTTCCCATTGCCATTCCGATCACCATCGGCCCCGGCGGTATCTCCACTGTCATCATTTACTCCTCTGCCGCCAAAAATTACAGCGATATTGCTCTGATTATTATCTCCGGCTTCTTGGTCAGCCTGATTTGCTATTTCATTTTGGTCGTGGCCGGACGCATCAGCAAACGCTTAGGCACGACCGGCCTGACCATCCTCAATCGCATCATGGGCATGATGCTTGCTGCCATTTCCGTAGAGATTATTGTTGCCGGTTTAAAATCTATTTTTCCCCAACTGGTCGCTTAAAGTACAATCATCACAATAAAAGGCCGTCTGAAACATTTTCAGACGGCCTCATAAAAACATAAAAACAAAGGAGCCTAACCATGTTTCACAGCACCTATGTCTTTACCGGTGAAACCATTTGCCACCGACCGGCACAAAGCTACACCGAATTTACCGACGAATTAAACCGCCTCCAAACCCTTCAGCAAACCTTCGCACAATCAAGCATTATCGAGCGCACCGCCCTCTTACAGCAATTTGCCGACAGCCTCACCCAAAACCAAGAACGCCTCGCCGAAATGGTTTGCGAAGAAGTCGGCCGCTGCCTGCATGAATGCCGCGCCGAAATCAGCAAATCCATCGAGCTTATCCGCTACTACGTCCGCCTCGCGCCCGAACTGCTCTCCCATAAAACCATCGCCACCCAAGCCAGCCTCAGCCAAGTCCGCTTCGAGCCTTTGGGCGTTGTTTTGGCAATCATGCCGTGGAACTACCCTGTTTGGCAGATTTTACGATTTGCCATCCCTGCCCTGTGCGCCGGCAATGCCTGCGCGGTCAAACCTGCGCCCAGTGTCGCCCGCGTCAGCGAGACCCTCTTCAGCCTCGTCCCCGAAGGTTTGCCGCTTATCGGCGCATGGTTAAGCCATGAAGACACGCTTAAAGCCATTGAAGATACCGATGCCATGGCATTTACCGGTTCAACCCATACCGGCCGCCTGCTAGCCGCCCATGCGGGCAGACATCTGAAAAAAACCGTCCTTGAACTGGGCGGCAGCAATCCGTTTATCATCCTGCCCGATGCCGATCTGCAACGCGCAGCCATCGATGCCTGCTATTCGCGCTTTCGCGATGCCGGACAATCCTGCAATGCCGCCAAACGCATCATTGTTACCCAAGATATTGCCGAACAATTTATCCCTCTCTTCCTTACCGAGTGCGCCAAACTGCAAACCGGCAATCCCAAAGACCCGAACACCACCCTTGCCCCGCTTCACCGCCAAGACTTGCGTCAAACCGTACACGAGCAGGTTCAAGATGCGGTTGCACACGGTGCGCAATGTTTGAGTGGCGGCCATATCCCTGAGGGAGAAAGCTGGTTTTACCCTGCCACGGTATTGGATCAAGTCAACCCCAACTGCCGCGTTTGGCATGAAGAAGTCTTCGGCCCGGTTGCCATGATCTTACGCGCCGACAATCCGGATCACGCCGTTGCACTTGCCAACGACACACCTTTCGGCCTCGGCGCCTGTATCTACACAGCCGACACGGCAAACGCATGGCAATACGCCGAAAGAATCCAAGCAGGCTCTGTCTTTATCAACCGCCACACCAGCAGCGACCTGCGCCTCCCCTTTGGCGGCGTCAAAGCTTCCGGCTATGGACGCGAGCTATCAGAATTCGGGCTGTACGAGTTCGTCAACGTCAAAACCTATTGGCAAAAATAAACCGTTTCATTAACTCAGGCCGTCTGAAACCCGTTTTCAGATGGCCAAACAGCGGGAAACACAGCGTTTTATGGTAAAATCCGTCGGTTTTCCCGTATCTTCCGTCATCCATTTTTAAGAAAGCCGGCCGCTTTGGACTCGCTCAACACTTTCTTCCTCATCATCGCCCTGCTGTTGTTCATCAGCGTCGTCGCATCGCGTGTTTCCTCGCGTTTCGGCATGCCCCTGTTGCTGGTTTTCCTCGTCGTCGGCATGTTGGCGGGCGAGGAAGGTTTGGGCGGCATCAAATTCGACAACTTCGCCTTCGCCAACATGGTCGGCCAGCTCGCCTTGGCCATCATCCTGCTCGATGGCGGCCTGCGTACCAAATTCGACAGTTTCCGCCTCGCCCTCAAGCCTGCCGCCGTTTTGGCCACTTGGGGCGTGATTGCCACCGTCACCCTGCTCGGCATCTTCGCCACCTTTTTTCTCAATATCGACTGGAAATTGGGCGTATTGATGGCCGCCATTGTCGGCTCGACCGATGCGGCAGCGGTTTTCTCGCTGTTGCGCAGCAGCGGCGTGCGCCTCAATTCGCGTATTTCCGCCACCTTAGAGTTGGAGAGCGGCTGCAACGACCCGATGGCCATCCTGCTGGTCAGTGCCTTTATCGGCCTCATCATGAACCCTGCCGAAACCGACTCCGCCTCCATGCTGACACTGCTGGCCACCCAGCTCGGACTGGGACTGTTTTCCGGCTATGCGGCAGGTAAATTACTGGCGAAAATATTGGAACGCATCAGCCTGGCCGAAGGGCTGTACGCCATTTTAATCGCCTCGGGCGGCCTGCTGGTGTTCGCCGTTACCAACCTGCTCGGCGGCAGCGGCTTTCTGGCGGTTTACTTGGCAGGCGTGTTCATCGGCAACTCGCGCAACAGCTCCACCGAACACGTTTTGAATGTGATGGACGGCCTGGCCTGGCTGGCCCAGGCATCGATGTTCCTCGTCCTCGGCCTGCTGGTCAGCCCCGCCAGACTGATTGAGACCGGCCCCAAAGCCGTCGTCATCGCCGCCTTCCTCATCTTCGCCGCCCGCCCACTGGCCGTCTGGACTTCGCTCAAATTTTTCAGCTACCGTTCGCGCGAAGTCGCCTACATCAGCTGGGTCGGACTGCGCGGTGCCGTACCGATTACCCTTGCCATCACGCCCGTGATGATGGACGTGCCCGGCTCCCTGATGCTGTTCGACGTTGCCTTCGCCGTCGTCATCCTCTCACTGCTGATTCAAGGCGCAACCATCCCGTTTTTCGCCCGCCTGCTGAAAGTCGATTTACCGCCCAAGCCGGAACCGCTGTCGCAACGAGAAATTTGGTTGGCCGACAAACTGGCCGTATCCCTGCAATCGTTCAAAGTCGAGGCAAATTCCGACGCGGAAGACAGCCACCCGTCCGCCATGACGCGCGACAGGTTTTCAGACGGCCGCATCTTTGCCCTGCTCCGCAACGGTGAAAACATAGCCGTCCTGCCCAGCACGAAGATGAAGGCAGGCGACATTGTATGGTTCATCCTCGACGAACAGCTGGGCGATGACTTTGCCCAGCAATTTGCCGGCAACAACCACGGCGAACAAACCTTCTTCGGCGCATTCAATCTGAACCCCGAAGCCATTGTCGGCGACCTTGCCGAAGCCTACGGCCTGCCCGTGGACGAACACGAACGCAATCTCCGCCTGGACGAACTGTTCAGACGGCGTTTCGGCGATATGCCCGTCGCAGGCGACCGCATCGATTTGAACGGCTTTAAAATCACAGTGAAAGAATTAGACAATAAAGCCCAGATTCGCCAGCTCGGCTTGAAAACTCCGGATTGAGGCATTTTCATACCTTGAGTTGGCCAAAACCGGCAAGGTATCAATCAAACAGATGAAAAATATAAATTTGGAAAAAACATAAATTTGGAAAAAACATAAATTTGGAAAAAACATGAATTTGGGAAAATCATTTATTTGAACCATTATGTTCCCCAATCAGGCAGAAATTCAACGTGAACATTTAAACGGTCTGAGACCTTTGCAAAATACCTCTCTTCACCTTTTCCCCAACAGCCGAAATCCAAACACAGGTTTTCGGCTGTTGGAAGGAAAGGAATTTTGCAAAGATCTCAGATTATTATATGCTTTATTCCGATTGCTGCATTAAGCCGTTTCTAAAATACCCAATAAACAAAAAGGCCATCTGAAATACAACTTTCAGACGGCCTTTTCAATCAAGCACTACTTACTGAATTACAGTTTCCATTCAGCCAATTTAGCAGCGTACGCATCCAAGTCAGCGATTGGACGGGTAGCCACGCCGCTTTCCATAGCTGCTTTAGCGGTAGCAGAAGCAACGCGAGGCAACAGGCGGGAGTCGAATGGGGTAGGAATCAGGTATTCCGCGCCGAATTCAAATTTCTTACCGTAAGCGGCAACCACTTCTTCAGTTACCTCTTCCATTGCCAAGTCAGCCAAAGCGTATACGCAAGCGCGTTTCATTTCTTCGTTAATGGTGGTCGCGCCGACATCCAATGCGCCACGGAAGATGAATGGGAAGCACAATACGTTGTTTACTTGGTTCGGGAAGTCTGAGCGGCCGGTACCGATTACCACATCCGGACGGGTTTCTTTTGCCAATGGAGGCAGAATTTCCGGATTTGGGTTTGCCATAGCGAACACAATTGGTTTCTCGTTCATGGTGTTCAGCATTTCAGGAGTCAGCAGGTTTGCACCGGACAGACCCAAGAAAATGTCTTTACCTTTAACGGCATCAGCCAATACGCGTTGGCCGTTGTCTTCGATGGCGTAGAATTGTTTGGATTCGTCCATCGCGTCTTTGTCTTCGCGGGTTTTGTAAATCACGCCTTTAGAGTCGCAGACGGTTACGTTTTCACGTTTCAGACCCAAATCCAGCAATTGGTTCAAGCAAGCAATCGCTGCGGCACCTGCACCGGAGCACACCAAAGTTGCTTCTTCAATTTTGCGGCCGGTATAACGCAAGGCATTCAATACGGCGGCAGCGGTAATGATGGCGGTACCGTGTTGGTCGTCGTGGAATACAGGGATTTTGCAACGTTTGCGCAATTCGCGTTCGATGTAGAAACACTCAGGCGCTTTGATGTCTTCGAGGTTGATGCCGCCGAAAGTCGGTTCCAAAGAAGCGATGATGTCTACCAATTTTTGCGGGTCTTTTTCATCGATTTCGATATCGAATACGTCAACGCCGGCGAATTTTTTGAACAATACACCTTTGCCTTCCATTACAGGTTTACCGGCCAATGCACCGATATTGCCCAAACCCAACACTGCGGTACCGTTGGAAATCACGGCAACCAAGTTGCCTTTGGCAGTGTATTTGTAGGCAGTTTGAGGATCGGCATGGATTTCCATACAAGGAGCGGCTACGCCCGGAGAGTACGCCAACGCCAAGTCTTTAGAAGTAGCCAAAGATTTGGTTGGGGTAACGGAGATTTTGCCCGGCACGGGGAATTCGTGGAACTGCAGGGCGGCTTCTTTTAATGAATTTTCCATTTATCGATCCTGTTTGCGAGAGAGATTTTACAGCGAACAAGTCTGAAACAGGCTGCTTCAGACGTTTAAAATTTCTAAAGTCGGCTTGTTAACAGACCGGCTTTGTAAGAGGCCGTAATTTTATCATGTTCTTTTGGTGGCGCATACCGATATTTATTACATTTGTTTTGATGTTTCGTTTTATTTGGTTTTATGTCTAAAAACTTCTGTAATAATATTTCTTCACCACATTACCCTTCTTTCAGACGGCATTTTATTTAAACTTAAACATTCAATCCAAAATGACTGTCTAACGCGGTTTCAATCTGATTTTTTACCGCGTCCAGACTTTGGCTGCTGTCGATGACGGCATAGCGCTCCGGCTGTTTGTTAGCACGTTGCAGATACACTTCGCGCACCCGATTGAAAAACTCGGCTTCTTCTTGTTCAAAGCGGTCTTTCTCACGCGTTTGGTTGATGCGCGCCATTGACACCTCCAACGGCACATCCAACAGCAAGGTTAAATCTGGGCGGAAATCGCCCTGCACCCAATGCTCAAGCGTGGCAATATCTTGCAAGGGAACGCCGCGTCCACCGCCTTGATAGGCAAACGTTGCATCGGTAAAGCGGTCGGAAACCACATGCGTGCCGTTTTTCAGGGCAGGCAGAATGACCGTTTCCAAGTGTTGCTGTCTGGCGGCAAACATCAACAGGGTTTCGGTGCGCAGGCTTACTTGGGTGGCAGGGTTGAGCAGGATTTCGCGCAATGCTTCTCCGGCAGGCGTGCCTCCCGGTTCGCGCGTAAACAATACGGGCAGTTGGTGTTTCTCAAACCATGCTTTCATTACGGCGAGGTTGGTGGATTTGCCTGCGCCGTCTATGCCGTCAAGGGTAATAAATCTGGGTTTCATATGGATATCATTAATCTAAAGGCCGTCTGAAACTGGGATTATAAATGTTTCAGACGGCCTATTCGGTTTATTTCTTCAAAATATATTTGCGTACGGCGGCGTTGTGTTCAGAAAGATTGTGGCTGAACTCGCTCAGGCCCGTACCATCCATTTTTGAGACGAAATACAGATATTTTTCATTAGACGGATGACCCGCCGCCTCAAGCGCGGCCTTGCCGGGAAGCGCAATCGGCGTCGGCGTCAAACCTCTGCGCGTATAAGTATTGTAAGGCGTATCGCGTTGCAGGTCGGCTTTGCGGATTCTGCCCTTATACGCATCGCCCATGCCATAAATGACAGTCGGGTCGGTTTGCAGGCGCATGCCGATATTCAGGCGGTTGACGAATACGGCGGCCACATGGGCGCGGTCGTCTTCGTGCGCGGTTTCTTTTTCAATCAGACTCGCCATAATCAGCATTTCGTACGGATTTTTATAAGGCAGGCCGCTTTGACGGTCGTCCCATGCTTCTTGCAGGTTTTCCCGCATTTTACGGTAGGCGATTTTGTAAATTTGAAGATCGCTGCCGCCGGCATCAATTTCGTAACTATCCGGGAAAAACTGTCCTTCAGGATTGCTGCTCAAGGCATCGGGCGCCACTTCGGCCATCAGTTTTTCATCGCTCCAGCCGCGCGTATCATGGGCAATATCGGCAGTGTTGTCGATAATACGGCGCATTTGGACAAACCGCGCGCCCTCTAGAATTTGCACGCTGACCGAATCAGGGCGGCCTTTTTTAATGCGTTTTAAAATGTCCCAAGCCGATACTTTGGCAGACAGACGGTAAGAGCCGGCATTGAGTTGGTTGTGTACGCCCATCACATATGCAGCGGCTACCAACACATAACGGTTATAAACAATGCCGTCTTGAGCCAGTTTGCGGCTGACGGAAGAGATACCTTGGTTTTTGGTAATGGTAATACGGTATGGTTTGCCGTTGTCTTTCGGAACAAACAACAATGCGGCAACCACAGCGGCAAATGCCGTCAAAAATACGGCCAGCCATTTCAACAATTTTTTCAGCATGGTAGGATTCTTGGTTTGTGAACGTGTCGGGCGACAGTATAACCGAAAACAAGTCCACCACGCCCGCTACCTTCCCCAACGTATGTTTTCCTATCCCGAAAGGCCGTCTGAAACCATGAATTCTCCTTCAAAAAACACTTGGCAAAACGGCCGTTGGCTGAATGCACGCCAAACTCATTCGCCCAATTTCAGCCCGCGCGAACCGGATGAAAACGTCTCATTGGTTGTCCTCCACAATATCTCCCTTCCTCCTTTTGAGTACAACACGGGTGCAGTGGAAAAATTGTTTACCAACCAAATCAACCCTGACGAGCATCCTTTCTTCAGCATCATTCACACCTTGCGCGTCTCCAGCCATTTTTTCATCAGCCGTAAAGGCGAAACCGTCCAATTCGTTTCCTGCGACGACATGGCCTATCATGCAGGCATATCGTCGTTTCAAGGCAGAGAAAAATGCAATGCCTTCTCCATCGGTATCGAACTGGAAGGCTGCGATTTCGAGCCTTTTACCGAAGCACAATACACCAGCCTGCAAGCCTTGTTGACCGCCATTTCCGAACATTATCCGATTCAGGCCGTTACCGGTCATCAGGACATCGCGCCGGACAGGAAAACCGATCCCGGACATTTCTTCGATTGGTTTCGTCTTCAAAAAGCAGGTTTTCCCGTCCGGCGCGGATAACTTTCAGACGGCCTGAACACTGATTGGCAGACATAATGCTGTCACAACCGTTTATTTTCGTTATAATTCGGCTATTCATTCGGACGCATAAAGTCCGGCTCCAACGAACTGCCCGCGCAGCAAGATTCCGCACCCTAAAAAAGACGGAATGCTGCCTTTTTAAAAAGTGATTACTCCATGATTTTCATCGTCTTAGCCCTCGCCGCCCTTTTGGCGGTCATCGGTTACAACATGTACCAGGAAAACCAATACCGCAAACAAGTGCGCGAACAATTCGGCCATTCCGATAAGGATGCACTTTTGACCAGCAAAACCAAACACGTCCGCGACAGCAAAGAAACCGGCGGCCAAGGTTTGTTTATCAAGAAAAACAAAAAAAACGAAGAGGCATTGCGCAACCTGCAGGAACAAGATGAAATCTACGCGGCCAAAGCCAAACTGGCCCACCCTGCCCAGCTTAAAACTGATGTCGAACTGACCGTGGAAGACGACTTTTCCGAAGAAGAAAAAGTCCAACACACCGTTATCGGCTTGAACAACGAAATTACCGTAAGCCCAGCCGAAGCCGCTTCTGCTCCGGTTGAAACTGCAGCCGAGCCTGTGGCACAAGTACCATTGATCAGCCTGGACGAATTATCTCAAGTCGAGCTGCCTTGGTTTGATCCCCGCTTCGACTACATGGCCTATATCTCCCTGAAACAAGCCCAAGAATTGCATGCCCTGCCGCGCCTTTCCGCTACCCACCGCTTCCAAATCATCGGTTGCACCATGGACGACCATTTCCGCGTTGCCGAGCCGATTCCGGGCGTTTACTACCAAGGCTTCGTCATGGGCCTGCAAGCTGTCAGCCGCAACGGTTTGGCTGCGCGTGAAGAGTTGCAACACTTCGACCAACAGGTTGATGCTTTTGCCCAACTGATGGATGGCAAAGTTTTGCATACCGACTTGGACGCGTTCACCGAAGTCGCACAAGCCCTCGACCAATTCTGTGCGCGTGTTGACCAAACCATCGCCATTCACTTGGTTTCCCATTCCAACATCAGCGGCGTAGAATTGCGTGCCGCCGTGGAAGAAACCGGTTTCAAACTGGGTGAAGACGGCGCGTTCCACTTCGGTGACAACAACAATCCTCAATTGTTCTCCATCCATACCTTGGACAACAAACCGTTTACCAATCCTTTGCTGGACAACCAAGCCTACCGTGGCTTCAGCATGCTGCTGGATATTCCGCACGTTCCGGCCGGCGAAAAAACTTTCGACAAATTCATGGACTTGGCAGTCAAACTTTCCGGCCAACTCAGCTTGGATTTGGTTAACGACCAAATGGAAGAAGTTTCCACCCAATGGCTCAAAGACGTACGCAACTACGTTTTGGCCCGTCAGGAAGAAATGCTTAAAGTCGGCCTCAAACCCGGCAGCAAACAAGCCCTGCGCCTGTTCTCTTAAACTTCCTCAAACAAAAAGCGGATATGCAATGACGGCATATCCGCTTTTTTCAGGTAAAATCCCTTCATCTTCAATATTCATCGATTTTCAGACGGCCTCTCTATCATCAGGCCGTTTGAAAACTCTATTCCGATTACACAATGAATCCGACCGCACAACGTATCAAATACCTGACCGACCTCCTCAACCGCTACGCCTACGAATACTACACCCTAGACGCGCCCAGCGTACCCGATGCCGAATACGACAAATTGTTCCGCGAGCTTGAAGCATTGGAGCGAAACCATCCCGAGCTCAAACTGCCCGACAGCCCGACCCAGCGCGTCGGCGGCGAACCTTTGGCAGGCTTTGCCGAAATGCGCCACGAAGTACCGATGCTGTCGCTGACCAACGCCTTCTCGCCACAAGATGAAAACGGCGTGTTCGACCATGCCGAAATGTATACTTTCGATGAGCGCGTGCGTGGCGGTTTAAACGGCGAAAAACCGGAATACGTTATCGAGCCTAAATTTGACGGTCTCGCCATCAGCCTGCTCTACCGCGACGGCGTATTGATTCAAGCGGCAACCCGTGGCGATGGCACAACAGGCGAAGACGTTACCCAAAACGTCAAAACCGTATCCAACATCCCCCTGCGCCTGCATGGAGAAAATATTCCCGAGCTTATCGAAATACGCGGCGAAGTCCTGATGCTTAAAGCCGATTTTGCCACTTTAAACGCACGACAGGCTGAAAACGGACAAAAACCTTTCGCCAATCCGCGCAATGCCGCCGCCGGTAGTTTGCGCCAACTCGATTCACGCATTACAGCACAGCGCAAACTGCATTTCTTCCCCTATTCCATCGCCCGACAACAAGGTGGTTTTATCACGGAAGAACACCTGCAAGAGCTGAGCTACTGTAAAGAGCTTGGTTTCAGCCTGCCCGATGGTAATTTCGGCTGTTTCCAAAATATCGACGAAGTATTGGCATTTTACGAGAAAATGCAGCAAAAACGCCCTACTTTGCCTTACGAAATCGATGGTATGGTCGTCAAAGTCAACAGTCTGGCACAACAAGAAAAACTGGGCTTCATCTCACGCGCGCCGCGCTGGGCCATTGCCCACAAATTCCCTGCCGAAGAAGCATTGACCATTGTCGAAGCCATTGATGTACAAATCGGGCGCACCGGTGCAGTAACCCCTGTCGCCCGCCTACAACCTGTATTCGTCGGCGGCGTTACCGTCACCAACGCCACCCTGCACAATCAGGACGAAGTATCGCGCAAAGACGTACGCGTTGGCGATACAGTCGTCGTACGCCGCGCCGGAGACGTCATTCCCGAGGTGGTGCGCGTGATTTTTGAACGCCGCCCAATGCAGGAGACCAAGATTGCTGTTTCAGACGGCCTGCAAGACGATTTGTTTGCCGAAACACCTTCTAAAACGCAATCCGAACCACTTTACAAACCCTACCGCCTACCCACCCATTGCCCTATCTGTCACAGCGAAATCGAACGTGAAGAAGGCGAAGCAGTTGCCCGATGCAGCGGCGGTATGCTTTGCCAAGCACAACGCGCTCAAGGTTTAATACACTTTGCCTCACGCAAAGCCATGGACATTGACGGACTTGGACAAAAACAAATCGAGCAACTGGTAGCGCAAGATTTGGTTCGTCATTTCGCCGACCTCTATCGCCTCGATATTCCAACCCTGCAAAAAATGAAGGAAACAGCGGATAAAGCATCGACTAATGAGGAAGAATCATTAAACAGTGATATTGAAGACTTTGAAAGCGAGACCGGCAATGCCCTGCTTAGCAAAACCAGTAAGAAACAACCGACCAAATGGGCGGAAAACATCCTCGCAGGCATAGAAGCCAGCAAAACGCCTGAACTTGCCCGCTTCCTTTTTGCCCTCGGCATCCGTCACGTCGGCGAACGCACCGCCAAAACGCTGGCGCAGGCATTCGGTACGCTCGAACAAGTCCGCCATGCACCTGAACCCATCCTCGCCTGCCTGCCCGATATCGGTACGGTGGTTGCTCGCTCCATCGCCCACTTTTTTGCCCAAGAAGCGCAACAGGCGATGATAGACGAGCTGCTGGCTGCAGGTGTTGCCCCGCAAAGCCAGGCTGTCACTATCCCGCCGTTGCGCTATGCCGAGCCGCAACGCTGGATTGCCCACCTGCCTGATTTTAAAATCAGCGAAACCAAAGCACTGGCCTTATGGGAGCTTGCCGGACAAAGCATAGAAGGTTTGCAAACTGACAAAGCGTTGCCTGCCGATTGGCAAACATGGCGCAGTAAACCGCAAAACGCAGCCCTGCTTGAAAATATGAAAACTTTCTTTGATCAAAAGCTGCCTGAGCTTCAAGATGAAACGATTTCAGACGGCATCAATGAGACCATAGCAGGAAAAACCTTTGTATTAACAGGAACTTTACCCACGCTCAAACGCGACCAAGCCCAAGCCATGATTGAGGCTGCCGGCGGTAAAGTTTCTGGTAGCGTATCCAAAAAAACCGACTACGTTGTCGCCGGAGAAGCCGCAGGCAGTAAATTGGAAAAAGCCCAAACGTTGGGCGTGGCCGTATTGAGCGAAGAAGAATTACTGACGTTGCTGGGATAAGACAGTATCTATGACCAATCCTCCTTTTCAGACCGTCTGATACTTTATCATGTGGTATTATCATTACATACGACTACATCTTTACACTTTTTGGGGTATAAACCCACAGTTAAAATAGGATAATAATATGAAACCCATTAAAAAATGCGTCTTCCCCGTTGCCGGTATGGGCACCCGTTTCTTGCCTGCGACCAAAGCCAGTCCCAAAGAAATGCTGCCTATCGTAGACAAACCTCTGATTCAATATGCAGTTGAAGAAGCGGTTGAAGCCGGCTGTACTGAAATGGTGTTCATCACCGGCCGTAACAAACGCAGTATCGAAGACCACTTCGACAAAGCATACGAGTTGGAAACCGAATTGGAATTGCGTCAAAAAGACAAGCTGTTGGAGCACGTTCGCGATATCCTGCCTCCCAACATTACCTGCATGTACATCCGTCAAACTGAAGCATTGGGTTTGGGTCATGCCGTATTGTGCGCGCAGGCTGCCGTTGGTAACGAGCCTTTTGCCGTTATTTTGGCAGACGATTTGATTGACACGCCTAAAGGCGCGTTGAAACAGATGGTTGATGTGTACAACCAAAGCGGTAACAGCATTTTAGGCGTTGAAACCGTTGATCCTTCTCAAACAGGCTCTTACGGTATCGTTGAAGTTGAAAAGCTGAAAAGCTATCAGCGTATCACCAACATAGTTGAAAAACCCAAACCGGAAGAAGCGCCTTCCAACCTTGCTGTTGTCGGCCGCTACATCCTGACTCCGCGTATTTTTGACTTGTTGACCAACCTGCCTCGCGGTGCCGGTAACGAAATCCAACTGACAGACGGTATTGCGCGCCTGCTCGACCATGAGTTTGTGTTGGCTCATGCATTTGATGGCAAACGCTACGACTGCGGCAGCAAATTGGGTTACCTTGAAGCAACCGTGGCTTACGGTTTGAAACACCCTGAAACCGGTGAACAATTCAAAGAATTGCTCAAACAATACGCTTAAGCCCAACCATTATAAAAAAGGCCGTCTGAAATTTCAGACGGCCTTTTTCTCACACTTATTTCTTCCAATATGCCGGAGTAAACAAAATTAAAACGGTAAAAATCTCCAAACGTCCCAACAACATCACCGCCGTACACAGCCACTTCTGCACATCGCTCAGCGCGGCGTAATTATGCGACGGACCGACTGCCCCCAAACCCGGACCTGCATTAGTAATACAGGCAATGACTGCCGTAAAGGCGGATAAAAAGTCCAAGCCTGCCGCCATCAGTAAAAAGCTGAATACAATGACCGTCATAAAATAAATAAAGATGAACGACATGACAGTCAGCGCCATGCGATCCGGAATAGAACGGTTGTTGACCTTTACCGTACGAACCGCGCGTGGGTGCAACAAAATCAGCATTTCGCGCAAGCTGAATTTGAACAATACCAACGCACGCACGTTTTTAATACCGCCCCCCATAGAGCCTGAACTTGCCAATACGTTCGACAGGAAAAACATCCACAACGACACAATCAGCGGCCATTGGGCAAAGTCAGCATTGGAGAAACCGCTGGCCAATCCGATGGACACAAAGTTGAAGCTGACAAAGCGTAAAGCTTCGCCAAGGCTTTGATAAACATCCTGCTGCCATAAATACAATGCCGAAATCAAAATACTGCCCGACAAAACCAGCAACATGGAACGGCATTCCTCATCTTTCCAATACACCTGCAAAGAGCGGTTGCCCAACGCAGTAAAGTGGCTGGCGAAATTGATACCGCCCCAGACAGTAAAAAACATCAACGTCCATTCGACTGCTACAGAATTGAAATATGCAACGCTGTCATCATGTGTCGAAAAACCGCCCAAGGCCACAGCCGACATCGCATGGCACAAGGCATCAAACCAGCCCATACCAGCAATATGCAAGGATACAAAAGCCGCAGCAGTTGTCAGCGCATAAGCAAACCAAAGCCGTTTGGCCACTTGCGAAATACGGGGAGCCATCTTGCTTTCCTTATCCATACCCGGAATTTCCGCTTTGAAGAGCTGTGTCCCCCCCACGCCCAACATCGGCAAAATCGCCACAGCCAGCACGATAATACCCATACCGCCAAGCCAGTTGAGCATGTGCCGCCAAAAATTGACCGACGGATCCAGCGTATCCAAGCCGGAAATCACTGTTGCCCCCGTTGTCGTCAGCCCCGACATCGCTTCAAAAAACGCATCGGTGAAACTCATGGACGGCATATAGAAATAAATCGGCATCGCCGCCACGACGGCAAAAGCCAGCCATAGCATCAATACCAGGGTAAATCCGTCACGCGGCCGCAATTCACGGTTGAAACGCAAAGTCAGCACCCAAGTAACGCACGACACCAGCAATACCGTTAAAGCCGTGTAGGCAAACACGAAAAACGCGCTGTCGTGATAAAAATACGACATCAGTGTCGGCACAGCCAACAGCAGTGAAAACAACAGCCCCAGCTTGGACAATACATGGATAATCGGCACAACCTTACTTACCGCACCACCCAATCTGAAACCCTTATGCAAATACATCATATCCCTATCATCAGAAAACAAAATATTCAGACGGCCTCATGAAAAAAAAGCCGTCTGAAACAGCATATTTTATCAAAATGCCGCAACCCCGTGATAAAGAAAAACCAAAAAACACTTGCCTGCTCTTTTTCTAAGAGTATAATGTTATACTATAACACTCACTGGAGAAAGAAATGAAACCCGATATCCACCCAGACAACTATCGTACCGTCCTGTTTTACGACAGCGGTGCAGACCAAGGATGGCTCATCCGTTCATGTGCCAATACCCACGGAAAAACCATGGTTTGGAAAGACGGAGTAGAGTATCCCCTCTTCTCTCTTGATACCTCTTCCGCGTCCCACCCCGTATACACAGGCAAACAACGCAACGTCAATATTGAAGGCCGCGCCAGCAAATTCAACCAACGTTACCAATCCATGATGTCTTCTTTCAGAAAGGATAAATGATGCAAGTCCTCTCATCCCTGAAAACTGCAAAAAAACGACACCGCGACTGCCAAATTGTCCGCCGAAAAGGCAAAGTGTACGTCATTTGCAAGAGTAATCCCCGTTTTAAAGCACGCCAGCGTTAAGCTGTTCTATCCTTCTTTCAATGTAACTCTCTGAATTTTCCGCACTTTCGTTTACCTCTAGCGCAAGTGCGGCTTTTTTTCAAACGGCATTAATCATTCATATCAAAACTACAAAGAATCCTGCCATACTCCCGAAAACAGGAAGAAAAAGTAAATAATGGTTATCCCTATTGTGAAGCCATAAAGATATTTATAACATGCCGCTACATTCTTCCTTCAACACTGACCATAGGAGTCAAAAATGAAAGTAAAAGCCCTGCTTGCAATTGCCGCCGCCATGAGCCTCGCTGCCTGCGCCGCACCTGAAGCCCATCGCCATGACCATGGTCAACGTCATGAGCACAATCATGCACACGAATATGGCCACCAACATCATGACATGCACAACCATGGCCGTGTTCAATCATTCAGCTGCGAAAACGGCCTGTCTGTACAAGTCCGCAACCTGAGCACCAACCAAGTTGAACTGCGTCTGGACGACAAAGTTGCCACCCTGTCTTCTGCCGTTGCAGGTTCAGGCGAACGCTATGTTGCCAACCAAGGCCTGTTCGGCAAAGGCGCTGAATGGCATCAAAAAGGCAGCGAAGCATTCTTCGGCTTCACTGACCCATACGGCAACAAAGTAGAAACTTCTTGCTCTGCCCGTTAATTTCTACTAAGCAATAGAATAGCTAAAGGCCGTCTGAAAACTTGTTTCAGACGGCCTTTTATATTGGATAAAACGAAAGAGAAATATAGTTTCCGTTCAATGAGAAAATGTAAATATGAGGCTATTTGAAGGTTCAAAATACGTCCATACTCTACGGATAAGTAAGGCCCTTTGAAAAGTGCTTTCTACGAGAATTTATTTCTCAATATACGTTAAATCCACTATACCTATACTGACTATCTCTATTTATCAAAACTACAAATCCCAATTACCCTTCAAAATCTATCCGTTATACGAAACAGATTCAATAAACAAAGGCCGTCTGAAAACCTATTTTCAAAGTTTTCAGACGGCCTTTATCTTAGACCAAACCATTAAGCGTAATGTCTGTCTTCGCCTTTACCGTCAACGTTGTCGGCACAACGTTTACAGATGGTTTCATGGCCTGCAACTGCGCCTACATCGTGGGTGTAGTGCCAGCAGCGTTCGCATTTTTCACCATCGCTGGCTTTAGCGGTCACAGCAAGTTCATCACCGACTTTCACTTCAGCTTTAGACACCAGCAAAGCAAAACGCAATTCTCCGCCCAAAGTGTTCAGATAGTCGGCAATTTCTTCCGGAGCCGTAATTTCGGTTTCGGCTTGCAATGAAGAACCGACAGTTTTATCCGTACGCAGAGGCTCGATGGCGGCAGTTACTGCTTCGCGTGCTTCGCGGATTGCCGTCCATTTTTTCACCAATTCGGCTTCGGCTTTTTCATTGATAGATGGGAACTCATGCCATGTGTGGAAGAGGACGCTGTCTTCTTCGCCGCCACCGATAATATCCCATGCTTCCTCGCCGGTGAAGCACAAAATCGGAGCAATCAGCAGAACCAAACTGCGTGTGATGTGATACAGGGCAGTTTGCGCGCTGCGTCGTGCATGGCTGTCTGCTTTGGTGGTGTAGAGGCGGTCTTTCAGAATATCGAGGTAGAACGCGCCCAAGTCTTCCGAGCAGAAAGAAACAATGTCTTTTACGGCAAAATGGAAGGCATAGCGCGGATAGTAATCGCCTGCCAGACGCTCTTGCAGCTGACGTGCCAATACCACGGCGTAGCGGTCGATTTCGACCATGTCTGCCTGCGGTACGGCATCTTCAATAGGATTGAAGTCGCTGAGGTTGGCAAACAGGAAGCTCAAGGTATTGCGGATACGACGATAGCTTTCAGTTACGCGCTTAAGGATTTCTTTGGAAATCGCCAATTCGCCGCTGTAATCGGTAGATGCCGCCCACAGACGCAGGATATCTGCACCGAATTCGTTGTAGACTTCTTGCGGCGCGACAACGTTGCCGATGGATTTCGACATTTTGCGGCCGTTTTGGTCAACCACGAAACCATGGGTCAGCAGCTGTTTGTATGGCGCGCGACCCATTGATGAGGCACAACCGGTCAACATAGACGATTGGAACCAGCCGCGGTGTTGGTCGCTGCCTTCGAGGTAGAGGTCGGCGGGCCATTCCAATTCTTCGCGTTGTTTCAAGACGGAATAATGGGTCGAGCCGGAGTCGAACCATACGTCCATAGTGTCGGAAAGTTTGTCGTAATTTTCACAATCTTCCGCGCTCAAGAGTTCGCTCTTATCAAGAGAGAACCATGCTTCGATGCCTTTTCCTTCGATTTTTTGGGCAACTTTTTCCAACAACTCGGCAGAGTTTGGATGCAATTCACCAGTCTCTTTGTGAACAAAGAAAGTCATCGGTGTGCCCCAATAGCGTTGGCGAGAAACCACCCAGTCAGGACGACCTTCAATCATGGCTTCTAAACGCGCACGACCCCATGATGGGAAGAATTCGGTGTCATCAACGGCTTTGATGGCTTTGTCGCGCAGGGTTTTACCGTCGGCACCTGCTTTGTCCATACCGACAAACCATTGGCCGGTCGCACGGTAAATCAGCGGGGTTTTGTGGCGCCAGCAGTGTGCATAGCTGTGTTCGATTTTGCTGCTTGCCAAGAGGTTGCCGGTTTCTTCCAACCATTGCAGGATAACGGGATTGGCTTCCCAAACTCGCATACCAGCAACACGAGGTGTTTCACTGATGTATTTGCCTTCGGCATTTACAGGGTTGTAAAGCTCAATGCCGTATTTATTGCAGACAGCGTAGTCTTCCAGACCATGAGCAGGCGCAGTATGCACCAAGCCGGTACCGGCATCGGTGGTAACGTGGTCGCCATTGAGCATGGGAATATCGCGTTCGAGGAACGGATGATTCATGTGCAGGTTTTCCAGCTTGTCACCTGTGGTTTCTGCCAATACATTTAGGTCGTCTGAAGCAAAACCGTAGCGTTTGAGCGCATCTTCTGCCAAATCTTTAGCCAACACCAATTTGCCTTTAGGCGTATCAATCAGTTGATACACCACGTCTGCGCCAGCTGAAACAGCTTGGCTCGCAGGCAAAGTCCAAGGCGTGGTTGTCCAAATAACGGCAAATGCTTTGCCTTCGATACTTGCCAAACCGAATGCGGCGGCAAGCGCGGCAGTGTCTTTAAACGGATAACCGACGTCAATCGCAGGCGATACTTTGTCTTTATATTCCACTTCGGCTTCGGCCAGCGAAGAGCCGCAGTCCAAGCAGAACTGAACCGGTTTCGCGCCGCGGTAGAGATAGCCGGATTTGTAGATTTCGCCGAGCATACGCACGGTATCGGCTTCGGTTTTGAAATCCATGGTCAGGTAAGGATTATCCCAGTCGCCCAACACACCCAAGCGAATAAAGTCTTTTTTCTGGCGGGCAATCTGTTCGGCGGCATATTCGCGGCACAATTCGCGGAAACGGGCTTTAGGCATATCTTTGCCGTGCAGTTTTTCTACCATTACTTCGATAGGCAAACCGTGGCAGTCCCAACCCGGTACATAAGGCGCGTCAAAACCGGCTTGGGTTTTGCTGCGGATAATGATGTCTTTGAGAATTTTATTGACGGCATGACCGATGTGGATGTCGCCGTTGGCATACGGAGGACCGTCGTGCAGAATAAATTTCGGACGGCCTTTGGCGATTTCTCGCAGTTTTTGATAGCGTTTTTGCTCGTACCAGCTTTTCAGCCATGCAGGCTCGCGCTTGGCAAGATTGCCGCGCATTGGAAACGGGCTCTCGAGCAGGTTTACGGTTTTACTGTAATCGGTCATTTTTTGATCTCTATTGTTGCGGTATTTCGGTTTCAGACGGCCTGATTGCTCATTTTGAAAAGAACAGGCCGTCTGAAAAAATTCAAAGGACTTATTGTAGCCCAATTGTCTTGATTTTATAAGCTTCTAGAAGCGTTTCTATGCTTCCCAAACCCTTGCATCTTCCATATCTTGCAAAATTTGGGTTTTCAATGCTTCGATACTCTCAAATTTTTTCTCGTCACGCAGTTTGTGCAGGAAGCGAACGAAGATACGTTGTCCGTACAAATCGCCGTTGAAATCGAACAGATGGACTTCCAGCTTTTGCGAGCGGTTGTTGCTGACAGTGGGGTTAAAACCAAAGCTGGCAACGCCTCGGCGCGTACCGAATGTGCCATCTGCTTCAACGACAAATACGCCGCTTAGCGCATAATGATACGGAGGAAGCTGGACATTGGCGGTAGGCGCGTTGATGGTGCGGCCGAGTTTTTGTCCGTGTTTGACCTTGCCGCTTAAAACGTAATCATGGCCCAATAGTCTTTTGGCGTATTCCAACTTGCCGTCTGAAAGGGCTTGGCGGACGGCGGTACTGCTGGTACGGATGTCTTCAACGATAACGGACGGCGTGCGCTCGGTTTGCATATCGGGCTGTTGAGCCAAGAGTTCAAAACAGCCTTCACGGCCGGCACCGAAACGGAAATCGTCGCCAATCAACAAATAACGCGTGTTGAGCGTTTGGCGCAAAAGCTGGTCGATAAACGCTTGCGCGCTCATATCGGAGAAAGCTTGGTTAAAACGCAAGACCCAAACGGCATCCACGCAGCCGGTTTCACGCAAAAGGCGCAATTTGGTACGCAGCGGGCTGATGCGGTAAGGCAGCTTTTTCCCGGCTTTGCGCGCAAAAAATTCTTTGGGCTGAGGCTCAAAAACAACAACGACAACAGGCAGACCGCGCTGGTCTGCCTCTCGTTTGAGTTTTTGTAGAATGTGTTTGTGCCCGAGGTGTACGCCATCGAAGTTGCCGATGGTTACGGCGGCTCCTTGCGGAAATTTGGGCGCGTGTCGCTGTCCAAGCCAGATGTTCATGGGTGGTGGGTATTGTGTTTGAATAGGCGGCTATTGTAAACGTTATTGCCGTTTCAATAAACCTTAGGCCGTCTGAAACCAATAAATATATGCTTTCAGACGGCCCTAAAGTTTGTTAATACCTTACCACCACCAAGGATAACGGCCAAACGGATAGCCCCAATCGTCGTAATAACGATAGTAACGGGCTTCGCGCAGCTGTTCTTGAGAAATATAGTTTTGCCATGCCATTTTGTAGCAGGCTTGGAACATCGGATCGGAAACTTTGTCGATATATTTGAGGCGGAAGGCTTTTTGTTCCGCAGTTGCGGCACCGGGTTTGCCTTCTTCGTCAAATTTGCGGCGGATCAGCGCGGCAGTCTCCTGATCGCATTGGGCAGCAAGATGTACTTGAAGATCCTGCTCATAGCGTTTCTGCGCTTGGGCGCGTGCGGCTTTTTGCTCAGGCGTGGTGGCGCAGGCGGCAAGTAATGCGGCAGCACCAATCAATACAGTCAGGCGGATAGGATTCATCGGATGTTTCCTTATAGTCATGTATAGCTATTAATGTACGCCCTCATCTTGTAATGGGCAAGTGTGGCAACTTGGGGACACTTTCATATTATTTGTTCTTGGCAGCAGGCAGTTGCATATAAAATACACCCAATATAAATGCTCGCTCCTACCCTCAATCAATGAACGACGACAAACCGCCCCACTCCTACCGATTGCGCCACCACAGGCAACACACGCCGCCGTTTTGGCAGGCGGACCGTCCGTATCTGCACGAACACAATATTTCCGATGCCCGTTTTAGACGGCTGGGCTACATCATGGCCTTTCTTGCCGGTGCGATTAATGCCGGCGGTTACTTCGCATTCTCACGTTATACCTCCCACGTTACCGGCTCAATGTCGCTGTTGGCAGATGTTTTGTATCTTCAAGAGTGGAGTGTGGCCATTATTGCCACAATCAGCGTGTTATGTTTTGTTGCCGGTGCCGCGCATTCGGGTTGGGTGATTTTGTGGACGCAGCAGATGCGTTTCCGTGGCAGCTTTGGGTTTTCCATGTGGCTGGAAGCAGTTTATCTGTTGATATTCGGTTGGTTCGGTATTGCCGCGATGGAATGGGATTTTGGCGGCTCTGATTTTATTATGCCGTCTTTAGCATTGTTTTTATTGTGTTTTATTATGGGCATGCACAATACGGTTATCACGCTTCTTTCCGGCGGTGCCATCCGCTCCACCCACATGACCGGTACGGCGACCGACTTGGGCATTGAAATTTCACGCGCGCTTTATTACTCCAAACAGCATCATCCGCGCCTGCCGCACGTCCGCGTCAACAAACCGAAAATGTGGCTTTTAAGCGGCTTGATGCTGTCGTTTTTGCTGGGCGGCGTGGTTGGCGCATGGGGTTATCATCTGGTCGGCCATCATTTCGCCCTGCCCGTTTCCGCCGTTTTGCTCATACTGGGTGCAGGTTCAGTGGGATACGATGTCAAGGTCAGATTGAAATGGGCATTCGTCAACTGGTATCGCCGCAAGCAGAAAAAACGGAAGAAACTGTAAAAAACTTTGCTTGTTATTTCACGGCAAAACGGCCAAGCTGCCAGAAAAATGCAGAAATGCTTCAGAATTATGTTAACTGGCAAATATTTTCGTAATATCGGGTTAAACCCATTCTTTTGCGTTTCGGATATTGGGTATCATAAATCCGTAATGACCCACGCGGTTTTTATTCATTTTTTTCAGACGGCCTAAGCCGTCATCTAAAAAGAGGATACGACATGAAATTCTTGAAACCCCTGACCGTTATTGCTACTGCAATTCCTTTGGCACTCACCGGCTGTGTGACCGATCCTGCTACCGGTCAACAATCCGCCAGCAAAACCGCTATGTACGGTTTGGGCGGTGCGGCTGTTTGCGGCATCGTTGGTGCGCTGACCCACGGTGGTAAAGGCGCGCGCAACTCCGCATTGGCTTGTGGTGCAGTAGGTGCCGGTATCGGCGGTTACATGGACTACCAAGAGAAAAAACTGCGTCAAAGCCTGGCCAACACCAACATCGAAGTTGAACGTCAAGGCAACCAAATCAAACTGGTTATGCCTGAAAACGTAACCTTCGCTACCGGCAGCGCTGCCCTGAGCGGCCATGCTCAAAGCGCCTTGTCTGCCGCCGCGCAAACTTTGGTTCAATATCCTGACACCACTTTGACCATCAACGGCCACACCGACAATACCGGCAACGATGCCATCAACGAACCATTGTCTCGCAACCGCGCCGAATCTGTTGCCACCTTCCTGCAATCCCGTGGCGTAAGCAGCACCCGTTTGAGCACTTTCGGTTACGGCTCCCGTCAACCAATCGCCTCCAACGCTACTGTTGAAGGCCGTGCACAAAACCGCCGCGTTGAAATCTTGATCAACCCTGACCAACGCGCCATTGACGCCGCTAAAAAACAAATGTAATCCGACATCTGTCTGATTCCCATACTCAAGGCCGTCTGAAATTTCAGACGGCCTTTTTCTTTGTGGATTTTGTTTGCAATTTCTTCTCCGCAACCAAACCTGTCATAAAATTTATTCTTTTATTAACAAGACTTTTCAATTTTTCCTTCAAAAAAACTGTATTAATACTCTAATTTTTACACTAACTTAGAGTATAATTCCTAAAATTTTAAAAACACGCCTCATGCCGTCTGAAAAACGGCGGCGAAAAACACACTTATTTATATACACATCAGTCCGTTATCCAATCCATTTCATAGGATTTCAGACGGCACCATCCAGAATCTATGAAGGAGCATCCATGCAAAACAACTTTGACCCATTGATTATCCGTGGCAAATCACTGATTCCCGTCGTACAAGGCGGTATGGGTGTAGGCGTTTCCGCATCAAAACTCTCCAGCGCGGTTGCGCGCGAAAACGGCGTAGGTACCATCGCCAGCGTCGATTTGCGCCACTTGCACGAAGATTTGCTGGCCGAATCAAAAATCGATTCCAGCGAAGAAAAATACACCCGTATCAACTGCATCGCGCTGGACCGTGAAATCAAAAAAGCCAAAGCCGATTCAGAAGGCAAAGGCATGATTGCCGTCAACGTCATGAAAGCTGTCAAAGACCATGCCGCCTACGTCCGTCAGGCCTGCGAATCCGGTGCAGACGCGATTGTGATGGGAGCAGGTTTGCCTTTGGATCTGCCGGAAATGGCCGAGGGCTATCACAAAGATGTCGCCCTTTTCCCTATCCTGTCCGAATCACGCGGTATCAACATCGTTTTGAAACGTTGGATGAAAAAAGGCATTTTGCCCGATGCCATCGTTATCGAACACCCAGCCCACGCAGCCGGCCACTTGGGCGCGGCAACCGTTGACGGCGTGAACGATGCCAAATTCGAGTTCAAACGCGTTATTGAAGAAACGTTTGAAGTATTCAAAAACTTGGGCTTGGAAAGCGAAAAAATCCCGTTGGTACTCGCCGGCGGCATGGCAAACTTTGAAAAAGTCAAAACAGCCTTGAAAAACTGGGGCGCGTCCGCCGTTCAAATCGGTACCGCGTTTGCCGTAACCGAAGAAGGCGATGCCCACATCAACTTCAAAAAAACGCTGGCCGGTGCGGAAACCGAAAAAGTGGTTGAATTCATGTCTGTTGCCGGTTTGCCTGCACGCGGCGTGCGCACCAAATTCCTCGACAACTACATCAAACGTGAGGCCAAATTGCAAGCCAATGCCAAAAACGATCCGCGCCGTTGCACCCAAGGCCTGAACTGCCTGACCAGCTGCGGTTTGCGCGACGGCTTGGCCAAAGCCGGTCAATTCTGTATCGACATCCAACTTTCCGCCGCATTCCGCGGTGAAGTCGATAAAGGCCTGTTTTTCCGCGGTAAAGACCCACTGCCGTTTGGCAATGCCATCCGTACGGTTCAAGAAACCATTCATTATCTCTTGAACGGTTCCCTGCCCGTCGTCTCTGCCAAATAAACGCATCAATATTCAAAAGGCCGTCTGAAAAACATTTAAACCCTGTTTTCAGACGGCCTTTTTATCCCAATCCATCTAAAAAATGCTAAGATTATTGCCTTAATTTATCGGCAGAAACATCATGAACCCATTATTGAACCATCTCAAACCCTATCCTTTCGCCCGCCTGCGTGAAGCCATGCAAGGCATTGATGCACCCGAAGGCGTAACACCCATTCATCTGCAAATCGGCGAGCCGAAACATCCGACACCCAAAGTCATCACCGACGTGCTGACCGCCTCCCTGCACGAACTGGAAAAATATCCGCTGACCGCAGGCCTGCCCGAACTGCGCCAAGCCTGCGCCGAATGGGTTGCCCGCCGTTATGATGGTTTGAGCCTCAATCCCGACAATGAAATCCTGCCCGTATTGGGCAGCCGGGAAGCATTGTTCTCCTTCATCCAAACCGTTTTGAATCCGGCTTCAGACGGCCCCAAACCGGTTGTTATCAGCCCTAATCCTTTCTATCAAATTTACGAAGGCGCGACTATATTGGGCGGCGGCGAAATCCATTTTGCCAACTGCCCGGCACCCAGCTTCAACCCCGATTGGAGCAGCCTGCCCGAAGACGTATGGCAGCGCACCAAAGTCCTGATTGTCTGCTCGCCCAACAATCCGAGCGGCAGCGTCCTGCAATTAGAAGACTGGAAAGAAATTTTTGATTTGCAAGACAAATACGGCTTCATTATTGCCTCTGACGAATGCTATTCCGAAATTTATTTTGACGACAACAAACCGATCGGCGGCTTGCAGGCTGCGGCGCAATTAGGTCGCGGCACGCACAACATCGTGATGTTCACCAGTCTGTCCAAACGCTCCAATGTCCCCGGTTTGCGTTCCGGCTTTGTCGCAGGCGATGCCGAGTTGCTCAAAAACTTCCTGCTCTACCGCACCTACCACGGCAGCGCGATGAGCATTCCTGTCCAACGCGCCAGCATTGCCGCTTGGAACGACGAAGAACACGTGATTGCCAACCGCCGCCTCTACCAAGAAAAATTCGACCTCGTCATTCCGATTTTGCAACAGGCATTCGATGTCAAACTGCCGGACGCATCGTTCTACATTTGGCTGAAAGTTCCCGATGGCGACGACTTGGCATTTACGCGCAACCTGTGGCAGAAAGCCGCTATCCAGGTGTTGCCCGGCCGCTTCCTCGCCCGCGATACCGAACAAGGCAATCCGGGTGAAGGCTACGTCCGCATCGCTTTGGTTGCCGATGTGGAAAGCTGCGTCAAAGCGGCTGAAACCATGGTTGCTTTATACCGCCAATAAAACAAAGGCCGTCTGAAATTTCAGACGGCCTTTTTAAATCAACCAAGTTATATCACGAAATCCAACAGATAAAAATCTTCTTTGCCTACGCCGCACTCAGGGCATTTCCAGTCGTCGGGAATATCCTCAAACTTGGTTCCGGCAGGCAGGCCGTGCTCAGGGTCGCCGAGGTCTTCGTCATAAATCCAGCCGCAAGGGCCGCACATATATTGAGCCATTTGGTGTTCCTTCTATTTTAAAAGGCCGTCTGAAACCGTATTTTCAGACGGTCTTTCGTGTGTTTTATTGTTGATATTTTGAATTTATTGCGCTGCTTCCAAAGCGGCGATTTCTTTACGCAGGTGTTTGATGGCCGGTGTTACGATGGCAACGAACATGGCCTCGCGGACGCGGCGTTGCGCCGGACTGCGCATCAGATAACCTTTCGCGCCTGCATGCAATGCGGCAGATTGAGTGGCGTTCAGAGCCAATACAGCAGCCGCTTCACGCAGCTTTAAGGTTGCCAGCGTATCAGGTTTGTTGTTCCACGCATCATCGGCAAGGCGTTCGGTTTCCGCCCATGCGCCGTCCAACGCGGCTTTCAAATCATCGTAGTTGTGGTCGAGGTAAGCGTTCACTTCCGCGTTCACTACATTGGCCACGCGGATAATACCGAGCGCACCGTCAATCACACCGGCACCGATACCTATTTGCAGCAAGATAAAACCGGCTTTAATGGTCGGAATATAAGACTGGAACTGCTCAGGCGCAGCGATTACGTCTTCGTCAGGAATGAAAACGTCTTTGAAATTCAGGCTGAACGTGCGCGTGCCTTCGAGGGCGCAAAATTCGGGGCAGGCTTGCAGGGTCACGCCTTCCCATTGGCCGCCGGTGATAAACATCACATAGCTGTCGCCAACTTGGGCGGTATTCGCCCAAATATGGTCTTCGCCGATATTGGATACCCAAGGCAAGGCACCGTTGACTTTGTAGCCGCCCTCAACGCGCTCGGCTTGCAGGTTGTGTTTTTCAATGCCGGCAAGGTGTTTGACAGTATTGGACATGCCCGTACCGGCCAAAACTTTACCCTGCAGAATATCGGCTAAATATTTGTCTTTCACCGCTTGGTTGGGCGATTGGTGCAGATACCACGCGCAAGCCGCCTGACACCATGCACTGAACGAAGTGGCGCCGCATTCTTTACCGATTTCGCGCAATACGGCAATTTGCGTTGCCAAACCCAAACCGTTACCGCCTTCTTCAACCGTACCGGTTGCGGCAAAACCGCCGATTTTGCCCAATTCCAGCATAAATTCTTTCGGATACAGGCCTTTGCGGTCGATGTCGTCCACCAATGGTTTCAGCTTGCTTTTAACGAGTGTGGCAACATTGTTCAGTAAAGCTTCGCGTGTCATGATTTTTTCCTCTGAATAAGGTTTGAAGCGTAGATGGCTCTACTCATGAATTTTCTTAGCAACAAGGATACCCTTGCTTTTTACTAAAAGGCCGTCTGAATTTTCAGACGGCCTTTGATGAAATTAGGCAAATGCCTGCAATTCAGGATTGATTTCAGTTTTGGCAAGGTTGTTGACGTAGTTGCACAAAGTTGCCAAAGCAACACCCATGACGACTTCAACGGCTTGCTGTTGGTTGTAGCCTGCATCGAAGAAAGCTTTCAGCTCGTCGTCGGATACCGCGCCTTTTTTCGCCATAACGGCTTGGGTGAATGTTGCCAAAGCACCCAGTTTGGCATCGTCAAACTCGCCTGCAGCCAATGCGCGTGCGGCTTTGATGGATTGTTCGGACAGCAGTTTTTTCAAGGTAGCCAGTTTGGTGTGGCCGGCAACGCAGAAACCGCATTCGTTAGTACGGGCGGCAATGATTTGAATAACTTCAACTTCGCCGTCAGTCAGGCTGTTGGCCGCATTCAGCTTACCAACTTCTTGATAAAACGCCAAAGCTTCAGGCGCATTGGCCAAAACGCCGATCAGGTTAGGAATAAAGCCGTTGTTTTTCAATACGGCTTCAATGCGTGGTTTAGCAGCTTCAGGAGCGGTTTCAACTGTGTGTATGGTCAAGCGAGACATGTGTATAACCTTCTTATCTGGTGAAATGGAGTGCCCATCATAAGCCATCCGCCTCCATCAGAAAAAGACTTATTGGTTATTTGCCGCGAACCAAAAGTTATAAGGCCGTCTGAACGGATTCAGACGGCCTTATCAAATGATTCAACTCATTATTTCATAAAGTTTTTCAGCAGCATAGAAGCGATGTCGTCCAAGCCGAAACCATCCGCATCTTGAGCCGTGCCGTTAGGCGTGGCTTTATCGACCAAGTCAGGCAATACTTTTGCCAACAAATCGCCTGCTTGACCGGCATCCACGCCGAATTTTTGCGCGATTTGGTTTACCGTATCGCTGCCCAACGCATTTTGCAGGTCGCTGCCGGACACAGGCAGGTTGCTGGATTGGTTGGAAACCCAGCTACTCAGGGCATCGCCCAAACCGCCTTGTTGCAGTTGGTTGATCAGATTGCCCACGCCGCCTTGCTGTTTCACCAAATCCATCGCCATATCGGTCAGAGAACCTTGTGCGCCGTTTTCGCTGTTGCCACCCAACATTTGAGTAGCCGCATTCAAAAGATTGTCCATGAGTGCCATGACTTTTTCCTTGTATTTGTGTCTAAAAAAAAGAAAACGGAGTGTAGCAAAATTTGCACTGAAAAAAATCAGGCTTAACCAAACTAAACTTCTTTTATCCCAAAGCCGTAACAAAACAAAAGCCGTCTGAAACCCGGTTTCAGACGGCCTTTATAATGAATAATGCTATTCTTCGCGGCCATTGAAATACTCGGCCGCTCCACCTTCAAAAAACCCTTGCAAAATCGCCTGCGCCGCTACTTGGTCAAGTACGGATTTTTGTTTTCGGCCAAACACTTGGGCTTCAGCAAGCAAGCTTTCCGCGTATAGGGAAGACATCCTTTCGTCCACCCAATAAACCGGCAAGTTAAAACGTCCGTGCAAACGGCGGCCAAACTTGCGGCTCAAACGGGTCAGCTCATGCTCCGTGCCGTCGGTATGCGTCGGCAGGCCGACCACAAAATACTTGGGCTGCCATTCTTTGACCAGCTTGGCAATGGCCTCGAATTTTTCATCATTGCTGTTGCCGGTTACCGTCGCCAGCGGATGGGTCATGCCCAACTCGGCATCCCCCTGCGCCACGCCGATACGCGCCTCGCCGAAGTCAAAGGCCAAAACCGTGCCTTTTGGTGCATCAGGCATGGCCGACTCCTGAAACCAAGGCGTTCGGATTGACGCCCAATTTTTCAAAAGCGGCGGCATAACGGAGTTCGTAAGGGACATCAAAAAGAATATGCTCGTCTGCAGGGACGGTCAACCAAACATTTTCCGCCAGCTCGCGCTCCAACTGCCCTTTGCCCCATTTTGAATAACCAATACTGATCAAAGCCTTGTCCACCGCGCCTTCTTTAGACAAGTTTTCAATCACATCGCGCGAAGAAGTCAGCGCGACGTTATCGGTTACCACCATGCTGTTTTGCCAGCGGCCGATCGGCGTATGCACGACATAACCGCGCTCAATCTGAACCGGCCCGCCCATCATCACGTTTTCATGTTGCAGGCGCAACGGGATATTGCGGTCGGCGGCGGCGAAAATCATGTCCATGGTAATCGGCGAAGGCTTGTTGATGACGATGCCCAGCGCACCTTCTTCATCGTGTTCGCACACATAAATGACAGTATCCGTAAAAAACGGATCGTCCATATGAGGCATGGCAATCAGGAAATGGTTGGCTAAATTCATATTCTTTTAATCTATAAGCTGATTTTATTATTTTTGTCCGTCGGCAACCGGCGCATCCACCACGCACGCACCGTAAACCGCGCCGCCTACCGGTACCGGCGCATTGGTTTTCGCATGGGCAAAACACGATACCGCGCTCAAAGAGTTTTTCGGCGAACCTTGAACGATTTTATCGCTGTATACCAAATAAGCAAAAGACTTACGTTTCGGGTCGTAGTAGCGGATAATCTGCTGGCTCTTAAATGCTATGCTGGCACTGCGTTTGAACACTTGTCGCGGTTTCAAAACCGCAGCCTCGTTATAACGGATGACTTCCGCACTTTGTACACAGGAAACGGATGCGTCGCTGGCATCTTCTTCCAGATTGACCGTTTCTTTCAAACCGCCTTTTTTCGCGTACGAAATATAACAGGCAACCCCTTGCACATCAGGATCGTCAAAACCTTCCACTTCAATACGGTCGTTTTTACCCAGCATATGAAACACCGTACTGGCGCGTCCGATTTTATCGGTATTGTCACCGCAAGCCGCCAAAACCATGGCACCTAACACTACTAATAAATATTTTTTCATAATATCCCGTCGATGCAGACTGTCAATTTCCAGGCAGACTAAAGCCCGTCCGCCTACTCTATCGTTACTATATAAGAGCGTTCGTCCATATTGCAACCCGATATTATTTTCAGACGGCCTGACAGACAGTATAATCCGTCCTATTGTTCCTACTTTGATAGCAAGATCGAACCATGCGTTACAAACCCCTCATTCTCGCCCTGTTGCTCAGTTTCTCCCTGCCAACCTATGCTGCCAAAGACGCGCCGAAAGAAAAAGCGGCCGCTGTCAAAAAAGCTGCGCCCGTGAAAAAAGAGAAAGAAGCCACTAAGGCAGATGTCAAAAAAGAAACCTCAAAAAAACAAGCGGTAAAAGAAAAAGAGGAAGACAAAAAAGCGGTTAAAGCCAAAGCTGCCAAAGAGAAGGAAACCGCCGACAAAAACGAACGCGCTTCAGCCAAAAACAAAATGGCTAAAGCCTCCGAAGTCGCTGCCGACAATAAAAAGGCCAACCGTAAAGCCGAAGAGCCTAAAGAAACGGCAAAAGACAAAAAAGCCGCAGCCGCAAAATCCGACAAAGCCAAAGAACAAGACAAGAAACCTGTTGAAGATAAAAAAGACAGCAAGGCCAAAGAACCCGTAAAAAAAGCAGACCCTAAGGAAACCAAAGCCAAAGAGCCTGCTAAAAAAGCGGCTGAAGATAAAAAAGACGGCAAAAAAACCAAAGAGCCCGTAAAAAAAGCATCCGAAGACAAAAAGGCCGAAGCTAAAGAGTCCGCCAAAAAAGCTGTCGAAGACAAAAAAGACGCTAAAACAGACACCAAAGCCAAAGAGCAAAACAAAAAAGACGACACTAAAGCTGAGCCTAAAGCCGCTTCTTCAGCCGACAACGATTTCAAAGCAGCCGTAACTGCCGCAGCCAACGACATGGAAACCAAGAAATCCTTTGCCAAACGCAACGAGGGTTTCATTATCCATGTCAATGCCACGCTCAAACAGCTGCAACAAACACGCAACAACCTCTCCGGCATCAACCGCAAACAACGCGACGCATGGGAAAAATTCCAAAAACTCAATGCCGATGCCAACCAGTTGAAAGCCGAAGTGTCCAACACGCGCGCCCAAATTTCGCGCTTTGTGTCCGGCAACTATAAAAACAGCCAGCCCAACGCGGTCGCCCTCTTCCTGAAAAACGCCGATGCCGGTCAAAAAACCCGCTTCCTGCGTTACACGCGTTATATCAACAACGCCAACGACCAAGTCATGAGAGACTTGGAAAAACAACAAAAAGAGCTGGCAGCGCAAGAGCAAAAAATCAACAATGAATTGGCTTACCTGAAAAAACTGCAAGCCAACATCCAATCTTCGTTGCGCCAACAAGGCGTGACCAATACCGCCGAACAAGCCGAAAGCCGCCGTCAAAACGCGGCAATGGCCAAAGAAGCGCAAAAGAAAATCAACCACAGAGAAAACGAGCAGCGCCTCAACAATCTCTTGAAAGATTTGGAAAAACGCAAAGCCGATCAACGCAAAGCCGAAGCCGAAGCACGTAAGAAAGCCGCGGAAGCCCGCTTGGCTGCCGCTGAAAAAGCCCGCAAAGAGCAGGCTGCCGCCCAACAAAAAGCCGAAGCCGAACGCGCCGCCATGTCCACGCTGACTGACGAAGACATGAAACTGCAAGCCCCGGACACCCAAGGCTTTACCGTCAGCAACGCCAACAGCTTCAGCCGTATGCAAGGCCGTCTGAAAAAACCGGTCAACGGCACACTGGCAGGTCTGTTCGGTCAAGACCGCGGCGATGGCGAAGTTTGGAAAGGCGTGTTCTACAATACCGTTCCTGCTCCGGTCAGCAGCATTGCCTCAGGCACGGTTACTTTTGCCGGCGAACTTGAAGGCTACGGCAAAGTGGTCGTCCTCGACCACGGCGACGGCTATGTCAGCATTTACTCCGGCCTGAACGAAATCGACATCGCCCAAAACTACGCCGTCAATGCCGGCAGCAAGATTGGCACCAGCGGCACTTTGCCGTCGGGCGAAACCGGCCTTTACCTTGAAGTCCGCTACAACGGACAAGTCATGAATCCGCTTTCCTGGATTAACTGATGTTTCAGACGGCCTGAGTGAATTTTCCCCTTCAGGCCGTCTGAATTTCATCATAAACTACAATAAAACACGATTTTCACGCCTGTTCAGCACATTAAACAACAAACTTTTACCTTAAACTTATTGTTCCAAGCGTTTAAATCACATAAAGTCAACGGGTTCAGAGAAAACAAAAACCACTTTGCTTACCGTACACAAAAAGAAAGTCAAACGAATGTCAACAAAATCCACTTTGAAAAAAGTTGCAATCTACACTCTCGGCGCATTTAGCGGCATCGCCCTCAGTCTGAGTGTACAAAGTTTTGCCGCCGAAAAAGACAAAAAAGACAACGAGGCCCTTCCCGTGCAAACCATCCGCACCATGGCAGAAGTGTACGGCCAAATCAAAGCCAACTATTACCAAGACAAACCCGATGCCGAGCTCTTTGAAGGCGCAATGAAAGGCATGGTGTCCGATCTCGATCCGCATTCCGAGTATATGGACAAAAAAGGCTATGCCGAAATGAAAGAGTCCACCAGCGGCGAATTCGGCGGCTTGGGCATGGAAATCGGACAAGAAGACGGGTTCGTCAAAGTCGTTGCCCCGATTGAAGACACTCCGGCAGAACGCGCCGGCGTGAAAAGCGGCGACTTCATCGTCAAAATCGACAATACCTCTACGCGCGGCCTGACCGTCAGCGAAGCCGTCAAAAAAATGCGCGGCAAACCGGGTACCAAAATCACCCTAACCCTTTCGCGCAAAAATGCCGACAAACCCATCGTCGTCAACCTGACCCGCGCCATCATCAAAGTCAAAAGCGTACGCCATCACCTGCTTGAAAAAGACTACGGCTACATCCGCGTCTCCCAATTCCAAGAGCGCACTGTTGCCGCGCTCAACGAAGCCGCACAAGCCCTCGTCAAAGAAAACAAAGGTCCGCTCAAAGGCATCATCCTCGACTTGCGCGATGACCCGGGTGGCCTGCTCAACGGCGCAGTCGGCGTATCCGCAGCCTTCCTGCAACCTGACGTCACCGTTGTCAGCACCAAAGGCCGCAACAAAAAAGAAGGCATGGTTCTCAAAGCAACTGCCGAAGACTACATCACCACCAGCGGCAAAGACCCGTTGGCCGGATTACCCGCCGAGCTGAAAACCATTCCTATGACCGTCCTGATTAACGCAGGCTCGGCCTCTGCTTCCGAAATCGTTGCCGGTGCATTGCAAGACCACAAACGCGCCGTCGTCGTCGGCACACAAAGTTTCGGTAAAGGCTCCGTGCAAACCCTGATTCCGCTTTCCGGCGGCAGCGCAGTCAAACTGACCACCGCCCTTTACTACACGCCAAACGACCGCTCGATTCAGGCGCAAGGCATTGTTCCTGACGTTGAAGTCAAAGACAAAGACCGCGCCTTTGAAAGCCGCGAAGCCGATTTGGTCGGCCATATCGGCAATCCGCTAGGCGGACAAGACGTCAACAGCAGCACCGAGACGCCTGCCAACGCAGAAACCAAAGCCGATAAAGACAAGTCTAAAAAAGACAAAGACGAAGACATCTCCAGCCGCCGCATTCCAAATCCGGCCAAAGACGATCAACTCCGTAAAGCCTTGGACTTGGTGAAAAATCCAGCCGAATGGCAAAAATCTTTGGGCTTGGCAGCGAAAAAACCTGCGCCGAAAAAAGATGCAGATAAAGACAGTAAAAAATAAACCTGTTATTTCTCAATAAAAAAGGTCGTCTGAAAACGATATGATTGTTTTCAGACGACCTTTTCTATGTTATTTCACTCCCCAATACACCAGTCCCTTATATGGCAACTTAATATTAGGCAACCAAAAATCTTCTCCCTGCCAACCTTTGTCTTTATTTCCTACTACTTGATAAAGTGTAAGGAATAAATCATTAGGATATTTTTCTCCTAATTTACGGTCGTCTTCCGAAAGCATTGTGCCAGTTGCTCGAGAAAGTTTACGTCCGGTTTTGATCAAAATATAGGTTTTAAAACTTGGACGTTGTGCCTTTAATGCTTCTACACCAGCAATAAATTTTTCCTTATCCCAGTCATCAGGTACATAATTACCAAGCTCATCTAAAATCAAGAATAGATCTTCTATGTCTATTTGATACAAATCAGATTGTACCTTATCTATCAAAACAGATGGAAGAATACCGTTTATAGCCAACAAGTTATTCTCATTCGGACGAAGTGGAAAGTAATTTACACCACCAACCATTTGATTGATACTATCAGCTTTTAATACATTCTTTCTGGTCGGATTGATGTTTTTCGGGTAAATAACCTGAATATTGCCATCTGATTTTTTTGCCTGCTCAATAATCAGATTATTTGCTTGATTGAGTTGTACAAAGAAGTAATAGACATCAAACGGAATATAAAGCCGTAATAATGATTTATCACGGTCATATCCAAAAATACGCGAATGTTGCCAGAAAGTATCTGCATTCGGTTTTTTGGCAGTGCGACTATAATAAACCGTTTGTAATTTCGGAATAGTTAAGCCTCGTCCAATCACATTCCCACCAATAATAATATTAAAGCCTCTTTCTAAATCAAAATCTGATTCTGTCTGCGAGTTAACGACGAGAATATAAATTTGCTTATTTTCTAAAAGTTCTGTTAGTTTTTCATAAATTTCCTCAAAATGATGAATATCAGGCTTGGTCTTTTGTAAATTCAAATAGTCTTCTTTAAAGCTGTCTGCAAGATTCTCCCCGCTATTAATCGCTTGTACCAAATCATTTAAAAAAGCTTGGATTTTTTGAGAGAAGGCTTGATGGTCTTGGATTTTATAACTTGGATGTAAAGCAAAATTACAATTGGTTTTACCGCATAAAGCAAATTCTGCACAAGTAAGCAGAAAACTGTGCAATGCCTGTTTTACCCCTTCGGCAATTTCACCACTCGCATCTTTCATATCGTCCAATTCACTGTCAATGAAGCGAACGATATAGCTTGGAGGATCAGAGAAGACAAAGTTGCCACCGATGTATTTTTCACCAGCTTCAAAGAAATGGATAAATTCAGGTTGCCAATCAGATTCTTCATGTTGCAATAAAAGCGATTGAGGCGTGGCGGTCAACTGAATAAATAGGCTTTGACAACAGGAATTCTTAATGTCATTTAGCAGTTTATTGATAGTACTGACATCTTTATCCGGCTTATCAGCATTAGTATTTAGGCTGGCCGCATCGGCTTCATCGTCCACAATAACCAAAGGATAGCCTTTCAGGCTACTTTGACTAGCAAACAAATTACGCCAACGTTTCAATACACGGGCATTCTTTTTAATCACAACCAAGATGGGATTATTTGCCTTCATTACCTGCATAAAACTTCGGTCATCGTTTTCAGACAACACAATAAAATTTTTCAGATTAGCTTCGGCGCGCTTGACTGTCTGTTCCTGTAAATCTACGCTGTCAGTAGTAAGATACAAAAAAACTTTGTGGTCACCATCATCAGCCAGCGCACTTAATACACCCAAAACCTGTGCCGTTTTGCCACTTTGAACATTGCCCAGCAATAAAACGTTTTGAGCAATTTTCGGTTCGGTTTGTGATAATTTCCCCATAAAACCATCAACGGTATTTTTAACAGAATCAGCTAATTCAGGCGGAGTCAATTGATTCAAGTAGGTTTGCAACATTTAGTTTTTCCCCTTAAATGAGAGTAGCCAAACATCAGGATTGTCGGTTGAACGGAACTCAAAATGATCGTTACCGTATTTATGTAGAGTCTCTTCTGTGACAGGTTCCCCTGTTCTTAAACAATCAGCCGCCTCTAAACGTCCTTTAACCCATTTACCAAATATGGTTTGATCACCTTTTGAACTGAAATTTTTACCATTTTGTCCTGTGGTATTACATTCAAATTGCCAACCATCATCCGTGATGACAGTAAATTCTTTTTGTTTTGGGTATCCTTCTGCACCTAAAAATTTTGTTGATACAATCAACTCTGCTTCATACCATGGCCTAGGTAAATAAAATCCGCGTTTATTTTTACGGCCTTTGGCAAAAAATCGGTTTAAACTGCTTTCTGGGAAAGTTTTAACTGGCAAATCAAAGTGATAAGTCGATATTTGTGAAAAAAGTTGCTCAAGTATAGAATCATTTACTTTTTCAACTCCCAGACAATTCTCCAAATGAAGATTATGTTCTTTAAAATCAGTTGGTTTTGCTACTTGATTAATAGCCACACCCAATTGCTGGATAACCTGATCTATATTTTTATGTAATTTAGATGCCGTCTGAACATCATTCAAATGAACCATTGTTTCATAGGTTCGCTCAGTATTATCCCAAAAGCAAGTAAGATTAGCAGAACCAATCAATCCATGAGTTTCATTCTGATTCTTAAACGAATACATTTTTCCATGAAATTTCACACGTGGAGAAACGTATACTGCCCCACGTTGCTTATCTTGCAAAAAATAATTTAATTCACAAAGACTGTTGTATTGAGGACGACTAAACCCTTCTAAATAATGCATACCAACCAATAATTTGATTTTCTGGTTATGTTCGCTATCTTCTAAAATTTTATGTAACTCTTTGACTGCATCATTAGAAACATAGCCTGTTGCCATTAAAATTTCATTGGCGGACATAAATAAATCCATCCAAACTTTATTTAATGGCTTATCTGTAATTCGTGCATTAGCAATATTAGAAAAAACAGTATTCATCGTTTTCCCCCTCGAATTTTGCTTAGTCGGTCATGAAATAAAACGTCCTTCTCTGCTTTCAATTTCTTATGTAAATCTACTTTTTTATAGTTACCTGAAAAAATTGGTAAGAGGGTTCTTGCTAATTCAACCACACCTTGAGGCGGTACCGCATTGCCAATCTGACGACGTACTTCCGTCGTTGAACCAACAAACTCAAAATCATCAGGAAAACTTTGAAGCCTTGCTCGTTCTCTATTAGTAAAAGCACGCGGTTCAGGAAAATGATAGCCCCAAGTACCACCGCCGCCCGCAGCAATAATCGTTGTAGAAGGTCTATTACGGTGCATTCGACGATAAACAAGGCTTAACATACTTTTTACATACAAAGGATGCTCTTTAGGAATATCGCTATAGTTTCCTCCTTCTGGGATTAGTTCTAAACGTTTACGAGTTTGCTCACTAATTTTCAACAATTCATTATTACTAACATTTTGTGGAATATTAGATATCGCTTGACCAGCAGTTACATATGGTTTTAAGCCATTTTCGCCAGTTTCATTGTGCGTCGGTTCTGGATGATGAAAATCAAATCCTGTATCCAAACGTACTCCGACAATTAGCACACGTTCACGAAATTGAGGTACGCCAAATTCAGCAAAGTTATACAGCTTCGCCTGAACGTAATAACCGCAATTTTCAAAGTCGGTAATAATTTGCTGGATGGCTTTTTTCTTGTTAGCAGTCAACAAACCTTTCACATTCTCAGCAACAAAAACTTTCGGTTTTTTTGCATTTACAAAACGTAAAAAGCTTTTATAAAGATTGCCGCGCTCACCCTCTAAGCCCGGCTGTTTCCAAATCATGGAAAAATCTTGACAAGGGAACCCGCCTAAAATGATGTCGCAATCGGGAATAGTTGGATCATTCGGATCAATTTGTTCAATATCACCTTCTACGATGACATCGCCGATATTTTTACGGAAACTTTCGCAAGCCCAATGGGAAAAATCGTTCGCCCAAACAGTTTCATAACCAGCTTGGTGAAAACCCAAATCTAAACCTCCACATCCTGAAAATAGAGATAGAATTCTGGGTTTATTGTCAGATGAATTAAAATTTGCGATTTGTTTAGATAACATAGGATTTCACTCCTATGCATAGATTTGATAAAAAACCTTGAAGGGATTTTAATAGAGAACTAGGCAAGGCAAGGCAAGGCAAGGCAAGGCAAGGCAAGCTTACCATCACTTTTTTGAAATAAAATCATTTTTCTAAAACTTCCATGTAAATTTTTCCTATTATGCCGCAAAAAAACAGCAAATGCCGCTGCATTAAACAAGTGATGAATACTTGAAATTATAAATAAAGTATTCATAATCCCAAGGCCGTCTGAAAACCTTCCTCACTTTTCAGACGACCTTTTCACACATCAAATATCCATAGGGAAAACACCATGGCAAAAGCCCCCAAAACCATTTACCAATGTTCCGAATGCGGTGGCACTTCCCCGAAATGGCAAGGCAAATGCCCGCATTGCGGCGAGTGGAACACGCTTCAGGAAAGCCTTGCCGCGCCCGAGCCGAAAAATGCCCGTTTCCAATCTTGGGCGGCGGATACTTCGGCCGTCCAATCCCTCTCCGCAGTAACCGCCACCGAAGTGCCGCGCAATCCGACCGGCATGGGCGAACTCGACCGCGTATTGGGCGGCGGTTTGGTAGATGGCGCAGTCATCCTACTCGGCGGCGACCCCGGCATCGGCAAATCCACATTACTGTTGCAAACCATCGCCAAAATGGCGCAAAGCCGCAAAGTGCTGTACGTTTCCGGCGAAGAATCCGCCCAACAAGTCGCCCTGCGCGCGCAACGTTTGGAACTGCCCACCGAAGGCGTAAACCTGCTTGCCGAAATCCGCATGGAAGCGATTCAGACGGCCTTAAAACAGCATCAGCCCGAAGTCGTCGTCATTGATTCCATCCAAACCATGTATTCCGACCAAATCACTTCCGCCCCCGGCTCCGTGTCGCAGGTGCGCGAATGTGCCGCCCAACTGACGCGCATGGCGAAACAGATGGGCATCGCCATGATACTGGTCGGACACGTTACCAAAGACGGCGCGATTGCCGGCCCGCGCGTGCTGGAGCATATGGTCGATACCGTACTGTATTTCGAGGGCGACCAACATTCCAACTACCGCATGATACGCGCCATCAAAAACCGTTTCGGCGCAGCAAACGAACTGGGCGTATTCGCCATGACCGAAAACGGTTTGAAAGGCGTATCCAACCCGTCCGCCATTTTCCTCGCCAGCTACCGCGACGACACACCCGGCTCGTGCGTTTTAGTCACGCAGGAAGGCAGCCGCCCGCTTTTGGTCGAAATTCAGGCTTTAGTCGATGACGCACACGGCTTCACCCCCAAACGTCTCACCGTCGGCCTTGAACAAAACCGCCTCGCCATGCTGCTCGCCGTCCTCAACCGCCACGGCGGCATTGCCTGCTTCGACCAAGACGTGTTCCTCAACGCCGTCGGCGGCGTCAAAATCGGCGAACCTGCTGCCGACCTCGCTGTCATCCTTGCCATACTCTCCAGCTTCCGCAACCGACCCATGCCTGAAAAAACCGTCGTATTCGGCGAAATCGGCTTAAGTGGCGAAGTCCGCCCTGTTGCACGCGGACAAGAGCGGCTCAAAGAAGCGGAAAAACTCGGCTTTAAACGCGCCATCGTCCCCAAAGCCAATATGCCGCGCAATGCCAAAGAGTTTCCAAACCTGAAAATCTACGGCGTCAGCAGTTTGCAGGAAGCGATTGACGTCTGTCGTGACGGGGACTAAACCGTTTCGATAATCTGATTCAAAAAACAATCAGCTAAAAGGCCGTCTGAAAGTTTTCAGACGGCCTCTCTTTAAATTTAAATAATTTTGTTATATTATAACGAACGAATTTATTCTATCTTTTCTACACATCGAAAATCGGAGAGGAATCATGAAAAAAACCGCTTTGCTTATCGCATCTGCCTTCCTGTTCAGCACTGCCGCACACGCTCACCGCGTTTGGGTTGAAACCGCCCACACACATGGCGGCGAATACCTTGAAGCCGAATTGGGCTATGGCGAATTCCCGGAGCTTGAGCCCATCGCCAAAGACCGCCTGCACATTTTCAGCAAACCCATGCAACTGGTGACTGAAAAAGGCAAAGAAAACATGATTCAAAAAGGCACATACAATTACCAATACCGCAGCAAACTGCCGGTCAAAGACGGCAGCTACTTGGTAACCGCCGAATACCAACCGACTTTCTGGTCAAAAAACAGCGCGGGCTGGAAGCAGGCAAGCATCAAAGAAATGCCTGATGCAAGTTATTGCGAACAAACAAGAATGTTTGGTAAAAACATCGTCAATGTCGGCCATGAAAGTGCAGATACCGCCATTATCACCAAGCAAGTCGGCCAACATTTGGAAATCGTACCTTTGGACAACCCTGCCAACGTCCATGTCGGCGAACGCTTCAAAGTCCGCGTTCTCTTCAATGGCGAGCCGCTGCCTAACGCCACCGTTACCGCCACATTTGACGGCTTCGACACCAGCGACCGCAGCAAAACCCATAAAACCGAAGCCCAAGCCTTCTCCGATACTACCGATGACAAAGGCGAAGTCAGCATCATTCCATTGCGCCAAGGTTTCTGGAAAGCCAGCGTAGAACACAAAGCCGATTTCCCCGATCAAAGCGTGTGCCAAAAACAGGCGAACTACACCACTTTGACCTTCCAAATCGGTCATTCACATCATTGATTTTTCCATAACAAAAGGCCGTCTGAATAGTTCAGACGGCCTTTATTCATCCTATTTAAGGACGATGCGGCGCAAACCGCCATTGTCCCAATTCCAAATTCAAATCAAACAGATTCAGACGGCCTATTGCCACACGGACCAAGCGCAAACATGGAAAGCCTGCTTTCGCCGTCATCCTTCGCACTTGGCGGTTTTTCCCTTCCGAAATTTTGATTTCCACCCAAAAATCAGGCACAGACTTACGCACGCGAATCGGCGGCACGCGCGACCATAAAATATCCGCTTCGCCCTCTTCCAATACCCTAACCTCGGCCGGACGGGTGACAAAATCACCCAAATCTACGCCACGGCGCAATAAATCCAATTTGGCTTCATCAGGAGAACCCTCCACCTGCACCCAATAAGTTTTGACCTGCTTGAATTTCGGGTCGGCAATCTGCGCCTGCAAACGGCCATTATTGGTCAGCAGCAGCAAACCCTCGCTGTCCGTATCCAAACGGCCGGCCGGATAAAATCCCGGTTTCTCGACAAAATCCTTCAGGCACTGATGTTTTTCATGTGCAGAAAACTGGCAAATCACGCCATAAGGCTTGTTTAGGATAATCAAATCGTTCATTTCACACTTTCAGACGGCCTCAGATTTCAAGCAATTCCGGATAATAAAAAAGACACCGTATAAACGGTGTCTTTCATATTTGGCGGAGTAAGAGGGATTCGAACCCTCGATGCAGGTTGACCCCACATGCTTCCTTAGCAGGGAAGTGCCTTCAGCCTCTCAGCCATTACTCCTAAGGAAGTCCGCAATATACGCTTTCTGCCCTCCTTCGTCAAGCATTACCGCCTCAAACTTTCTTAACGCCATGAAATCATTTAAATAAAAATATAATATTTTTTGCACCATTCTGTTTTTATACTTCTTTCATATATGTTAAAATGATTCTGCTTTCTGTAAACTTTTTCTACGCCCATTATTACAAAGGAGTTCGCATGTTACGTTTTTCTGCTTTGGTTGCCGTATCCTCCCTGATGCTTGCCGCTTGCTCACAATCCGGCAATTCCCAACCATCCACTTCCTCCTCTCAAACTTCTACTCCAAAAACAACTGCCGCCGGTTCTGCCTGCCGTAGCATGGGTGAGGGCCATAAAGTCCATGGCAAAGGTCAAAACGATATTTATATGTGTAAAGTCGATGTAGCTTTAAACTCTACCGAAGCCAAATCCGCTTTGGATCCTAGCATCCGCGTTCACTACGGTAGCACATCCGGCGCAACTTTGACTTCCCGTCAAATCTCCAACTCAGTCGGCAAAACCCCTGATGAAACCTGCCAACGCGCATTCCTGAGCGCGGTTAAACGCTTCCAAAGCACTGCACATCGCAAAAAAGCCAAATCCGTTCACCTGGTTAGCTACTTTGACAAAGTAACCAAAGGCGGTAACGAGTACGAATGCCACATCGCTACATTCAACAGCCGTGTGGTTTTGAAAGGCAGCTTCCACTAAGTAATGTCAAAAATGCCGGACTTCAATATGAAGTTTGGCATTTTTCTATTTTATGGATACGACACCTCTTCAATGCCTGCTGGCCGATCCGTCTTTTACCGCCTGCTACGACCATGCTTCTCTAAACGCAGCCGATTCCCAACGTTTTGCCGCCACGCCTCAACTGGCGCAGCGTCAGGACTGGCAAGTCAGCCGAGCATTAAAACAGCAAACCGATTTACCGACTGTATCACTGAGCCACAGCCAAGGCTTTGCCGCTTTATTGTGTGCGCCTCATCCCTTAACAGCCGGTATCGATATCGAATTTATCCGCCCGCGTGATTTCAAAGCGCTGTCGGCTTTGGTCTGCACGCAGGAAGAACAAGACTTTTTGGAAACGGCAAACTGGCCGTCTGAAACGTTTTACCGATTGTGGTGTTTCAAGGAAGCCTTGATTAAAGCGGCAAATTTGGATTTCCCGTCAGACATGAAATCGGTCGGCTATGTTTTCGATTCAGGGCAACCCGTCGGTTTACGCGCCGGAAATCAAACCGATTGGCGCGGCACAAGCGCGATTTTGGCGGATACGATGGCACTTTCCTGCGTTTGGCAGGGAAAAGCCGTCGCCCTGCAATGGCAGTTTTTTGGTTCGCTCCAACCCAATGATTTAACCGACCCGCAAACCATCTAATAACTGACAAAATAATAATAATCTGATTTAATTTACTGCACTTTTACTGATTCCACACACCAACAGCAGCATTTGCAAAAGGCCGTCTGAACGATGAATCTTCGCCTCCTAAACCGCCTCTATACTGCCCTTATCCTGTTTCTTACCCTGTTTTTGGTTTATGCCTTTGCTTCACAAGCGCGCATCCAAACCGATTTGACCGCGTTGTTGCCAAGCGAGCAGCAACCCGATGCCTTACTGACGGCTGCGGATAAAGCCGCAGAAGCGCAGCTCAATTCGCAAGTTATTTTGCTTGCCGGCAGTACCGATGCCGAAACCGCTTTTCAGACGGCCTCTCAAATTGCCGATGCATGGCGCAAAAGCGGCGTATTTGAACAAGTCGACAGCAGCATGACGCCAAATTTGGACAAAGTGCGGGCGGATATGCAGAAGCTGAGCTTGGCCGTTTTGCCGCAAGACGAAATCCGCCTGCTGTTTGAGCAGCCGCAAGCCTATTTTCAAGCGCGCGCAGAAGCCGCGGCCAATCCTTTTGCCACCCCCTCCCCTTTGTCTTTAGAACAAGACTGGCTGGGCTTCGGACGCTTTGTTGCCGACAAAGCCAATCCGCAAAGCCGTTTGCAGTGGGACATGGACAACGGCATGTTGTTTGCCGAAGACCAAGGCAAAACTTGGGTATTTTTACGCGGACGGCTCGCCGGCGGCGATCAATTCTCCGGCAACGATGCCCTCTTACCGCTGATGGCGCAAAGCCGTCAAATCGCTTCGGAAAACGGCGCAGAAACCTTAAGCGCAGGTGGCGCATTGTTCGCCGCCGTATCCAAAGCAGCCGCAGAAAAAGAAAGCCGGATAATGAGCATGGTCGGGCTTGGGCTGACTTTTACGCTGCTGTTGTGGGTCTTCCGCAGCGGCCGCGTATTTTTGCTGTCCTTGCCTCTGGCAGCCGGTATGTTGACCGGATTGGCGGTTGCATTATTGACCTTCGGCAAAGTGCATATCCTGACCATCGTCATCGGCACCAGCTTGGTGGGTATGTTGGTGGATTTCCCGTTGCACTGGCTGGCTCCGTCAGTATTCGGGCCGTCTGAAAAGACTGTTTGGCAGGCCGAATCGGCAATAAAACATGTCTTGCCGAGCTTTGCCGTCAGCCTGACGATTACCGTCTTGGGCTACGCACTGCTGTGGTTCACCCCTTTGCCTGTACTGCGCCAAACCGCCGTATTTTCAGGCTTTGCCTTATTTGGTGCGTTTGGTGCCACCGTTTTATGGCTGCCGCCACTGTTTCGCCGCTACCGTGCCAAAACCGTGCCTTTTGCCGCATTAACCGAAAAGCTCTATTCCTTGTCAGGCCGTCTGAAAAACCGCCTGCACAAACGCGGCTGGTTAATCGTGGGCGGAATTTTGCTGGCAGTCGGACTGTGGCGCAGCGACTGGCGTGACGACATCCGTCAATGGGTCAATATGCCGACCGCGATGTTGACAGAAGTACAACAAATCGGCCGGTTGAGCGGTACGGATTTTGGCGGCAAATATTTGGTGGCCGAAGCACAAAGCGAAGATGCCCTGTTGAAGAAAACCGCCGAACTCGGCCACGCCCTGCAGCCCTTAATCGTGCAAGGCAAACTTTCCGGCATCCAATCGCCCGACCAATTCATCCTGGCGACAACGGAACAGCAAAAACTGCAAAACCGCCTGCGCGAATTGACCAAGTTGCCTGATAGCTGGAAACCGCTCACAGAAATCGGTATTCCGCGCAAAACTGTGCGCGATGCCCTGCTTCAAGCCGCCGATACGCAACCATTGTCGCTTTCAGACGGCCTGAATACCGATTTGGCAGAAGCTTGGCGTTCCTTGTATTTGGGCGAAGTGGAACCAGGCCGTTTTGCTGCCGTCGTGCGTTTGAACGGCATGGCCGATGAAGCCGCCGTACGCGCCGCAGTGCAACACATCTCCGGCGTACATTGGGCAGACAAACGCGCCCACTTAAACGAGCTTTTCCACCACACGCGCAATCAGGCCGCATGGTTGAAACTGGCTTCCTATGCGTTGGCATGGCTGCTTTTGTGGAAAATGTTCGGTTTCAAACGCAGCAGCAAAATCCTTGCCGTGCCGCTGGCCGCCGCCATCTGCACCGTTGCCGTACTCGGTTTGGCCGGCATTCCCGTCAGCCTGTTTGCCATGTTCGGCCTGCTTTTAGTATCCGCCATCGGCGTGGACTATGCCGTCTATGCCGCCACTGCACATCACAGCGCGCCGGCAAAATTAGGCGGTATGCTGCTTGCCGCAGCGACGACAGCCATTTCCTTTGCCCTGCTCGCCATCAGCAGCACGCCCGCTGTTGCCGCGTTCGGCATGACGGTTACCATCGGCGTGGCATTCAATATTTGGCTGGCAGGCACATTATTGAAAAATTAGACACAAGATGAAGACGATTGAAGTTGAAACGATATTTTTTTCAACTTCAATCGCCAAGTTGCAAAAGGCCGTCTGAAAAATTTTATATAGCAGTTTAAGCATTATTTAGCATTAAAATCAAAGGTATTTTCAAATACCCGTAGAATTCGACGTTGCCGTTATCGGCGCAGGCCCTTCAGGTTCGGTTGCTTCCGCTTTGCTGAACAAACAAGGCTTTAAAGTTTGCGTACTGGAAAAACAACATTTCCCGCGCTTTGTCATCAGCGAGAGCCTGCTGCCGCATTGGTGGGCGATTTGAAGGTAGAATAAGGACGAATGCCTTTCAGACGGCCTCGCCTGAAAACAGAACAGGCCGTCTGAAAATCTACCCTCATCATTAAATATTTTGACCGATAGATAAAACCTTATGCGATTTATCCCTTTGCTTGCCGCACTGCTGCTTTCTGCATGCGCAACCTCGCTCCCTCATCCGCAAACGCTGCCGCCGCTTTCCAAAGAAGGCCAATGGTTCAAACTCGAGCAGACCAATGCGGCGGGGCAAACCGTTCAAACCAATCTCTTGGCAGTCGAGCCTCATTCAGACGGCATCCGCTTTGTCCAAACCGATGCACTGGGTGCGCCGGTATCGCGTCAATCGGTCAGCACCAAAGGCTGGAAAAACGACGGCTTTGTGATGCCCAATGCCAGTTCGCGCCGACTGTTTGCCGCCCTGTTGCCGCTTTTGGCCGCCGAACACGCCGCCACGCTTTACCCTGAAGCCCGCCAACAAAACGCCACCCATCAAGGCTTCTGCCCTGACGGCAAAGGCGCGGTATTCAGCTACCGTGAGCGTGATTTGTGGTGTGTCGCCCACCATTCCGAACAATTCCTCATCGGCTTCCCCGACCAAACTTTCTGGACGGTCAGCCCGATTGCAGAAGACTAATTCATGAATACTCCTGTTTATCTCAGCCGTCCGGCACTGACCAGCGCATTGGGCAGCGGCTTGCAAGTTCATGCCGATGCCTTACTCACGCCGTCTGAAAACACGCCCCTGACTTTTTCAGACCAATGGGTAAAAGGCAAAACGCATGCTTTCGGTGCAGTCAAAGAAACCCTGATGCCTCTGCCCGACAGCATTCCCGAAGCGCATCACAGCCGCAACAACCAGCTTATCCTGCACGCGCTTTCGCAAATAGACGGACTGATTCAGACGGCCATTGCCCGTTACGGCAAAGAAAGGGTCGCTGTCGTGACCGGTACGTCCACCAGTGGCGCAGACGAAAATATCCCTTTGTTCCAACACGTTGTACAAGGTGGTGAGTGGATGGATGTTCCGTTCAAACAGCTGCAACACACCATGGCTTCGCCCTCCGAATTTATCGCCCAAGTTTACGGTCTGGACGGCTTGCGCTATACCGTCTCCACCGCCTGCACTTCCGGCGCACGCGCCCTCATCAGCGCAGCCCGATTGCTTCGTGCCGGATTGTGTGATGCCGTGATTTGCGGCGGCGCGGATACGCTTTCTCCGCTGACGATTAATGGTTTTGCCTCTTTGGAAGTGCTTTCAGACGGCATCGCCAAGCCTTTTTCTGCCAATCGCAACGGCATCAATATCGGTGAAGCGGCCGCATTTTTCGTGATGACGCGCGATGCCGATTTTGACGGCGAAATGCAGTTGCTCGGCTACGGCGCAAGCAGCGATGCCTACCATATGTCTTCGCCCCGCCCCGACGGTTTGGGTGCAGCCCAATCTTTTCAGGCCGCTTTGGATAAAGCCGGCTTGAAAGCGGAAGAGATCGGCTGGATCAATCTGCACGGCACCGGCACGCAGCACAACGACAGCATGGAAAGCCGAGCTGTTGCCGAAGTATTTGGCAGCCACACCCTTTGCACTTCAACCAAGCCGTCCACCGGTCATACCTTAGGCGCAGCTGGTGCGATCGAAGCCGCGTTTGCCTGGTTGATGGCCAACCACCAATACAATCCAGAAGGCAAACTGCCACCGCAACAATGGGACAACGTACCCGATTCCGAGCTGCCCAACATTGCTTTAACCGACGAAAACAGCCGCTGGCCGTCTGAAAAACGCATTGCCGCCAGCTCATCATTCGCTTTCGGCGGCAGCAATGCCGTTTTGATTATCGGATAAGTCCTTATATTTAGGCTGTCTTTTCAGACGGCCTTTTTCTTTTCCGCAACTTAAAAAACAATAACATCAAAACAACAACCAAATCCGCCGAAATATGCCATAATAGGCTTAGCACATTTCTTCTCGCGATGTGCCCGAAAAGAAAAACTTAACCTACATAGAGAATAATCCCATGACTAAATCCACCATTATCTATACCTACACCGACGAAGCTCCTGCATTGGCCACTCAATCCCTGTTGCCGATTGTGCAGGCGTTTACCCGCCACGCCGATATTGATGTCAAAACCAGCGACATTTCTCTCTCCGGCCGTATTTTGGCGGCGTTTCCCGAATACCTGACCGAAGCGCAACGCGTACCTGATGCGCTTGCCGAATTGGGCGAACTGGTGAAACAACCCGATGCAAACGTAATCAAACTGCCGAACATCAGCGCATCCGTACCGCAACTGACCGCTGCGATTAAAGAATTGCAGTCTAAAGGCTTTGCCGTTCCCGACTATCCCGCCGACCCGCAAACCGATGAAGAAAAAGCCATACGCGAACGCTACGACCGCATCAAAGGCAGCGCGGTAAACCCTGTCCTGCGCGAAGGCAACTCCGACCGCCGCGCGCCTAAAGCAGTGAAAAACTTTGCGAAAAAACATCCGCACAGCATGGGCGCATGGACCAAAGACTCCAAAACCCACGTTGCCACCATGCAAAGCGGCGACTTTTTCCATAACGAACAATCCGTTACCGTACCTGAAGCGACTTCCGTATCCATCGTATTCACCGACAAACAAGGCAACAAGAAAGAGCTGCGCGAGCCCGTCGCCCTGAAAGCCGGCGAAATCATCGACGCGACCGTGATGAGCAAAAAAGCCCTGCTCGCCTTCCTTGCCGAGCAAGTAAAAGACGCGAAGGCAAAAGGCGTATTGTTCTCGCTGCACATGAAAGCCACCATGATGAAAGTGTCCGACCCGATTATCTTCGGACACGCCGTCAAAGTGTTCTTCGCGCCTGTTTTTGAAAAATTCGGCGACAAACTGGCTGCCGCCGGCGTCAATGTCAACAACGGCTTCGGCAACCTGCTTGCCAATCTGGACAAACTGGATGCGGACACTCGCGCTGCCGTCGAAGCCGAAATCGCTGCCGTTTACGCTGCCAACCCCGATTTGGCGATGGTCGATTCCGACAAAGGCATTACCAACCTGCACGTCCCCAGCGATGTTATCGTCGATGCTTCCATGCCTGCGATGATCCGCAATTCCGGCCGTATGTGGGACAAAGACGGCAAAGCGCAAGACACCAAAGCCGTGATTCCCGACAGCAGCTACGCAGGCGTTTATCAAGCAACCATCGACTTCTGCCGCGAACACGGCGCGTTCGATCCGACAACCATGGGTACAGTACCCAACGTCGGCCTGATGGCGCAGGCGGCCGAAGAATATGGTTCGCACAATAAAACTTTCGAAATCGAAGCCGACGGTCAGGTTCAAGTCATTGATGCGGCAGGCAAAGTCCTGATGCAGCACGACGTTGAAGCAGGCGACATCTGGCGTATGTGCCAAACCAAAGACGCGCCCGTCAAAGACTGGGTACAACTCGCCGTCAACCGCGCCCGCCTGAGCAACACGCCCGCCGTGTTCTGGCTCGACGAAAACCGTCCGCACGATAAAAGCCTGCTTGCCAAAGTCAACGCCTACCTTGCCGAACTGGATACAAATGGTCTCGACATCCGCGTCCTCGCGCCCGAAGAAGCCGCCAAGTTCAGCTTGGGTCGTCTGAAAAACGGCGAAGACACCATTTCCGTAACCGGCAACGTCCTGCGCGATTATCTGACCGACCTGTTCCCGATTTTGGAACTCGGCACCAGCGCGAAAATGCTGTCTATCGTTCCATTGATGAATGGCGGCGGTATGTTTGAAACCGGCGCTGGCGGCTCTGCACCGAAACATGTTCAACAATTCCTCGAAGAAAACCACTTGCGTTGGGACTCTTTGGGCGAATTCCTCGCACTCGCCGTATCGTTTGAACATTTGGCGCAAAAAACCGGCAATACCAAAGCCCAAGTCCTCGCCGATACTTTGGATGCAGCCACCGAAAAACTGCTGTTGAACGACAAATCGCCTAAACGCAAAGCTGGCGAACTCGACAACCGCGGCAGCCATTTCTACCTTACCCTCTACTGGGCGCAAGAATTGGCAGCGCAAGACAAAGATGCCGAACTGAAAGCCGCATTTGCTCCATTGGCAGCCGCTTTGACTGCCGGCGAAGCCAAAATCGTTGAAGAACTCTCTGCCGTACAAGGCAAAGCGGTCGACATCGGCGGCTACTACGCAGCCAATCCTGAAAAAGCGGCACAAGCGATGCGTCCAAGCGCGACCTTTAATCAGGCCTTGTCAGCCTTATAATTAAAGCAATAAAAGGCCGTCTGAACTTTCAGACGGCCTCAAACCTTATGGAAGCACAATGAAAAAAACCATTCTTTCTCTTACTCTCCTCATCAGCGCTCCGGCTTTGTGGGCATTTTCCCCTGCCGAATTGGCACAAACCCTGCAAAAACCGCAAAACGTGCAAGGCAATTTTGTCCAACAACGCCAGCTCAAATCCCTCAGCAAACCCATGACCACCAGCGGCAGCTTTACCCTTGTCCCACAAAAAGGCCTACTCTGGAAAATGCAAAAACCATTTGAAACCACCCTGCGCGTGCGTTCAGACGGCATCATGCAATGGAACGGCAGCCAATGGGTCAACCCAAATGCCAGCAAACTCAACGGCCAAAGCCGCCAAATCAAACTCTTCCTCGACCTTTTGGGCGGAAATACCCAAGGTTTGGAAAAACAATTTGATTTGAAATTGAACGGCAACGAGAAAAAATGGACGTTGACCTTAACTCCGAAAACCGCCATTACCCGCCAAATCTTCAACCGTATCGAAATCAACGGCGATACGCTGGTACGAAAAATCGAATTGGACGAAAAACAAGGCGACAAAACCATCATGCAGTTCAACCAAATCCAAACCGATAAAGCTCTGGATAGCTTCAGCCGTACCGCCCTCTAAATTGTCTATCCCAACAAAAGGCCGTCTGAAAATAGATTTCAGACGGCCTTTTATATTAATCGGCTGAAGGCTGCTGCCCTTTTCGTTCCGCCTTTCTGGCTTCGCGAATGGCTTTAAGTTCGGCCTCTTTCTGTCTGGCTTTTTTCAGCCAAGCCTCCCATTGGTTTGGCGTTTCCAACGTGATTCTGCCGATTTTGCCTTCGCGGAAATCGGTCAGGATATTTTCAGCGGCCTTTTGGTAGTTGACCCGTCCGCCGCTCAAAACCGCACCGCGTTTCTTGGCAATCCACTCCAGCCAAGAAGTATCGTCCCAATGACTGCTTGGATCTTTGTCGGCTTGATAGCGCTCTTGCAACAGGGCCAGATAATGGCGGCGGAGGTAATCCAAAAGCTCAAGTGCCACTTCTTCTTCATCCAGCGCGTTGCGTCCAACTGCACCGCCGGCCGCAAGGTTATAGCCGCCTTCTTCGACGATAATTTTTGGCCACAACATACCCGGGGTATCGTAAAGCCAGAAATCGTCTGCAAGGAAAAGGCGCTGTTCGGCTTTGGTAATACCGGGTTCGTTGCCGGTTTTGGCAGATTTTTTGCCGATCATACCGTTAATCAAGGTGGATTTGCCGACGTTTGGGATACCACAAATCAGGACGCGCAATGGCTTCTCGATACCTTGACGATGAGGAATCATGGCGCGGCAGGCTTGGGTAATTTTGCCGTGCGCGCCGGTTTCGGAAGAATCAAGCGCAATCGCGCGGGTATCTTGGCGGCTGTTGTAGTGTTCGAGCCAAACTTTGGTGCGCTCGGGATCGGCAAGGTCTTGTTTATTTAAAATTTTCAGTTTGGGCTTACCTTTAGACAACTGTGCAAGCAAAGGGTTTTCGCTGGAAGCAGGCATACGCGCGTCCAACATCTCAATCACCATATCAACGCTTTTAATGCGTTCGGCAATGGCTTTTTTTGCCTTGTTCATGTGGCCGGGAAACCATTGGATAGCCATGTCTTTTTATTCTTTCTATTCGTATCTGAGGCCGTCTGAAAAATCATTGTTTTTCAGACGGCCTCGGTATTTGGATAATCGGTCAATCAGGATTTAGAGGTTGCCATGCTCGTAACTGTAATAACCTGCTTCATCCATACATTGCTCAAACGTTTTGGATGTATTGCCACGTTTGGTTCCATTTTGAACTTGTGATTTGCAGGTATTGATTTGGCGGGAAACTTCAGCTTCGCTTGCGCCGGTACGGTGCCAACGGTAAGCAGTGACAAGCTCTGTTGCACAGGCGGTCAAGATAAGCAGGGATAATGCGGTCAGACTGATTTTTTTCATGGTTTCTTCCTTTAAGGCCGTCTGAAACGGCAAGTTAGCGTCCTGCCAAGCTTTGAACCTGACGGTGGCGGACAAGGAGTTCGTAACGGCCCTTGAGACGTTCGGCCAGTTTTTCCACGATATAAACGGAGCGGTGCTGCCCGCCGGTACAGCCGATGGCAATCGTTACATAACTGCGGCTCTCTTGTTGCAGGCGCGGCAACCAGCGGCTAATAAAATGGTCGATGTCATCAACCATTTCTTGAGCCAACGGCTGCTGGCCCAAATAATCTTGAATGGGCTTGTCCATGCCGGTAAAGGGGCGTAATTCCGGATCGTAATATGGATTGGGCAGGCTGCGCATATCAAACATAAAGTCGGCATTATTGGGAGCGCCGTATTTGAAACCAAAGGATTCAAGAATAACCAGTAAGCCAATACGTTCAATGTTGAGCCATTGTTGCACAGCATAACGCAGCTGCTGAGCGTTCATTTTGGACGTATCGATGCAATATGCGATGTCTCTAAGCGGAAAGAGCCACTCGCGTTCTTTTTGCAGGCTTTCCAACAAAGTCAGGTTTTGACCAGACAAAGGGTGTCCGCGTCGGGTTTCTGAGAAGCGGCGAACCAAAACGCCCTCTTCTGCTTCAACAAACAGGACTTCAACCTGATGTCCTTCGTCACGCAAATATTGGATTTGCTCTTGCGCTTCTTGGATATTGATACCGGAACGGATATCAACGCTGACACCGAGCTGGGTTTCTTCGCCGCGTTCAATATGGTACAACACCAGCGAAGGCAACATTTCCAAAGGCAGATTATCGACGCAATAATAGCCTAAATCTTCGAGTTGTTTGAGGGCTACGGATTTTCCTGAGCCGGATAAGCCGCTAATCAGGACGATTTTCATGATTTTGTTCGTTTTCTTTGAGTTGTGTTTGGTGACGTTCGAGAAATTCTTTGGTGCTGTCTTTACCACGCAATTGAAGGATGTAATTGCGTACTGCAGCTTCAACCAATACTGCTAAGTTTCGACCGATTGCAACAGGCAGGGTAACGGAACGGACGCTAACGTTGAGGATAGATTCTGTTTCGGTACGGATGCTCAATCGATCGAGTTGTTTCATGTATCCGTCGTCGGCCGGAACCAAATTAATAATCAGCTGAAGGATTTTTTTCGGACGGATGGAGGTTTCGCCAAAAATATGGCGGATATTGAGTATGCCCAAACCGCGTACTTCGAGGAAATCACGCAGCATAGGCGGGCAACGGCCTTCCAGCATTTCCGGGCCGGTACGGAAGAGCTCTACCGCATCATCGGCAATCAGGCTGTGGCCGCGCGAAATCAGCTCCAATGCCAATTCGCTTTTACCCAAGCCGGATTGTCCGGTAATGAGTACGCCCACTTCAAATACATCCAAAAATACACCGTGCTTGATGGTGGAAGTAGCCAATGTACGTTGCAGATAAATCCGCAAAACGTCCATCAGGTGTGGACTTTCCTGCTTGGAAGTCAGCAAGGGGATACTGTTGGTATGGCAATAATCGCGCAATTTGGGCGAAACCGGCAAGCCGTTGGCGACGATAACCAAAGACATAGGGATGTCGAAAAGCTCGCCGAAATCGTAGTTGAGCTCGCCCGATTCCAAGCGGCGCAAATATTCGGCTTCAGCTACGCCGACAACTTGAATTTGGTTGGGATGGATAAAGTTTAAGTGGCCGACCAAGGCCAAGACGGGTTTATCGGCTTCGACACCGATACGGTTGTCCGCGCCGGAATTGCCGGCAGCCCAAGCGAGTTCAAGTTTGTGCTGATTTTCGGAAAACAGGCGGCGGACGGATATGCTGGGCATGAATTACTCTTCGGTCAGGAGTGTGCGTACTTCTTCGGCAGAAGTCGCTGCCATCAATGCTTCACGGATGGCTTTTTGAGAGAATCTGCCGGCCAATTTGGACAAGACTTCCAAATGTTCGCCGGTAGCGTTTTCAGGCACAAGCAGGATGAAAATCAGGGAGACGGGTTTGCCGTCGGGCGCATCAAAGGCAACCGGCTCTTTGGTGCGAATAAACGCACCGGTAGCTTTTTTCACGCATGCGTGACGGCCGTGAGGGATCGCCACCCCCTGCCCCAAACCGGTCGAACCAAGCTTTTCACGGGCAAACAGGCAGTCGAACACGTTGGCATTCGGTAATTCTGCTTCATTCTCTAGCAGCTGTGCAGCCTCTTCAAACAGGCGCTTTTTGCTGCTGACTTCCAAATCCAAAACGATATGGGACAAAGGTAAAATTTCGCCGATCAGGCTCATGTGTATCTCTTTTAAATGTCGCAAAACAATGGGATTGTACCGATTGTCGGTGCAAATCTCAATCCTGAAGGCGTAATTTACACTCGCCCTACTAACATTTTCCATGTTGTTTTTGATATTTTTTAACGAGTTAAAAATAAGCTAACTATTTGCTTATATTGAATTTAAAGTAAAAATCCTATCACTGGTAAAACCATGATTCAAATGAAAAGGGGTATGTCCGGCATACCCCTTTTCCCTTTCTTTTCAGACGGCCTCAACCTAGTTTTTTAAAACAGTTTGGAAACCAAAAACGACCAAAAATAATGGCAGACCAATCCGCAAAACCACGCCAAACCGATGCGGTTGTTGGCCAAAAACGTTTGGAAGCACAACTGGCGATTGCGCGTACGGATGACAACATATTGCTGATACTGCCAATAAACAGTTATCGGCAATATCAACCAATACGGCCAAGTTGCACCGATTTTAATACCCAACACCGCCATCAATACCGTAAACCAAAAATGGCAAAGCATAGAAGCAGTAATGTCGTGATCGCCAAATGTGATTGCCGAAGTTTTAATGCCGATTTTCAAATCGTCTTCTTTGTCCGCCATGGCATAAATTGTGTCGTAAGCCAACGTCCATAAGGCATTGGCGGTAAACATCAGCCACGCTTCGGGAGGCACTCGGCCTTGCACGGCGGCAAAGGCCATGGGAATGCCGAACGAAAATGCCAGTCCTAAATAAAACTGCGGCAACGGGAAAAAGCGTTTGGTAAAGGGATATGTGATGGCAAGGAACAAGGCCGGAAGGCTCATCAGCCAAGTAAAGCGGTTGAGCTGCACCAAGCATAAGGCCGCCATCAGACACAGCATGACGGTCAAAAGCAACGCTTCAATTTTAGAAACCAAACCTTTGGCAAACGGGCGGTTTTTGGTGCGCTCTACTGCGCCGTCAAAATTGCGGTCGGCAAAGTCATTCACGACGCAACCTGCGCTGCGCATCAAAAATGTGCCTGCGCTAAAGGCAATAAAAATATCCGCGTCAGGAACACCTTTAGACGCAATCCACAATGCCCAATAAGTCGGCCACAGCAAAAGCAGGGTGCCAATGGGTTTGTCGATGCGCATCAGTTTGGCGTATATCACCATCCGTCCGACAGCGTAACGCGGTAGAAATTGTAGAAAAAAGCGCCTTATGTTCATTGATGTAATGTGTCGTTGTTTATGTGTCGATTCGGAAGGAAAGGCTTTTTAGAGCCTTAGCTCTTATTATAATTTATTGCCGTCTGAAATCAAACAGATCTTAACAATTTAATTTATTGTATTATATCAGAATTATGACAAACATCGGTAATTGGTTTTATTTTCAGACAGCCTTAGCGGTATAAATCTATTAATTTCAATAAGAAATATTCTGTTAATTCCAATGTTTCGCCATTCCAATCGAAATACGAACGGCGCGCGGTAATAGGCCGTCTGAAAGACGGATGGTCTAAATCGTCAAAACGAAGAAACTCAAAATCCGAACGCTTCAACGGCAATGTACCGTCAAACAGGCGCTCGCCCAAAGGCTGCGTTCCGCAATCCAATAATTCTGTCCATAGACGGCTATCCGGCCGGCACGCGCTTCTGGCTTGTATCACTGTTTCGCCGTCCAGTTTGAGCAAAACATCGCGCACAAAGATTTCGTCTCCGTTTTCTGCTCCCTTCGTCAAACCCAAATACACTGGCTCGACTGAAAAATCCTTACCTGAAGCGCGCAACGCAGCGGTTAGCGAAGAAACGGTCAGCAAAGGTTCGGCCTTAGACGGTAGAAGACTTGAAGCTTCGGCATATGAACAAAGTGTGCCACGCGGTATATCAAACGCCATTTACCACCTCTGTTTTGGCCAACTCCTGCCATTTGGCTTCAGGAAACTCATCTTTCAGACGGCCTTTAAGATATTCCAAGGTATCGCCTGCAATGGTTTCATCTTTGCTGTCGTGAATATGGTTGAAAATCAGGCTATACAAGCTGATACCGTATTGTTTGAGCGCGGAAAAGCTGAGCAGGGTGTGGTTGATGCTACCGAGCCGTCCACTGGTAACGAGGATGACGGGATAGCCTTGCTGACGGATATAATCAATGGTCAACAGATTTTCCGTCAGCGGAACCATCAATCCGCCCGCGCCTTCGACCAAGACGATTTCGTATTGCGTCGCCAACTCTTGAGTGGAGGTACGGATTTTGTCCAAATCCAAAGCCCTGCCGTCAAGACGGGCGGCGAGATGGGGCGAGGCTGGATAGCTGAAGATTTCGGGCATGGTCAGCCCTTGTTTGTCGGCTTCCTGCATGGGTATGCCCATGATTTTGCGGTGGACGGCGATGTCCTCGGCGATGTTTTGGCAACCGGTTTGCACGGGCTTTTGCGTGATCACGCTTTTGCCCTGCTGCAATAATTGTTTTGCCAATACGCCGGTGGCGACGGTTTTGCCGATGTCCGTGTCTATGCCGCTGACGAAGTAAACGCCTTTCATTTGCTGTATTCCTTCAAGATTTGTACGGTTTTGTCGGCAAGTTCGGTCAAGAGGTCGTCTGAAATGATGTAAGGCGGCATGAGGTACACCAGCCTGCCGAATGGGCGCACCCAAATGCTCTGCGCCACGCAATCCGCTTGAAAACGCGCCATATCCACGCCTTTTTCCAGCTCAATCACCCCGATAGCACCCAAAACGCGAACATCTTTCACACCGCGAATGTCCCACGCAGCTTTCAGACGGCCTTTTAAGATGCTTTCGATGCGGCGGATATTTGCCTGCCAATCTTGGGACAAAAGCAGTTTGACCGAAGCGCAGGCTACGGCACACGCCAGCGGGTTTGCCATAAACGTCGGCCCATGCATGAACACGCCCGCTTCGCTGCGAGAAATTATTTCGGTAACTTTTTGCGAAGTGATTGCAGCCGCCAGCGTCATATAGCCGCCGCTCAAACCTTTGCCGATACACATAATGTCCGGCACGACCTCCGCATGTTCGCAGGCAAACATCTTGCCTGTACGCCCAAATCCGGTGGCGATTTCATCAAAAATCAACACGATATCAAATTCGTCGCACAAATCGCGCAATCCTCGAAGATATTGAGGATGATAGAAATACATGCCGCCCGCGCCCTGCACGACCGGTTCCAAAATAAAGGCGGCGATATCCGCATGATGCGCTTCAAACAAAGTGCGGACAGGCTGCAAATCCGCCTCGTCCCATTCATCGTCGAAACGGCTTTTCGGATTATCGACAAAATAACGCTGCGGCAGAGCGCTGCCGAAAATATGGTGCATTCCCGTTTCCGGATCGCAGACGGACATCGCGTTCCAAGTATCGCCGTGATACCCGCGCCGCACCGTCGCAATATTCTGTTTCGCCGTCAAACCCCGTGCCTGCTGGTATTGCACCGCCATCTTCAGCGCGACTTCTACCGAAACCGAACCCGAATCCGCATAAAAAATACGGTCCAGCCCCTGCGGTAAAATCCCGACCAACAACTTGCCCAGTTCCACCGCCGGCCTGTGCGTCAAACCACCAAACATCACATGCGACATCTGTTTAATCTGCGCCTCAACCGCCTGATTCAAAACAGGATGATTGTAGCCGTGTATCGCACACCACCAAGACGACATCCCGTCAATCAGCCGCGTGCCGTCCGCCAATTCGATGTGTACACCCTCCGCTCGGCGCACCGGATAAACAGGCAACGGGTTGGTCATGGATGTATAAGGATGGAGTAGGTGGGCACGGTCAAAATCGAGCAGGGAGGACGGTTCGGACATATTCTTTTTAAAGACTGATTGACAATTTTCGTTATTATATAACATCTTTACCTTTTCAGACGGCGCGTCTTCCATATTGCATCAGCGCCAATCCGATTACGGCCGCCAAACAGCCGGCAACCAAGGAAACATGCAATGCCTCGCCCAAAAACCAAGCGGAACACAAAATGCCGAATACCGGCACCAAAGTAATGTACGCTGCCGCGCTGCCTGCGCCCAAAGTCTTCACGCCCTCGAAATACCACGCATAGCTCAAGACCGTTGCACCGACAGACAGGCCAATCAAAGCAAACCAGCCCCTGCCGTCCATTTCGGCAAGCATACAAAACGGCAGGCCATCTGAAATCAGCGCAGGCGGCAGCAACATCATTGCACCCAGCCAAGCGGTGGCCACGGTTACCGTCAGTGCATCAATCCCCTGCAACACCGCCCGGCCTATCATCGTATAAGTGACCAAGCAGCAAAGGCTGCAAAACACCAGCACTTCGCCCCACCCTATGCCGCCGCCCGACAAAAATGCCGCAATCTCGCCATGCGTGACCGCCCATATCGAGCCTGCCACTGCCAACAATATGCCCGACACAATCTTGCCATTGAGTTTTTCACCAAACAGCAAAGCTGCAAAAAACATCGTCAACACAGGATTAAACGTAACCAACACCGTCGCCCTTGAAGCAGGAATCCGCTGCAAACCCAGCATAGACAATACGGTAAAACCAAATACGCCGAATGCCGCCGCCAGCGCCAATCCAAGCCATTGTTTGCGCGACAAAACCGCCAAAGTACGCAACCGATACCGTGCAAACAGCCAACCCAAAAGCAAGATCGCCGCCGTCAAAAAGCGCAGCATACCGCCCGTTAAAGGCGGCAGTGCCTGTCCCAACATCCGCCCCATCGGCCAAGATGCGCCCCAAAACGCCGCCATGCCCAATAGTTTTAGATGGATTGCCAAATGTTTCATGGTGATAAATAACTTGAATAATCGGTTTTAAGCTTGCGCCAACCATCACGGAAACAAAGGCCGTCTGAAAGACTGAAACCCAGCTTTTTCAGACGGCCTTTACTGCTCAATCAATCAGGCTTACAACCCAATGCCTTTGAGTTTTGCCACGGTGTTAATGTCTTTATCGCCGCGACCGGAGAGGTTGACCAAAATCACTTGGTCTTTGCTCATTTTCGGCGCATTTTTCACCGCCCAAGCAACGGCGTGGCTGGATTCCAGCGCAGGAATAATGCCCTCGAAACGGCAGAGCAAATCAAAGGCTTCGAGTGCTTCGTCGTCTTTGGCAACGGTGTATTCCACGCGGTTGATGTCGTTCAAATGGCTGTGTTCCGGGCCGATGCCTGGGTAGTCCAAGCCTGCGGAAACAGAGTGCGTACCCAAGACTTGACCGTTTTCGTCCTGCATCAAATAGCTGCGGAAACCGTGCAATACGCCGATGGGGGCTTTGCTGGTAATCGGTGCGGCGTGGTCTGGCGTATCCACGCCCAAACCGCCGGCTTCTACACCGACCAAACGCACGTTTTCTTCTTCGATATAGGGATGGAACAAACCGATGGCATTCGAACCGCCGCCCACGCAGGCAACGGCAACATCAGGTTGGCGGCCGATGGCTTCCAACATTTGTTCTTTGGCTTCATTGCCGATCACGCATTGAAAATCGCGTACCATTTCGGGATACGGCGCCGGCCCTGCGGCAGTGCCGATGATGTAGAATGTGTCGTCCACGCGCGCCACCCATTCGCGCATGGCTTCGTTCATCGCGTCTTTCAAAGTACGGCTGCCGCTGTCGACGCTGACCACGTTCGCACCCAATAATTTCATGCGGAACACGTTGGGCATTTGACGTTGGATGTCGTCCGCGCCCATGTACACGTCGCAAGTCATGCCGAAGCGTGCGGCAACGGTGGCGGAAGCCACGCCGTGCTGACCCGCGCCTGTCTCGGCAATCACGCGTTTTTTGCCCATGCGGCGAGCGAGCAATGCCTGACCGATGGTGTTGTTGACTTTGTGTGCGCCGGTGTGGTTCAAATCTTCACGCTTCAGCCAAATTTGTGCGCCGCCCAAATGCTCGGACAATCGCGCGGCATGGTAAACAGGGCTGGGACGGCCGACATAGTGTTTCAAATCATGGCGGAACTCTTCCCAAAATGAAGGATCTTCTTTCGCTGCTTTATAGGCTTCTGCCAATTCTTGCAAAGCCGGAATCAGGGTTTCGGAAACATAAAGACCGCCGTGTTCGCCGAAAAAGCCTTTCTCGTCGGGAGCGTGATAGTTTTTCATGGAAATTTTCCTTGTTCGTTTTATGGTTTCAGACGGCCCGATTCAGTAAAGGGTCGTCTGAAAGTAAAAATTGTCAGCAATTATAGCCGTTTTCCATTCATCTTGTCGGCAACTAATTGAATAATAATATCAGCAGACAAAATAGGAACAACAGCGTACTGCTCGATGTTGCAAGCAATGCCGCACCCAACGGCGGCGCAATATATTTTTCTTCGTTTTTGTTTCTCAGGCATATTTTTAGTGCCAACATCCCCAGCCACAGTGCCAGCAACCAACAACCCAGAAAGTTAAGCGCAAGCAAAGCAATGATCAACGAATCAGTATTTATGGTACTTGTGTTCAAAAATATCCAATTAAGGCCGTTAACAGACATAATGACTGTAGATATTTGTATCACATACAAAAGCGTTCCGCCCAACAATATCTTGATCTGCCATTGTTTGGCCTTCAGCCACACTGAGGCGACATTAAAAAGCCACCACAACGCCATAAACGTCATTAAAGAGATTTCATAACGGTCCATCGCCCTACTCCTGAAAAACAGTCAATCCAGCCGTTTCAAAAAAAGCCCGATACGCCGCCGCTTTTTTCGCCAAACTCAAAGGATAGGCGCGCGAAGTCGAAGGCAGGCGCGTCAGGGTCAACTCACGCCCCGCATAGGGAAACGGCACTGTTTCGCCGGTCTTCGGCATCTTCATGCCGCTGCCTTGAATCTCCAACAAAACTTCGGTTGCCTTGCCGCCGGTGGTGCAAAGATGGCGGCACTCGGGCATTTGCGCCAATACTGCCGCCAAATCGACGGTTTCTATCACTTTTAAAAACTTATCCGAAGCATTGCCATGTTCGCGTATTGCCTTCAACACGGTCGGACAGGATGCAATGCCCTTCTCACTTAAAAACGCTTTGATTTTATCAGCATCAAACGCCTTTTCGCCCTGCTTTTGAAAATGCGCCGCATCGCCGAAAAACACCAGCCCGTACACGCGCCACATATCGTTTTGAAAATTCGGATAATGAAACTGCATCGCGTGTTTTTCTTCTTTAGGCGGAAACGTCCCCATCATCATGACCGTTGCCTGCGGCGGCAACAAGGCTGCGAAGGGGTGGGACTCAACGATTGGCTCTTGCATAGCTGTATTCCGGTTGCTTTGAATTCAAACAAAATTTCAGACGGCCTTTACTGCCTGAATAAACGCCGCCATTTTCTCCCTGCTCTTAACCCCACCAGAGATTTCCACGCCGCCGGACACATCCACCGCCGCTGCGCCACTGATTTTCACCGCTTCGGCAACGTTTTCCGCAGTCAATCCGCCGGCAAGTATCCACGGTTTGCCGATATTGCCGTGCAACATGGTCCAGTCGAAACTTTGTCCCGTACCGCCGTATTCGGTCGGATGATAGGCATCAAACAGCAAGGCACGGGCATTCGGAAATTTGGCACAGGCCGTCTGAATATCGGCAGCGGACTGTACGCGCACGGCCTTCAAATACGGGCGGTCAAACCGACGGCAAAAATCATCGTCCTCATCGCCGTGAAACTGAATCACATCTATCGGCACCTGACGCAAAATCTCACGGATGGCTTGCTCGTTTTCATTCACAAACAAGGCCACCACCGATACAAACGGCGGCAAATTTCTCACAACCGCCTGCGCCTGCTCAATATTCACAGCCCGTTTACTCTTGGCGTAAAACACCAGCCCGATGGCATCCGCGCCCAATTCGGCCGCAGCCAGCGCGTCTTCAGGTCGAGTAATACCGCAAATTTTGGTGCGTATGGTGTTCATGGCAATGGCCTTTTTAAACAGATGGGGCGGATATTATATAAGTTTAAGGCCGTCTGAACATGAAATATCAGGTTCAGACGGCCTTAAACTTTAAAACAACCATCAGCCGATAATTACTAATAACTTTGTAATTATTACCCTATCTTTAAACTGCCTATTTTTTCATCACGATTAATTTATTCTTTATTATCAAATATCAAACCAAACTATCCACAATTGGATTCACACAAAATTTGGATAATGCCCATCAATGAAAAATATTCAGGCCGTCTGAAAAGTCTTTCAGACGGCCTTTTATCCTTTTTACTCAAACGGTTTCTTCTGCCAATAAAACTTATCCTTTTTCAGACGGCCTTGAAATATATCGTCTTGTCCCAAAGCAAACACCAACGCGCCTGACAAATCCGTTCTCAACAAAGTAATTCCGTGCGCGCGGACACGATTTTGTACGGCAACGGTCGGATGTTTGTAGGCATTGGCATAGCCGCTGGATGCCACGGCATATTGCGGCGAAACCGTATGCAGAAAGCTGCCCGACGAAGCCGTGCTGCTGCCGTGATGTCCCAATACCAACACTTGGCTATACAGCGCATTGCCGTATTTCTCAATCAAACCGGCCTCGCCCTTTACGCCCAAATCGCCGGTTATCAACAAGGCTTTGCCGTTTGCCACGACACGCAATACGCAGCTTTGGTCATTATCTTCCTTGCCGGAATTTTCAGACGGCCTGAGCAACTCGAAATCTACGCCGTCCCATTGCCATTTGTCTTCTTGGCAAAACTCTGCATTCGGATAAAACTCAGGTTGTCCGGCAAGCAATTTATCAGCACCGACAGCCGCTACACTTTGAAAACCGCCGTCATGATCAATATCATGGTGCGACAAAATCAAGCTGTCCAAACGGCGCACACCCATAGCATTCAAACTCGGCACAATACCTGTTTGCGCCACTTGCTCCGTTCCTGTATCAAACAAAAGATTACGGTTACGCGTTTGTATCAACACCGACAAACCTTGCCCTGCATCCATCACCGTAACTCTTGCCACCCCCTCCTCCAGCTTGGCAGGACGGTAAAATACAAAACCCAATAAAACCAGACATGCCCAAGGTTTCAAGCCCATTCCTCGTGGCAGCAATAACAGCAAAGCCGCCATCATCGCCAACACCAGCAAAGGCACAGGCGCCGCTGCGACGGCAAATTCAGGCGATACCGTAGCCAGCCATACCAAACCACGCAAAGTGTATTCCGCCAAAAATGCCGCTACCAACTGGACAAGTTCAAAAGAAAAAACCGAACCCAACAAAGCCAACGGCGTCAACACCCAAGAAAACCAAGGAATAGCCAGCGCATTGACCAACGGACTGAACAAAGGTAACGAAGCAAACAAATAGCCCAGCAATACCACCGACAATACAGTTGCCGCCCATTGCCCCCGTACAGCCAAACGCCAGCCCGATTCTTTCAGACGGCCTGATGAAGCCCAAATCAAAGCAGCAACCAAACCGAAAGACAACCACGTTCCCACACCCAATACGGCCAACGGGTCCAACAACAAAACAACGGCCAAAGCCTGCCACCATGCCGTCCAGCCCGAGCCGCCACTGCCGCGCCACCATGCCCACGCAAACGCAGCCAACATCAATACACTGCGTTGCGTCGGTACGGAAAAACCGGCCAAAAGCGCATAAAACAAAGCCCCTGCAACACCGCCTGCCAATATCCACACACGCGGTTTTGCCGGAATCCACGGCAAATAACGGAAAATTCGCTTAATCAGCCAGGCAAACAATACCGCCACCATCGTCACATGCAAGCCCGAAATACTGACCAAGTGCGTCAGTCCCAAAGGGCGGAATGCCTGCCACAAAGGCGGCCGCAACGCCGATTGCTCGCCAATACTCAAAGCACGCATCAGCCCTATGCCGTCTGAAAACTCAGGGTATTTGTCCGCCGTTCCCTGCCAACTTCGGCTTACCGCATCACGCATATTAGCCAAACCAAAACCACCGCCTTGCCGCACGAGTTTCCTATCGCGTCCCAAAGTACCCATGCCATCGATACCATTGGCCAAAGCCCATGTTTCACGGTTCAAACCGCGCACATTCACTTCACCGATTACCGGCCTTACCCGCGCCGACACAGACCACCTGCTGCCCACCGCCCAATCGCGCCGCTGATAATCCGACAACATCAAATCAAAAGCCTGCCCACGCCCATCCCAAGCCCTTGCCACGAACTGCACGCGCCGACCATCATCACGCGGCATATCCGCCACTTCAACCGTCAAAACTTTAGCCGATACCTCCCCCACAAGCCATTGACCAGCCAAAACCAGCCCGGTCCGCCACACTCCAAACGCCATGCCCATACAGACGGCCAGCACCAACCAAGCCACAGCAAATCTTCGACACAACGCAAGCGCGCCAATGATTACAGACAACCAAACCCACCATGGCGGCACAAACGGCAACGCAAACGAAAGCACTACACCCACCACCCAAGCAGGCAACACAAACCGCCACGCCATGAACGTTTTCCCTTAAATTATGATTATTAGATATGTAATAATAAATGCTTTTAGTAGATTATGACAAATGCCAACCTGCATTAGCAAATAAAAAGAGAGGTTCAAATCATTTTAAAACCGATAGATGCAAAAAAGCGCAATCTGAAACAGATTGCGCTTTTTTATAAACTGGCACGCCCACGGGGAATCGAACCCCGGTTACCGCCGTGAAAGGGCGATGTCCTAACCGCTAGACGATGGGCGCGGAGATTTTCTGTGGCGCACCCGGAGCGATTCGAACGCCCGACCCTCTGGTTCGTAGCCAGATACTCTATCCAACTGAGCTACGGGTGCATCAAGAAAGATTTGAATTATAAAGAGAGGGCTATTTACTGTCAAGCGTTTTATTTGGAAAACTTGCAGACAGCGTGTAAAATGCGCATTTGCTATTGAATTTACAGAGAATAAAATGTCAGATTTCGCACGCTGGCCGCTCTTATCCGAAGCATTTTCCCGTTTGGGACGGCCTGTGGTCGTGGTGGATTTGGAGACGACCGGTGGAAATTTCTATCAAGACAGGATAACGGAAGTCGCCCTTGTTCGTTTTGAGCAAGGACGCGCCACACATTACGAGCAATTGGTCAATCCTTGCCGCAGCATTCCCGAATTTGTTGCCAGACTGACCGGAATTCATGATGAAACGGTGAAAAACGCGCCTGTCTTTGCCGATATTGCAGGCGATTTGTTGCCGCTATTGCAAGGGGCTGTAGTTGTTGCGCACAACAGCCGCTTTGACTATACCTTCCTGCGCCACGAGTTTGCCCGTATCCATACTGACTTTGCCGCACCCTCGCTCTGTACGGTTCAACTGTCGCGCCGCCTGTATCCTGAGTTTTACAAACACAGCCTCGACAGCATTATCGAACGCACCGGCATTCAGACGGCCAACCGCCACCGCGCCATGACCGATGTTGCCGCATTGTGTGATTATCTCGAATTAAGTCTGGCAGAAAAAAATCATCAACAATGGGACGAACACGTCCGTGTATTGATGAATCCGAAAATGTTACCCACTTGGCTGCCTGATTCGCTCGCCCAACAGCTCTATGCCCTGCCCGACAGTTACGGCGTATTGGTTTGGTTTGACCATTTCGGCAAAGCCCAAGCCATTGAAGCACATGAACGCGCATACAGTGAAACCGCTACCCTGCTGCACAGCAAAAAACTGCCACCGCACATCAAAGCCGCAACCTCCATCCGTTTTATTCCGGCAGTCGGGCAGCTCCATACATTATGGCTCAAAGCCCAGACCATGCAGGAATACCAACTGATGCCGTCTGAAAAATCCACATCGTTTTCTACCGTCCGCTTTATCGCTGACGAACACGGCAGCCTTCAAGCACGCATTGTCTTGTTAAATAGCGGCACCAGAAATTGGCGCCCTTACGGTTTGTTTGCCCACAAAAAAGCAGCCAAACGCGCTTTGACGCAATGGTCGCAAGAACACAGACTCTGCCCAGATTCGCTCAACATTTTGCCGACCAGCTACGCAAAGGGAGAACCCTGCCCTGTCGAGACCGTCGGCAAATGCAACGGCGACTGCCGCCAGCCAAACGGCATCAAACATCAAAACCAACGTATTACCGAGCTTGCCCACCTACTCCCCGTAACCGATTGGGGCAAAGCGCATGAAATTGAAATTACCGAAACCGACCCCCTGACCGGAAACAGCATTACCCTGCTCTGCGCTGGCGGCGCGTTGGCATTGCCTGACGGCAGCTGGTATTTCGACAGCAGCCTGCCTCTCGTGATCAAAAACAAATTCAGGCAAGACAAAGAAAATATCCGTCTGATTGCTTAAAACAAGGCCGTCTGAAAACCAAATTTTCAGACGGCCTGATGTGGATAACTTTCCGCTTTATTCTCGACACAAAAACTGCCTAAATTTTAATCAGAACTTATTTTTATAATAGCAATCAAATACTAAACCAATTTATACACAAGCTGTTCACACAATTTTCAATGAAAGCTGTGTGTACCCGGCCCGACGAGTGAACCATGAACAATCCTGCAATCATCTTCTTTGACATCGACGACACCCTCTACCGCAAATACACGGATACCTTACGCCCTTCGGTCGCACAAGCCATGCGCGCATTGAAAGCCAAAGGTATTCTGACAGCGATTGCCACCGGCCGTCCGGAAGCCGCCATTCCCGCCAAAGTCAAAACCTTAATTCAAGAATGCGGTATCGACATGCTCGTTACCATCAACGGCCAATATATTTCCTTTCGCGGTGAACCCCTGCAAAGCTACCCTTTGGACATTGCCGACATCGAAACCGCCATCAACCTGCTTGAACAACACAAAATAGACTACGCATTCGTCAACAACCAAGAAATTGCCGTTTCCTCCCATTCTCCGCGCGTTGTCGAAGGCTTATCGCATATCCTGCCCAACTTCCTGACGGACAAAGAATATTTCCGCAAACAGCCTGTTTATCAGATGTTGGTCTTTGTGGACAAGGAAGAAGAAAAAATCCTGCAACCGCTGACCCAGCAACACGGCTTCAAATCCGTCCGCTGGCATGAATATGCTGTGGACCTGCTGCGCAAAGAAGGTTCAAAAGCACGCGGCATCGCCCACGCAGTGGAAAAACTGGGCATTGATATGAGCAAAGTAATGGCGTTCGGCGACAGCTTCAACGACTTGGAAATGCTGTCAACCGTCGGCTTTGGCGTTGCCATGGACAATGGCGAAGAAGCAGCCAAAGCGGCTTCACAATTCGTCTGCCCAAGCGTTGATGAAGACGGCGTATTGCGCGGCTTGCAAGAATTGGGCGTAATTTAAATTATCAAATTAAAAGGAAAAGGCCGTCTGAAAAAATGTTCAGACGGCCTTGTTCTATCTATAAACTTTCTGCTTACTTCGGCAATACCAAAAAGCTAATCAGCAATTCTTTAAATACGAATCCAAACACACCCAAGCCCAAAACCAAGAAGAGCATGGCAATGCCGAATTTGCCGGCTTTGGATTCTTTACCCAAGTTCCAAACAATAAAGCCCAAAAAGATAATCAGGCCGCTCAGTAGGATTTTCATTGCCCATGAGGCGAATTCTGCTTCAGTCATATTCTTTCCTTGTATGGTTCAGATGTGTGTTCATAAATTTCAGACGGCCTTACTGCAACAGGCCGTCTGAAATATCTTTTTTGAACTTATTTGTTCAAGACTTGTTTCAAATCTTCAATCAAATCGTCAACGTATTCCAAGCCGACAGACAGGCGCACCAAGCCCGGGCGGATATTGGCGGCAAGTTTTTCTTCAGGCTGCATACGGCCGTGAGTCGTTGTCCACGGATGGGTGATGGTTGAGCGCACGTCGCCGAGGTTGGCAGTACGGGAAAAGAGTTCTACGCCGTCCACGATTTTCCATGCCGTTTCTTGGTCTGCAACTTCAAAACCTATAACAATACCGCCGCCATTTTGCTGTTTGCGGATCAGTTCGGCTTGCGGATGGTCGGGCAAACCGGTGTAGTACACGGCTTGGACTTGCGGCTGCTCTTTCAACCATTGCGCGATTTTCAGCGCATTGTCGTATTGTTTTTCCATACGCAGCGACAAGGTTTCCACGCCGCTCAACAACTGCCATGCGTTAAACGGAGACATCGCCAAACCGCAAGAGTTGCAATACATGGCAACTTGCGTCATCAATTCTTCCGAACCGGCCAACACGCCGCCCATCACGCGGCCATGTCCGTCAATCGCTTTGGTTGCGGAAGACACGGAAATATCCGCACCGTGTTTCAAAGGCTGCGAACCGGCTGGTGACAAGAGACTGTTGTCTACCACCAAAAGCGCGCCGATGCTGTGTGCCAGTTCTGCCAACGCTTCCAAGTCGGCAACTTCGCCCAAAGGATTGGACGGGGTTTCCAAAAACAGCAATTTGGTATTGTCTTTAACCGCGGCTTTCCACTCGTTCAAATCGGTTGGCGACACATGGCTGACTTCGATGCCAAACTTAGTTACGATATTATTGATAAAACCGACAGTCGTACCAAACAGACTGCGGCTGGAAATAACATGATCACCGGCTTGCAAGAAGGTAAAAAACGCTGCCTGAATCGCGGACATACCGGTCGAAGTGGCTACCGCGCGCTCTGCGCCTTCCAATGCGGCAATGCGTTTCTCAAAGGCGGCAATGGTAGGGTTAGCCGTACGAGTATAGGTAAAACCTTTGATTTTTTTAGAAAACAAATCAGCAGCATGTTGGGCGTTTTCCCACATGAAGCTGCTGGTCAAAAACAGAGCCTGATTGTGTTCATAATATTCAGTTTGCTCTTTGCCACTACGGATGGCAAGCGTTTGAGGATGAAGTTTTTTGCTCATTTATTTTTCAATCTACTGTATGTTCCGATGGGCGCAGTAAACAATGCGCCCGTTTAATTTGTTAACATTTTGCGCTTATTCCTGTCATCTTTCAAGCAGGAGGCCGTCTGAACAGTTACTGGTAAACCTGTCCACCGTGCTTCAGCCAACCGTCTTCATGACGGCCTGCCGGATCATGATGCGTCCAATGGATAACGCCGCCTTGCTCCGACCATTCATATTCGCCGTAAAACGCGACTTTATCACCTTTTTTCAAGCCTTTGATTTTGTCGGCCAAATCGATATTATGCGCCACCAAAAGCGTTTGACCGCTGGAAAGTTTCAAAATAAAGCGTTGATGGCGCGTGCCTTTGTTGTCATCCGGCAGGGTTTTCCATACCGTGCCCTCGCCTTCAACCTGAATATCGCTTTGCTCGTTTTCAAACGCCTGTTTCAAAACCGCTTCGGCTGATTCTTTGCCCGAACCGATTTGCTGCTGAGCCGTATCGGCATTCTTTTTGCCCGCATTATTTTGTTTTTGAACGGCTTCTATTTGCTGCTGATTCTGCGATTGTACCGGCTGCTTGTTTTGCATTTTGTTATAGGCAAATACGGCAACCAAAGCAATCAGCAATACAATGATTTTATTTTTATTCATAACAATCTCAAAAAAAAATGCCCGATTCTGCATCGGGCATATCAACTATTTAGAAAGGATATTTATCACGAAACCGTGAGCCGCCATTATACACGCTTCGTAAAATTTTAAGGGAATTTTACGCCTAAGGCCGTCTGAAATTTTTCAGACGGCCTGGATACTCAACGGCGGTATTTCATTTCAGTCTTCATATCGTCCAAAATACGTTTGACATTGTGTTCCAATACATCTTCCACCAAGCCCGGCGCCTGCTCGTTCAACATTTGTTGCAACTGATAAGTGAACACAGCCATTTGTTTTTGCACGGCAATCCGAATCATGCCGTTGACCGCATCGGCCACATGGGGGCGCAAACGCTTAATCAGACGCTCGGTCAAATCTTTTTCAGAAACACAGAATACTTCCCGGCGGCCGATCGCCTGCGGGTTCAATACATTGATATGGACATTGATGGCCGGTTCTTGTTCAAGGCCGTCTGAAACCGCCTCTTCAGCCGCTTGCGCATCATCATTTTCCGGTTTTTCAGTTTCTTCCACTCCAGGTACATCAAAATCTACAGCACCTGATTTCGGATTCAGTCTGACGGTGCGCGTTGATTCGATATGACGCTCTGAAGCCGCAGCCTGCAATGCCGATTGCGCGCTCAACCAGTTGTCTTGCAAAACCACCATTGCATCGGTTTCCACTGCTTCGCCCTCGTCGGCAAGGGCAGTATTGTGTTCCAACTGCCAGCGGTACAAATATTCTTCCAATACTTTTTCACGATTGTCCGCATCTAATTTATATTCTTTTTTAGGCGCGGTTTTGGGCGCAACATCAACAGCATCGTCCGATTTTTTAACCAATGGCGCATGAGTCGGCACAGTATTGAATTGTCGTGCCTGACGCAATCTTTCCAGGCGTTTTTCCCAATTCAGGTCTTCTTCCTCGAGGGCTGCGGGGTCAAGACGGTTGTTTTCCATAATAATCTCGTTTTTTCATTTTTATTGTGAACCGCATTCAAACCTAAAATCACTTGAAATACGGCCGATGGTTGGACATATCCGGCAAGCCGGCGCAAGCGTCACATTTTAATATTAATTCGCTATATAATCACTATTTTATTTAACTTAAGGATACATCATGAGCAGCATCGAACAACGCCTCGAATATCTGGAAGAGGCCAACGACGCTTTGCGTATGCAAAACCACGTCCTCGCCACCGCACTCAAAGGCCTTATCCGCTCCCTGCCCTCCGACATGGCCAACGATGCCGTAGAATCCATCCAGCTTGCCTTTGAAGACGCGTTGGCGGAATTGAGCTATGAAGACAGTCCGCACACCGACCTCTTCCATGACGTAACCTACGCATTTTTCCGAGAAAAAGACCACTGATTTCGGCTAGTTTGTTCACAAAATTATGCTAAACTAAGATTTTATCCGTTAACATTTTATTAAGAAAGCACATATCATGAACATGAAAAAATGGCTGGCCACTGCCCTCGCTTGTTCCGCCCTTGCCCTGACTGCCTGCGGCGGTCAAAGCAACAATGCCTCTGCTCCTGCCGATAAAGTGTACCGTGTCGGCTCCAACGCCGAATTTGCCCCATTTGAATCTTTGGATTCTGCCGGCAAAGTGGAAGGTTTTGACGTTGACTTGATGGACGCCATGGCTAAAGCCGGCAACTTCAAAGTCGAATTCAAACACCAGCCATGGGAAAGCCTCTTCCCTTCTCTGAACAACGGCGACGTGGACATCGTTATGTCCGGCGTAACCATCACTGACGACCGCAAACAAAGCATGCTCTTCAGCGATCCATACTTTGAAATCACCCAAGTTGTCCTCGTTCCAAAAGGCAAAAAAGTAGCTTCTTCCGAAGACCTGAAAAACATGGCCAAAGTCGGCGTGGTAACCGGCTACACCGGCGACTTCTCCGTTTCCAAACTCTTGGGCAACGACAATCCGAAAATCGCCCGCTTTGAAAGCGTTCCCCTGATTATCAAAGAATTGGAAAACGGCGGTTTGGACTCCGTCGTCAGCGACAGCGCGGTTATTGCCAACTATGTGAAAAACAACCCGACCAAAGGCTTGGATTTCATCTCCCTGCCTGACTTCACCATCGAAAACTACGGTATCGCTGCACGCAAAGGCGACGAAGCAACCATCAAAATGTTGAACGATGCGCTGAAAAAAGTACGCGAAAGTGGCGAATACGACAAAATTTACGCCAAATACTTTGCTAAAGAAGGCGAAAAAACCGAAGCAGCCAAATAATCCGGTATGACTTCCTAAACTAAAGGCCGTCTGAAAACTTTTCAGACGGCCTT